>NZ_SMGR01000002.1:0-300000 GCF_004346865.1 Shimia isoporae
ATCGCTGCCGTCAGAGTGGTTTTACCGTGGTCAACGTGACCAATGGTGCCGATGTTGCAGTGCGGTTTACTGCGCTCAAACTTTTCCTTAGCCATTTCGGGCGCCTTCTAAGTGTTAGGGGGTCGTAACGACCCGTTTACCTCTACCGCGCGCGACATATTGGTTTGCGCGGGAAAAATCAAGCGGGCTTTCGCTTAACGCAGCTCATCCAGCTGCTTCTTGCGTTCCGCGCGCTCTTGAGCACTGTCTTTCCAGCACTCTTTCTGAACTTCAGGTGGTACATTGTCAGCCAGACATGCGCGGTTGTCGTGCATCCACTCTTCGATCTGCTTCGCAGCATTGTAGGTGAGATTCGCCATCTGCTCTTCGGCAGTCATGGTCATTCCAGAGCTCACCCCGATGGTTGTAAAGCTTTCCAACACGACAAACTCGCGCGCTTCGTCATTGAATTTGCCGCCAGCGCGATCGTCCCATGCGGTCACGGTGATGATCAGCGCGGACTTCGGAGACAAGACCAGCGGCACACCGTTTTGAGCAAGCACGTAGCCCGAAATGTTGATGCCAAAGTGCACAACCCGGTCGCCGTCATAACGACCGAAACGCGCATCCACGGCGTTCTTCATCGATGCGATGAACTCGTCCTTGTCGGCCGGACGCGACAGCGGGCCACGCTGGAATTGCGGCGCAACCACAATGTTGTGACCAAGGACAAAATCGCCCAGATCCTTTTTCGGGTCGCTCACCGGACCGCTTGGCGCGGTACAAGACACCAGCGCAGCCAGTGCTGCGATGCAAACTGCCAATCGGATCATGCTCGAAAGTCCCTCTTATCTTCTTTGCAAGTGGCATAGCCGATGCCCGCGCTTCGCGCAATCGTGGGCTATGCGCACAGCGGTGATCACTTTAAGCTGATTGTACGTATTCCGAAGGAAACCTCGTCAGGAGTTTGCCTTGCATCCGCCGTCTGCCAACGTCAACGACCGATTGCCGCCAGTGCACGTGCCACTCGCGACTGAACCTCTTGGTATTATGGGCTCTTTGAAAGCCGCGCGCAGCAACCTCCTGTCGATCCTGCCGGAGATTGCCGTGCGTCAGCCCATGGTTTCAGGTCAAACCGGCATCCGCTGGCACATGATTATGGACCCCGGAGCAATCCGACGGGTTTTGCTGGAAAACGTTGATAACTATCCGAAGTCGAAGGCCACCAAGAACATTCTGCGCCCCGCCATCGGTGACAGTCTGTTTATTGCCGAAGGTGCCCACTGGCGTTGGCAACGACGTGCCGCCGCTCCGGTATTTAGCCAGCGAAACATGCTGTCGCTTGCTCCGGTAATGAGCGCCGCCGCCCTTCGTGCCGTCGACCGAGTCGCAGCAGCGGGAAATCGCGCCGTGGATTTTCAGGACGAGATGGTGCGAACAACATTTGATGTGATCTCCGAAGTCACCTTTTCGGGAGACGGGAGTTTTGATGCCGATGCCGTACATCGTGCCATCGATTTATACATTGCCGAAGCCGGAAAAGTCTCGCTTCTGGACATGCTCGGCGTACCCGATTGGGTGCCGCGCCCGGGGCGTGTTTTTTCCGGAAAAGCCGTTGGGAAAATGAAATCCGTGGCAGACGAAGCCATCGAGGCGCGGCGCAAACGCGGTGCAAGCGATGTCCCGGACCTACTTGATCTTCTGATGGCCGGCGAGGATCCGGAAACGGCCAAATCCATGAACACGTCAGAACTCCGTGACAACCTGCTGACGTTCATTGTGGCGGGTCATGAAACGACCGCTCTGACCCTGGCGTGGTCACTCTATCTTTGTGCCTACGATCAGGACGTGCAGGAACGGGCAAGAGTTGAAGCTCAACGGTGCATGTCCGGCGCTGCTCCGACGGGAGAGGAAGCCGCAAAGATGCCGCTCATCCGCCAGATCGTGGACGAGGCGCTGCGGTTGTATCCACCTGCGGGCATCATTTCACGTACCGCGCAGGCGCCTGACGTCCTGTGCGCCCGCGATATCCGCCCGGGCGACACCGTGATGATCCCGATCTACGCCCTGCACCGCAATCACATGCTCTGGGACAATCCGAATGCTTTCGATCCGTCGCGCTTTGCTGACAAAAAATCCGTTGATCGATATGCCTATCTGCCTTTTGGGGACGGACCACGCATTTGCATAGGCGCAAGCTTTGCCATCCAGGAGGCCGTGATCATTCTCGCCACGCTACTGGCCCGGTTCCGGTTCGAACTTGTCGAAGGGCGCGATCCGGATCCGGTGATGATCCTCACGCTGAGACCTGACGACGGGGTCTGGCTCACCGCTAAACCCGTGTAAGAAAACAGACGTTTTGCCGACGTAATACCGACGTTATGCAGACAGCCGTTTTGACAGATTGCGCCCGCACCTTTCTGGCTTACGCGCGGCTTAAGCCGGCGGCCTGAGCCTTGGGTATTTGTGACCAGAAAGAAGGCCTGACCTAGTCAAAGGTGAAGGTTTTTGGGAAACCGTAGGGCGCCTTTTTACCGACGCCGGCGCGCTTGCCCAGCCAATCGGACATGTCCGGTTCGTGCCGCGTCTTTCCCCCCATGGACCAGCTGAGCCCCTCTTCCCAATTGAAGGTCGTGATGTCGCTCAGTCCACCATCCAGTTCCAGAGTTCCCTGTCGCCCGCGCGCCATGTTGTATTTTTGGATGCGCACACCCTTGCCACGCCCCAGTTCGGGCATTTCGGAAATCGGGAAGACAAGGAAGCGGCCGTTTTTAGACACAACAGCGACGTGGTCGCCCGACACAGGCTTACAAATTTGAGCCCGGATGTCGTCCTTTACGTTGAGCACCTGTTTGCCTGTGCGCGTCTGCGCAATAACGTCTTTTTCTGGCACGACAAACCCGTCGCCGGCACTAGAGGCCACCAGTAGCCTGCGCTCTTTGTCATGCACAAAAATGTCAACAATCTCAGCCTCGTTTGGCAAATCAACCATCAAGCGCAAAGGCTCTCCCATGCCACGTCCACCCGGCAAGTTCGCGGCGCTGAGCGTGTAAAACCGCCCGTTTGTCGCAAAGACCAGCAGCCGGTCCGTCGTTTCAGCGTGGAATATGAACCTCGGTCCGTCACCATCCTTGAACTTGAGTTCACGGGACAGATCGATATGACCAGACATGGCGCGGATCCAGCCCATCTGCGAACAAACAATCGTCACCGGTTCACGGTCGATCATCGCTTCGATCGGAACGTCTTCGACCTCTCCCGCTTCAGCAAATTGTGTGCGGCGTGCACCGCCTTCGTAGTCTTTGCCAAAAAGCTTTTTAGCTTCCTTCAACTGCTCCGAAATCCGCTCCCACTGAAGGCCTTCACTGTCGAGCAAATCCTCAAGACCGGCACGTTCCTCCATAAGCGCATCGCGTTCTCGGATAAGTTCAAGCTCTTCCAGTCGGCGCAAGCTACGAAGGCGCATGTTCAAGATGGCTTCTGCCTGCACCTCCGTCAGTTCGCCCTCTCCCTTGGCTGGCAGAGGCGATTTATAGTCTGCTTCGGAGGTAGCTCGAACGTGCTCGATTCCCCAGTCCTCGGCCATAAGAGCCTGTTTGGGAGCGTCGTCGTAGCGGATAATATCGATCACACGGTCCAGATTTAGGAACGCAATGATAAAGCCTTCCAAAACCTCCAAACGGTGGTCGATCTTCTCCATTCGGTGTTTGGATCGACGGATTAGGACCTCACGCCGGAAATCCAAAAACGCACGCAGCACTTCCTTCATGGAACATACTTTGGGCGTCACACCGTCGATCAGCACGTTCATGTTCAAGGAAAAGCGCACTTCGAGATCCGAGGTCCGGAACAGCATATTCATAAGAACGTCCGGATCCACGTTCTTGGATTTGGGTTCCAGGATCAGGCGAATGTCATCGGCGCTTTCGTCCCGAACATCGCCAAGGATCGGCACCTTCTTCGTCTGAATGACTTCTGCCAGTTTCTCTATCAAGCGCGATTTTTGCACCTGATAGGGGATTTCCGTGACGACAATCTGCCACTGGCCGCGACCCAAGTCTTCTTTTTCCCACTTGGCGCGCAAACGGAATGAACCGCGTCCAGTCCGATAGGCCTGCGCGATATTTTCCTTTGGCTCGACGATCACGCCGCCGGTCGGAAAATCCGGCCCCGGAACATAGTTCAGCAGGGTATCATCGCGCACATCCGGCGTCTTGATCATATGAAGGCAGGCGTCGCACAGCTCGGAAATATTGTGCGGCGGAATGTTGGTTGCCATCCCAACCGCAATCCCACTGGCACCGTTGGCCAGCAGGTTCGGGAAAGTGGCTGGCAAGACGACCGGTTCGTTCAGCGTCCCGTCATAATTTTCACGGAAATCAACAGCGTTTTCGTTGAGACCTTCCAGCATGGCTTCTGCCACAGAGGTCATCCGCGCCTCGGTGTATCGGCTCGCAGCTGGATTATCGCCGTCGATATTCCCGAAATTACCCTGACCATCGACCAGCGGATATCGGACGTTAAAATCCTGTGCCAAACGCGCCATCGCGTCATAGATCGCGGCGTCGCCGTGCGGGTGATAATTGCCCATCACATCGCCCGAAATCTTTGCAGACTTACGGAATCCTCCGGACGACGACAACTTGAGCTCGCGCATCGCATAGAGAATGCGGCGATGCACCGGCTTCAACCCGTCTCGTGCGTCAGGCAGAGCCCGATGCATGATCGTGCTGAGTGCATAGGTCAGATAGCGCTCGCCAATCGCACGGCGCAGCGGTTCAGTCACATTCTGGGCGGAGAAATCGTCGTCGATCAGGTCGGTCATAAAGCGGTGATACCCAAGCCCGCGACGCCGGTAAAGCAGATGGATGGGGACAATTCAGGTTTTTTCCCCTCAGAATCGACTCCTGCCCTCGATAATCTGCTATTGTGACGCGTGCCTTTGTAGTGACGTGCCTAATATTTTCGGAGATTTCATAGTGAACAAGTTTGTTGTTGTCAGTTTTGCGTTCATGGGATGGGCGTTTTACGAACTCAGCGGCGGTTCCGATTTTGAACCGACGTACCGTCGCGACGTTGTAGAGGCTCAATCCCAGAAATCCCCTGTTACTCCTGAACCCGCGCGCATCACTGCAACGCCGATTGAACCTGTTGTGACCAAAGCTGCCGCCGTCGTTCCCACCGTGCAACGCAAAGAGGAAGCGATTGTGGAGACCGTAGCAGCGCCCACTTCGGTTCAAACGCCGCTTCTCGCAGTCGACGCGTCCACCACTGCCAATTTTGCCACTCCCCAAGGTTCAACGCCATCACTCACGGACGCCCTTTCCGATAAGGTAATTGAAACGCAGCCTGCTCTGATCAAACTGGGCGAAACCACGCTCATTTTGCCTGAAGTCAAAAAGGACTTTCGGTCAGTAAACGGATCGCGTGTGAATTTGCGCGGCGGCCCTGGCACCTCTTTTGGCGTTCTGGGCGTGTTGGTGCGTGATCAAGAAGTCGAAGTGCTGCGCGACGAGGGTAAAGGATGGGTCAAGCTCCGCGATCAAGAGACCGGAAAAGTTGGCTGGATGGCGGCAAAAATGCTTTCACCTCTTCCCTCTGAGTAACCTTCCAGCCAAGTAATTTTGTCAGGATTGACGGCCACACCACTTTTCCCTACGAAAATCCCGACCAATTTACTCGGGACAGAATCATGATCGTCTGCAGTTGCGCACGAATCTCTGACAAAGACATCCATTCGGCCATCGACTGGATGCGGGCCTCGGACTCTGCAGCAATCATCACACCCGGCAAAATTTATCATGCTCTAGGCAAAGCCCCGACCTGCGGAGGCTGCATGAAGCTTTTTGTTGCCTCGATGCGCTCAAACCCTAATCTGGAGGTGCCTGCCGAATTGCGCGGCCTACGTGGCGCACCATCCAGAAGGAGTGAGAGTGATGAAGGGCGATCCCAAGGTTATCGAGTATCTGAACAAAGCACTGCGGGTTGAACTGACAGCAGTCAGCCAGTTTTGGCTGCACTACCGCCTGCAAAAAGACTGGGGCTACGGCAAGCTCGCCAAGAAGATGCGCGAAGAATCCATCGAGGAGATGGAGCACGCCGACAAGCTCATTGACCGCATCATCTTTTTGGAAGGCCACCCCAACTTGCAAACGCTCGATCCGTTGCGCATTGGCGAAAACGTGCGTGAAACTCTGGCCTGCGATCTCGAGGCCGAAATGGAGGCTGTCGCACTCTACTCCGAAGCGCGAAAATTCTGTGCCGAAGTGGGGGACTTCGCCTCTATGGGTCTGTTTGAAGAGTTGATCAACGACGAGCAGGGCCATATCGACTTCCTCGAAACGCAACTGGAGTTGCACGACACCATCGGTGCGCAAAACTACGGCCAACTGAACGCCGAAAGCGCCGACGAAGTCGACGACTAAACCAGCCCGAAGCGGGCAGCCGGGACATCTATGACCAAGAAAACCATTCTGATCACCGGCTGCTCCACGGGTATTGGCCTTGCGGCTGCGCGGGGCCTTCGCGACAGAGGCTGGCACGTGATCGCCAGTTGCCGAAAACAGCGCGACTGCGACAGGCTTCGCGCTGAAGGGTTCTCCAGCCCGCTGATCGACTATCGTGATACCGGCACAATAACCACCGGCCTCAAGGAAACACTTTCCGAAACCGGAGGGACGCTCGACGCCGTATTTCACAACGGCGCGCGTGGCCTGCCGGGGGCGATCGAAGACCTGCCAACTGACGGCTTCCGTGACTTGATGGAGAGTAATCTTCTGGGATGGCACGAACTGACACGTCAGGTTCTCCGCGTGATGCGCGCGCAAGGGCACGGGCGCATCGTTCTCAATTCGTCCGTTCTAGGCTATGTCTCCATGCGCTATCGCGGCGCCTATGTGTCTACCAAACACGCACTCGAAGGCTGGGCGGATAGCCTGCGTATCGAACTGCGAGGCACTCCAATATCGGTAAGCCTGATCGAACCCGGCCCAATCACATCAGCGATGCGCAAGAATAACGCCGAACAGTTCTTTGAGTGGATCGACTGGGAAAACTCGGTTCATTCCGACAGTTACAGATCGGGGCTGGTGGCGCGTTTCAGTGAAGACAAGCAAGGCCTCGACCCTTTTGAGCTTCCTGCTGAGGCCGTAGTGGAAAAAGTACGACATGCCATCGAAAGCCCGCGCCCGCGCGCCCGCTACCGAGTGACAAAACCAGCGCACCTCATGAATTTCCTCCGCCGTGTCTTACCGACCAAAATTCTCGACTGGGTGATCTCGAAAGGCTGACCTTCCGTAGATGACCAGCAAGGTAGTTCAGTTTTGCCCCGTGAGGGTCTATCACTGGGCGCGTTCACCAGAGATAGGAGCAGAATCATGGCCGACGATCCCCTCTTTTGGGTTGCCGCTATCGCCTGTTTTGCGGTGCTGTTCATTTTGATGATCGGCGTCGGCGGCTTTGCCAAAGGCGGCGACTTCAACCGGAAACACGCCAACAAGATCATGCGCCTGCGTATCGGGGCACAGTTCGTGGCGGTGTTGCTCATTCTTGTGTTTGTCTGGTTCCGGACGGGAGGTTGACGTGGTTGTTCTGAACAAAATCTATACCCGCACTGGCGACAAAGGCTCAACTGCGCTGGGTAACGGCGACCGAGTGGCCAAATACGACCTGCGGGTGACCGCCTATGGCACCTCGGATGAGTTAAACTCCACCCTCGGCGTAGCACGGCTACATGCCGAAGGTGCCATGGACGCCCAACTGTCCTATATACAGAACGACCTTTTTGATCTGGGTGCAGACCTCTGTCGTCCAGATATGGCCAAGGACGCCGAAAGCGAATACCCACCCCTTCGAATGGCTGAGACCCAGGTTCTCCGGCTGGAAGCCGAGATCGATGCGATGAACGATCGGCTGGAGCCGCTTCGAAGCTTTATCCTACCCGGAGGTTCGGCTCTTGCCGCCCACCTTCATATTTGCAGAACGGTTGCCCGACGCGCAGAGCGTCTTGCTGTAGAACTTTCGCAGTCCGAGGAGGTAAATCCGCACGTGATTACCTATCTCAACCGACTATCAGACTGGTTCTTCGTGGCAGCTCGAATTGCAAATGACGACGGTCGTTCTGACGTGCTTTGGGTTCCCGGCGCGAATCGCTGAATCGGAAGCATTGCGCCGATTGCGCTAACATCGCGCTTGACGCAATCTCCCCTTACGTAACTTTTCTGCACTGCCGCAATAATCTTGCAAGAAACGTAACGTGAAACAGCCAAACGTGACGTCGATACGACGAAACGTGACGATTTTGCTCTGTTTCATGTGCGCGCAAGAATATATCAACGCCCATGAGAGCATTGCTTGAGCCGGACCCCGGCTCTGACATTTTGTAAGGAGTCCAACGCCCATGAAGGTACTTGTGCCTGTAAAGCGCGTGATTGACTACAACGTGAAAGTCCGTGTGAAAGCGGATGGAACCGGTGTCGATCTCGCCAACGTGAAAATGTCGATGAACCCATTCGACGAGATTGCAGTCGAAGAGGCCATCCGCCTGAAAGAGGCCGGCAAGGCAGACGAGGTTGTCGCCGTTTCCATTGGTGTGAAGCAAGCTCAGGAAACCCTGCGCACCGCACTGGCCATGGGCGCTGATCGCGCCATTCTGGTGGTTGCAGCTGACAGCGTCGATCAAGACATCGAGCCTCTGGCAGTTGCCAAGATCCTCGCCAAAGTTGTCGAGGAAGAGCAGCCTGGCCTGGTGCTCTGCGGCAAGCAAGCAATTGACAACGACATGAATGCCACTGGCCAAATGCTGTCCGCCCTTCTCGGTTGGTCGCAGGCGACATTTGCGTCCGAAGTCGACATCGATGGCGACAACGCTGTTGTAACCCGCGAAGTGGACGGTGGTTTGCAGACCATCAAAGTCTCTACGCCGACCATCATCTCCGTGGACCTGCGCCTCAACGAGCCGCGCTATGCATCCCTGCCGAACATCATGAAGGCGAAGAAAAAGCCGCTGGATGAGAAGACCGCTGCCGACTACGGCGTGGACGTCACTCCGCGTCTTGAGGTTGTCAAAACCTCTGAGCCGTCTGAGCGCGCTGCAGGCATCATGGTTGGCTCCGTGGACGAGCTGGTCGAAAAACTCAAAGAAGCGGGGGCTGTGTAATGGCTGTTCTTCTTCTCGCAGAAGTCAACAACGGCGAACTGGCATTGGACGCCACCGCCAAAGCTGTCACCGCCGCAAAGGCGCTGGGTGACGTGACCGTTCTGGCTGCAGGCGCATCTGCTGCCGCAGCCGGCGAAGCCGCCGCGAAAATCGACGGTGTGGCCAAGGTATTGGTTGCTGAGGACGCCTCATTGGGGCATCGCCTCGCAGAGCCTACCGCAGCACTGATCGTGTCTCTGGCTGGCGACTACAGCCACATCGTGGCACCGGCGACCACCGACGCCAAGAACGTGATGCCACGTGTGGCAGCACTTCTGGACGTGATGGTTCTGTCCGACGTGACCGCAGTGGTCGATGCCGACACCTTCGAGCGCCCGATCTATGCTGGTAACGCAATCCAGACTGTGAAATCTTCTGACGCAACCAAAGTCATCACCTTCCGTACGTCGACCTTCGACGCGTCCGGCGAAGGCGGCTCCGCATCTGTGGAAACTGTTGGCGCAGCAGACAACCCCGGCCTGTCCGAATGGGTTGAAGACAAGGTTGCCGAAAGCGATCGCCCTGAGCTGACCTCGGCTGGCATCGTCGTTTCCGGTGGTCGCGGCGTTGGTTCTGAAGAAGACTTCAAAATCATTGAAGCGCTTGCTGACAAACTCGGTGCTGCCGTTGGTGCATCACGCGCGGCCGTTGATTCTGGCTATGCTCCGAACGATTGGCAGGTGGGTCAGACCGGTAAGGTTGTTGCACCGGAACTGTATATCGCAGCAGGTATCTCCGGCGCCATTCAGCACCTTGCAGGTATGAAAGACTCCAAGATCATCGTTGCGATCAACAAAGACGAAGAAGCGCCGATCTTCCAGGTCGCCGACTTCGGTCTGGTTGCAGACCTTTTCGAAGCAGTCCCGGCATTGACCGAAAAGCTGAGTTAAGCCGCGTCCCGAACGCGTGACAAATGAAAGGCCCGCCAGATTGGCGGGCCTTTTTTGTTTTTCACTGTCCAATTTTGCCTTAGACCAATTCCTGCAGCACGCGCGAAAGCGCCTTTGCGGTCTGTTCGTGTACTTTGGGACCAAGCATCTGCTTTGCAGCAACCTGTTCCATTTCGGAACACACCATTTCTTCAAACGCTTCTTCAGCTTCTTCAGGGGTCACAACGACCTCGACAATTTCGTCAACCAGCGGACGAAGCTCGTCGAGCATCCCACGATCGATAAAGAGCGGATCACGTCCAAGCTCCGTCGTAGCGGCTTCGTCGTCCGGCGAGTGTTCTGCCACCCACAAAAGAACGACGCGCCCCCCAATCGTATTCAAAAGCAGCTTCATGCGTGCGCTCCAGGCCATGCGCAATTCCTCTCGGACCATGGCATAGCGCTCGGGCGCTCGGGTCAGCAGTGTTTGCAGCATATGGCGCGTAAAGTGGAATTCGCTGAAATCAACTTCGTTGAATACGAGCTGCATCATCTGACTTGCACCAATGAACCGGTCGTTTCGGCGCGGATGCACCTTATAATACCGGTTGGACATATTCTGTGCGCCCATTATCTGAATGACAGTTGCATCCGCATGCTGCGCAACATCCAAAACCGAAGGTTCCGCCAGAAAAGCATCAATGCCTGCGTTGACACAGCCAAGGTTCACGCACTCCGTTCCGGTCTCCGCTTCGACTTGATTCACGAACGGCATCGGCACAAACTTACCGTAGGTCTCCGTGCCGCCAATGAATGCAACATAGGCGTCATCTAGGGTCTTCTTTGGACCGCGGAACGCGATCCGGGATTTTCCATATCGACACGGCGCGTAATCGATTTCGCCCGCATCCATTTTAGCAAAGGACATATTTTCACCACAACTTTCCTCACCCGCGCCCAGATTCGCGCAAACTGTTTGCCAAATGCCTAAAGCGATAAGTTGCGGAAAATTTTAGCGGTCGCGCCCCCTTGCAGAGGCCTGAAAGGCAGGCATAAGGTCGGTCAAACCTAAAAAAGAGGTCGTTTCATGGACATCGGGTCAATCGGAGTGGTCGGGGCCGGCCAAATGGGCAACGGCATCGCGCATGTCATGGCTCTGGCGGGCTATGAAGTCCTGCTCAATGACATCAATCAGGACGCTCTGGACGCGGCTGTTGCGCGAATCGACAAGAATCTCGAACGCCAGGTAAGTCGCGAAAAAATCTCTGCTGGCGAGAAAGCTGCCGCGATGGGGCGGATCGCCACAACGCTTGAACTACCAAAACTTGGTGGCACTGACCTTGTGATTGAGGCCGCAACCGAACGCGAGGAAATCAAACACCAGATCTTCGATATCCTGAAACCTCACCTGGGACCTGACACGATACTGACGTCCAATACGTCTTCCATTTCGATCACCCGCTTGGCGTCCCGCACCGACCGACCTGAACGATTCATGGGATTCCACTTCATGAATCCGGTCCCGGTTATGAAGCTTGTGGAATTGATCCGTGGCATCGCGACCGATGAAGAGACCTACCAGACCTGCCTAGGGATCGTTAACAAGCTCGGAAAAACCGCAGCCAGCGCCGAAGACTTTCCGGCCTTCATCGTAAACCGGATCCTGATCCCCATGATCAACGAAGCCTGTTACACGCTGTACGAAGGCGTCGGCAACGTCGCCTCGATCGATGCTGCCATGAAGCTTGGTGCCAATCACCCTATGGGTCCTTTGGAACTTGCGGACTTTATTGGTCTGGATACCTGCCTTGCAATCATGAATGTGTTGCACGACGGGTTGGCAGATACAAAATACCGCCCCTGCCCGTTGCTGACCAAATATGTCGAGGCTGGATGGCTGGGCCGCAAAACAAAGCGTGGTTTCTATGACTATCGCGGAGAATCGCCCGTCCCGACGCGCTGACTCACCAATACTCGCCACATCGAAAAAGACCCGCGCTGTTGCGCGGGTCTTTTTTGTTCAGCGTGGGAATCTAACTTCAATCATTTTCGCCAAGATCCAAGGTGTGCTGCCGCAGCCATGCCATGAAACCCCGCGGATCGCTGTGAAGCTGTTCCATCTGTGCGTCGGTAAGTGGCTTACCCACAACCGGCTTCTGAGGTTTGTTGCATGACCGAACAATCTCGTGAAGCAGAAGCCCCTGCCGCAGAATAGGCGAGATCTTGTTTGCGATCTGATACCAGCGGCTATTGGAACCCGGGTAGAAGATCGGAACAACGCGCGCGCCAGACCGACGGATCATCTGCGCGGTAAAAACGTTCCATTCCTGCTCGACTGCCGGGCCGAACCATGTCTCCGAACTCATAACAACGCCGGAGGGGAAAAGCGCGACAACGCCGCCTTCCTTGAGATGTGCCATGGCATTTGCACGCATCTCGACCATCTTGCGTTGCGCTTCCGGGTCATGCGGAAACGGCACGGGAATCATGAAACTCGACGCAGCTTCATCCAATCCGGTGAGAACAGATCTGGTGAGAATACGATAATCCTGCCGCACACGACCGATTAGGTCGGCAAAAATCATACCGTCCACCATGCCATGCGGGTGGTTGGCGACAACCACAACCGGGCCTTCGGAGGGGATGTTTTCAATCTGCTCTTGCGGGGTTGTCAGCTCGATGCCCATAACGTTCAGCGCGCCACGCCAGAATTTCTGGCCGCGATACTGTTCGTTGTCGCGTTCGAACTTGTTGACCATTCGCAAGATTCTGAGCTTGCCGGTCATCCATTCGATCGCACGAATGGCAAAACCGGTCCAGGCGTCATCAAACGAATTCGCATACGTCAGAGTACGGCGATCATAAATCTGGCCGTCGTCTGGAGCGTCCTCATTGGCGCCCTTATTTGCCATCTGCGGCTCTGGCACTGTGTCCACCAAGTCAGTCTTCCCGTTCTGGGGCTTGTTCAAAGCCCTATCTTATCCGCCTTAGAAGCCTTCGCCAAACTTGTCTGCCACAAGGGCTTCTATGGCATCGGCAAGTGCGACCGCATCAGGGCCACTTGTTGTGACATCAACGGAAGTTCCTTTAGACGCCGCCAACATCAGCAAACCCATAATACTGTCGCCGCCCGCGCTCAAGCCATCCTTTGTCACTTCAGCCGAAGCGTCAAATCCCTCGACGACCTCGACAAGCTTCGCAGAAGCGCGCGCGTGCAGTCCCTTTTCGTTGATGATCGCAAGCGTGCGACTCGTGGTTTCACTCATGGATCACCCCGTCTGGATATTCTGGCTGTCTATGTATTTTCGTCCTGCCTCAAGCGACAGCTTTACGGCATCCGCGACCTCAAGGTGACGGCTTTTTGCCAGCTTGATCAGCATGGGCAGATTGGCGCCATAAAGAATGCGGCGGTTGGCCGGCGCGCATGCCCGCAGGCTTAAATTGGATGGCGAACCGCCAAACATATCTGTCACTATTACAACGCCGTCTCCGGTATCCACCTCGTCGGCTGCGGCACAGATTTCACCCTGTTTGGCGGGGCGGTCATGGTCGGGCTCAATCGCAATGGCTGTGACACCATTCTGAGAGCCGACAACATGTTCCATGGCTGCGAGGTATTCTCCCGCCAGCCCGCCATGTGCCACGATCACTATTCCGATCACGCTTTTCGTTCCCCATCTTCTGTGCTGTCCGGCCCATGCCCCGGAAGCGTTGCGACCCGATTGAGTTCGCGGTGACTAATTGACACTTGCCAGCCCTGTTGTGCAAGGGCGGCCGCAACGGAATCCGCTACAAAAACGGACCTGTGCCGACCTCCAGTGCATCCAAATGCAATCATCAGGTGGCTGCGTCCTTCCGAAATATAGGAAGGCAACAATGCGGAAACCATGGTCATGAGCGAGTCACAGAACGGTTGATAGGCCGGATCCGCAGCCACATAGGCGCCAACCGGCGCATCTCCGCCGTCCATTGGCCGTAATTCGGCATTCCAATGCGGATTGCGCAGAAAGCGGCAATCAAAAACCATGTCCGCGCTTTTTGGCAGTCCCCGTTTGTAACTGAACGACTTCACCGTCAGTGCAAGTGACTGTCCCGCGTTCGGAGCGTATTGCACCGTCACAGCGGCGCGCAGATCATGCGGACTAAGTTCCGAGGTGTCTATCAGGACGTCTGCCCGCGCACGGACGAGCTCAAATAATGCCAGTTCGCGGTCAATGCCTTCTGTCGGGTCTTCGTCAGGGGCCATAGGATGGCGACGACGGGTCTCGCTGTAGCGCCTCGCCAGAACTTCGGCGCGACAGTCAAGGTACAACAACTCGGGTACTGCACCCGGGACACGTTCCAACAGATGCAACGCTTCCAGCAATGCTGCGGGAGAGAAATCCCGGTTGCGTACATCGAGACCAAGAGCCATGGGGCGATCAAGCGGCTGGTCGGACAGCAATCTGTCCAATAATCCCATCGGCAGGTTGTCGATGGTTTCAAACCCCGCATCCTCAAGCGCCTTTAGAGCGGTCGTTCGTCCTGCACCGGACGGTCCTGTCAGCAACAAAAGCGGGTGCGCATCTCGCTTGGCATCGGTGGCGCTCACGCGTTTCTCCCTTCGCGTAGGTATTGCAGAATCGCAGGCGCAAAATGCGCCGCTTCCACCCTGAGACACAAGGGAAGAGACACGCCAAGTATTCGAGTCTCACGAGGATGTGGCAGCCGACTTGTCTCCGTGCGATCCAGATCTACTGCCAGGACCACCTGCGCATGCCCGACCGCTTCTGCAGAGAGAATGCCAATGCCTCGCGCCTCAATCTTGCTTTTGATGGTTTCGGGTGCACTGGCCCAAAGCTGGCCGTTGCGCGAAACGACCTCCGTCCGGTCATCAGCCACAAGGCGTGCGCCATAGGCCATAAGTTGCAATGCCAAGGCCGATTTTCCAGACCCAGAAGCCCCTGTAATGACAACCGCGTGCCCAGCCAGGGACACGCAGCTTGCATGGAGGATGGCTTGGTCAGGGTCGGCGGGACCATGTCCCATGTCGCCCCCGCCAGTCGTCACGTCTTAAACCGGAAGGCCAACCACGAAACGGGCGCCCAGAGGTTCAGAAGTGATATCCGCATCAGTCGGCCGGATATTCTCGGCCCAAATCACGCCGCCATGGGCTTCGACGATTTGCTTGGAGATTGCCAGCCCAAGACCGGAGTTATTGCCAAAATCGCTTTCAGGCCGATGCGAATAGAACCTGTTGAAAATCTTGTTGAGCGCCTGCTCGGGAATACCCGGACCGGTATCCTCGACAACAACAAGCACCCTGTTTTCCCGCTTGCGGGCCCAGACCCGAATGGCATCGCCGTCTTCGCAAAAGCTAATCGCGTTGGTGATCAGATTCACAAAAACCTGCGCCAGTCGCGCTTCAAGGCCATTGATCTCGATGGGGACTTCGGGAAGATCGGTGACAAACTCGATGCCCTTGCCCTTGGCATCCTCTCCCAGATACTGGGTCAGGTTGCCAATCATCTCGAGCAGATTGAACTGCTCCTCTTCTTCCTTGACCAATTCGCTATCAAGCCGCGATGCGTTTGAAATATCGCTGACCAGTCGATCCAGGCGACGCACGTCGTGCTCAATCACATCAAGGAGCTTCTCCCGATGCTCTTCTTTCTTGACCATGCGCAGCGAACCAACCGCTGAACGAAGCGAGGCAAGAGGGTTCTTGATCTCGTGGGCGACGTCAGCGGCGAACTGTTCGTTGCTGTCGATCCGCTCGTACAGAGCCGACACCATGCCGCGCAGGGCCCCGGACAAACGCCCGATCTCGTCCGGACGGGCTGTAAGGTCCGGAATACGCACGCGTCCCGGATTGACTTTGCGAGTGTCGCTGTCGCGCCCGATTTCGGCTGCCGCCGCCAGATCGGAAAGTGGGTTGGAGATCGTTGAGGCCAGCACCATGGACAAGCCCACCGACACCACCGTCGCAATGAGGAACATCTGCAAAACGCGCTCGCGCTCGGAGCTGACCATTTCGTCCAGTTCACCAGCGGCACTCACAAGAACTACCGCACCGACATCCGTACCGTTTTGGCGCATTGGAACACCGACGGCGAAAACGGCGTCACCGTTCGCGGCTTCCAGCGGGGTCAAATGCTCCCCCTCTTGCAACGCCAAGCTCGCGATCTCTTTGAGGCGGGCTTCATTGGCATCACTTTGTGCTAGGCCACCCGCATCATCACCGCCGATCGCTGCCCAAAACTTGTTCAGCGTTGTGGTAAGGGGGGTGCCTTCCGGACGTTCTGCCAAAGCCTTGGCCGCAGACGACGACGCTTCGCCGACCTTCATTCCGACCGGTGTTTGCAGCGTGTCAAAGATGTAAACGCTTGTTCCCTGTTTGAGGGGCAACTTTTCCAACGTGTTTTCCACGCTGATACCGTCTTCGGTCACCAGATTTACAGGTGCACCGGATGGCATCTGCGCTTCGAACGCGCCAGCAATCAGCCGCGCTTCGGTCATTAGACCGGACGCGCGCTGAACCGCAAAGCTGTCACGCGCACTGTTCAGAAACAGAATACCGATGACGAGCACCAGCAGCGCGATCATGTTGAAAGTGATGATTTTGCGCGTCAGCGGGGATTTTGACAGAGGCAGAAGCCGGCGACGTTCCCGTCGTCCGCGCATCTCCCTTTCGACATTGGCTTCAGGCGCGACCCAGTCATCGCCCAATACAACGTCTCCGTCCCGCCCTTGGGCCATGTCTCGCACGTCGCTCCCTTCGGCTTGCGTCGTTATTCTTCGTTGTACCTATAGCCAATGCCATAGAGCGTCTCAATCGCGGAGAAGTCCGAATCCGCAGTACGCATTTTTTTCCGCAAGCGCTTGATATGGCTATCGATCGTACGGTCGTCGACGTAGACCTGATCGTCATATGCCACATCCATCAGCTGGTCGCGGCTTTTGACAAAGCCAGGACGCTGAGCCAGCGCTTGAAGCAAAAGAAACTCGGTCACGGTCAGAGTGACGTCCTTGCCTTTCCAGCTTACAGAGTGACGCAGCGGATCCATAGTCAGCTCGCCACGTTCCATGATCTTGGTGTCTTCCGTGTCACCCACGATTTCGCCATCCACGGCTTCCTGTCGACGCAGAAGCGCACGAATGCGCTCAACCAGCAAACGCTGGGAAAAAGGCTTTTTGACATAATCATCCGCCCCCATCCGCAAACCGAGAACTTCGTCGATCTCGTCGTCTTTTGAAGTCAGGAAGATTACCGGCATCGAGGTTTTCTGGCGCAGACGCTGAAGAAGGTCCATGCCGTCCATGCGGGGCATCTTGATGTCCAGCACGGCCATATCCGGAAGTTTCTTATTGAACGCGTCCAGCGCTTGCTGTCCGTCGTTATAGGTTTCTACTTCAAATCCCTCTGCCTCAAGGGTCATAGAAACGGACGTCAGGATATTCCTGTCGTCATCCACAAGGGCGATCTTCGACATTGTCAGATCCTTATGTTGCTCGTTTTATTGCCTGTTTTTTGCGCCATTATGCGCATTTTGACCTGCGGCAATCAACGTAAAAGTGCGATTCGTCGGGTATTCGCCAATTATTTGGCGGCAAAAGCCCTTCTGAATGGCTAATTTGTCTCACTTTTGTTGCGCAAATCGGCACACATACGCCAATAGGAACATTTGGTTGCGCTAACCTGCATTTGGTTGCGCTAACTGCGTCAAAGCTACCTGTTCATCCTTGGAAACCGCATGTTAAGACCCCGATGTCACGCTTCGGAATAAGTAAACGCGCAATTTTATTTCGTTCCGAAGGCTTAAACGGACTGCCGCCAAACGACTTGCGGCCACAGGAGTGTAAAAAATGACATTTGGACGGGTAAACCCGCAATTCCGCCTCGAAGATCAAGGGATCGAAGGTCTGGGAAATGTCTATTACAACTTTATGGAGCCTGCCCTTATCGAGAACGCGCTGAAGCGCGGCGAGGGTACGCTTGGCAACGGTGGCACCTTTCTGGTGAGTACTGGTGAATTCACCGGACGTTCGCCCAAAGACAAATTCACAGTCCGTACCCCCACCACGGAAGATACCATCTGGTGGGATAACAACGCCCTGATGGAGGCCGACGCGTTTGACCGTCTGCACGCCGATATGCTCGAGCATATGAAGGGTCGCGAGTACTTCGTGCAGGATTTGACGGCCGGCGCCGACCCGACCCACGCAATAAACGTGCGCGTGGTGAACGAACTGGCATGGCACAATCTCTTCATTCGCCACCTTCTCCGTCGTCCCGATCGCGAAGCGCTCGACGGCTTTGTGGCAGACTACACGATCATCAACTGCCCGAGTTTCAAGGCGGACCCGGACAAGCACGGTTGTCGCACGGAAACCGTAATCGCGGTGAACATAGACAAGAAACTCATCTTGATCGGCAACACCGAATACGCGGGCGAGAACAAGAAATCGGTCTTTGGCTTGCTGAACTATCTCCTGCCGGAGAAAGGCATCATGCCGATGCACTGCTCGGCAAACCACGCCAAAGGCAACCCTGTCGACAGCGCTGTGTTCTTCGGCCTGTCCGGTACGGGCAAAACCACCCTGTCCGCAGACCCGAACCGCACCCTGATCGGCGACGACGAGCATGGCTGGTCAGACCGTGGAACCTTCAATTTCGAGGGTGGCTGCTACGCCAAGACCATTGGTCTGAACCCGGAAGCGGAGCCGGAAATCTATGCGACAACGCAGATGTTCGGCACCGTGATCGAAAACATGGTTTACGACGAAGAAACCAAAGAACTGGACTTCGAGGACAGCAGCCTGACCGAAAACATGCGCTGTGCCTACCCGCTGGAGTCGATCCCGAATGCGTCGGAAAACGGCCTCGGCGGTCACCCCAAGAATGTCATTATGCTGACGTGTGACGCGTTCGGTATCCTGCCGCCGGTGGCACGCCTCACGCCGGCGCAAGCGGAATATCACTTCCTGTCCGGCTTCACCGCCAAGATGGCCGGCACAGAACGCGGCCTGACTGAACCGACACCTGCGTTCTCGACCTGCTACGGCGCGCCTTTCATGCCGCGTCGTCCAGAAGTCTACGGTGCGCTACTGCGTGAAAAGATCGCCGAATTCGGCACCACCTGCTGGCTGGTCAACACTGGCTGGACTGGCGGCGCATATGGCACCGGCTCGCGTATGCCAATCAAGGCCACGCGTGCCTTGCTGACCGCAGCACTGGACGGCTCGCTGAACCACGTCGAGTTCCGCAAAGACTCCAACTTCGGCTTCGAAGTGCCGGTTTCGGTGCCGGGCGTTGACGACAGCTTGCTTGATCCGCGCAGCACTTGGGACGACAAAGACGCCTATGACGCGCAAGCCGCCAAGCTGGTCGGCATGTTTGCAGATAATTTCGAGCAATATCTGCCCTACATCGATGCCGATGTGAAGGCAGCTGCCATCGGCTGAACTTACTCTTAGAAAACATGGAAAAGCCCCGGCCAGCGCTGGGGTTTTTCTTTTGTGTTTGAGGTGATTGGACAAGACCAGGACGCAGTCCTATCTTGTCTTTATGGACATCCGCCTCGAGACCCCCGACGACATAGCGCCTATTCGTGCCTTGACCGAAGCAGCCTTTGGGCAACCGGACGAAGCGCGCCTCGTAGATATGCTTCGGGATGACGGTGATGCGGCCATTTCCTTCGTCGCGGTACAAGACGGCCACATCATCGGCCATGTGCTTTTTTCGCCGATGGCGGCACCGGTTCGCACACTCGGCCTTGCTCCGGTTTCCGTCGCACCCGATCACCAGAAACAAGGCATTGGCGCCCAACTCATTCGCCGCGGTTTATCTCAGGCCCAATTGGATGGGTGGCAGGCCAGCTTTGTTCTGGGCAATCCGGCCTATTATTCCCGCTTCGGGTATTCCGTTGAGACCGCGAAAGGGTTCACAAACCAGTTTGCCGGACCGTATTTCATGGCGCTCGAGTTGACGCCCGGCGCCCTGGAGAAACCATTCCCGGTGTCCTATGCCGCTGCGTTCAACAAGCTTTAGGCCGCACGCAGACCTTTGTGCCAGACCGCACGCAGCGCCGGAACACCTTCGGTGAGCCGGAACCTGATCAAATCAGCCTGCAAACCGACTTCCAGCCGCCCACGATCGTTCAGGTTCGTATAACACGCTGGCGCTGCTGTGACCGTGTGAAGTCCTTTGGACATATCGCCCCATGTGTTGCCCAGCATGACGGCACCCAACAGCAGCGAAGACGGTACGTAATCCGATGACAGGATATCAAGCAGGCCCAGATCGGCCAGTTCCATCGCCGCCACGTTGCCCGAATGAGATCCGCCGCGCACAAGGTTTGGTCCCCCCATGATGTTTGCGATGCCGTTTGCCTGGTTGGCCTTGGCCGCCGCCACAGTTGTCGGGAACTCGGCAAGGTGAATCCCATAGCCTGCTGACGTGGCCACCTGTTCCGCCGTCGTGTCGTCATGGCTTGCGAGCACGGCTCCAAATCGTTTGGCCGCGGCAACGGTCGCCAACTCGTGCTTTTCGCCCAATGTGTCGTGCAAACCGCGAAGGAAGCTCACGTACTCGTCAAAACCTTCCGCATCCATTGCGTACTTACCACGAATGTAAGCCTCAAACTTTGATAGATCGGTGAATTGCCGCTGACCTGGGGTGTGATCCATCAGGCTGACGATGCCTACACGATCCTCCGGACCGAACTCGTCCAATTCTTCAACCAAAGTTTCGGAACAGGTTTCAGCCCGAAGATGGATATGGTGGCTGATCCGCAAGGCACCACTGTCGCGCATCGACAGAATTTCGCTTGCCACGGATCTGGCATATTTTCCGTACTTCTTGTTTGGATCAGACAGGATTGATCCCACACGCAACGCGTCGAACACAGTGGTGATACCGACACTCGCCAGTTCCGCGTCATGGGCTACGATCGCCGCCTGATGTGGCCAGTCCACTCTTGGCCGCGGCCGCATATGCCGCTCAAGATTGTCAGTATGCAGCTCAACCAGCCCTGGCGCGACAAAGTCTCCGTCGCAATCTTCCGCTCCCGCGGGCACTGCTGAACCCTGGTCCATGTCGACAATAGTGCCGTCGCGCACAACAATGGAACCTGTAAAGGTTTCCGTCGGCAGGACGAGGGTGGCATTTGCAAGGATCATCTCTTGTGTCATGTGAGTGTCACGCATTTTTGGCATTCGTCGTCAAAAGGTTGATAGTGGCACCATGCAGTTCCGAAGATACGGCATTTACTACACGCCGCGCCCCGGCGCATTGGCTGATTTTGGCGCGGCTTGGCTGGGGTGGGATTTGGCCCGCGGACAAGTCACCGCGCATCCGGTCATTCCGCATCTGCCTCGCCCGATTGCTGATATTACCGCAACGCCGCGAAAATACGGGTTGCATGGCACCATCAAGCCTCCGTTTTTTCTGGCAAACGGCAGGCGCGAAGACAGTCTGAACGATGCGCTTGCCGCGCTCTGTGACGCACACGCGCCCGTCACACTGAACGGGTTGAAACTTTCCCGCATCGGCAGTTTCATCGCATTGACCATCGATGGTGATCAAACACGGCTGGCCGATCTCGCCGGCAAAGCGGTTCGCGAGCTTGATGCGTTTCGCGCACCGCCATCGGAGTCCGAGTTGGCTCGGCGCCGCAAAAGCAACCTTTCTCCCCGTCAAGAAGAGCTGCTGGCGCAATGGGGCTACCCGTATGTGATGGACGAGTTCCGCTTTCACATCACCCTGTCCGGTCGGCTTGGCAACGAGGCTGAGGCCACTATGAGCACGCTCCTGCCTCATATCACTCCCTTGCTGCCGTCTCCGTTCATTCTCGACAGCCTGTCTCTGGTAGGCGAAGACGAAGATGGACTTTTCCATGAAATCCAACGTCATACCCTCACCGGCTGAATCGCGGCCAAGGCACGTGCGACCGTGTCGTCAAGGTCGCCTTCATTGGCGATTTCGACCACATCCGCTCCAGTAGGCCGAGCGCTCTTTGCCCGCGCCAAACGGTGCTCAATTTCTTCTGCGGTTTCGCGGCCGCGCGCAGCCAGACGTGCAGCCAGCGTCGTGGCGTCAGCGGTCAACGAGAGCACCATAAAATCCGGAAACGCCTGACGTGCCCGATCCAAAATCCCTCGGGACAGATTCACCAGAACAAACGCCTTCTCGTCATCGTTTGCTAAAGCTTTGCGCGGCACCCCATACCGCAAACCATGCGCGGCCCACCAAAGCGCAAATGCGTCCTCGGCAATCAGCAGGTCAAACTCGGCATCCGTTGCGCCAATCGAATTTTCTCCGCCTGCACCCGCTTTTCGAGTAATCACACGACGCACCAGATGCACCCGCGCATCGGCGACTGCCATAGCCTCCATCACAGTATCCTTGCCAACACCGGAAGGCCCAACGACACCGATCACGCGGATCCCCATTATGCGGCTCCTTGCGTTAGCGCCGGAGTAAAGGCGGAAACATCGATCTCACGATCGCACACCCGCGCACGCGCCGCTTCATCATGAAAAATTCCAACAATGGCCGCCCCACGCGCCTTTGCTTCTTCTATTAGAGCCAAAACGGTTTCCCGGTTCGCGGCGTCAAGACTCGCAGTAGGCTCGTCCAACAACATCGCCGGATAGGCATGCGCGAACCCTCGCGCAATATTGACCCGCTGCTGCTCACCGCCCGAAAATGACGTCGGAGACAAAGCCCACAAGCGTTGCGGGATTTTCAGTCGAGCCAACAAATCTCGTGCTCTTGCGCGGGCAGTCTCCGCATCAACACCGACCGCCAACAACGGCTCTGCTACAACATCCACCGTTGGGACGCGCGGCACGACTCTCAGGAACTGGCTTACATAGCCCAGGACCTCACGGCGCAGCTTCAATATTTCACGTGGCACCGCGGTCACCACGTCCACTCCGTCCACCATGATCGACCCGCCGGCAGCCAAGTAATTGCCGTAGATCATCCGCATCAGTGTCGATTTGCCTGCGCCGGAGGCCCCGGTGAGCGCCACACATTCCCCTCGCGCAACAGAGAGCTCCGTACCCTCCATCACCGGAATGACCACCCCCCCCTGATTGTGCAGGGTAAAGGTCTTTCTCAGGTCTCTAATCTCGATCATCGCCATCTCTTTCGACCTTCCTCAAACTTGCAGCACAGAGCTGACCAGCAGCTGTGTATAGGCATGCTGCGGGTCATCCAGCACCTGATCAGTCAACCCGGTCTCGACCACATGACCATCTTTCATAACCAACAACCGGTCGGCCAACAGTCGCACCACTGCAAGGTCGTGTGTCACTATGATTGCACTCAAGCCCATCTCGCGCACCAAACCGCGAAGTAGATCCAGCAATCGCGCTTGAACAGACACATCAAGCCCGCCGGTCGGTTCATCCATGAAGACAAGCCGCGGGCCTGTCACAAGGTTGCGTGCAATCTGCAAACGTTGCTGCATGCCACCCGAGAACTGCGTTGGACGGTCATCAACGCGTTCCTCGCTGATTTCGACGCGGCCTAGCCAGTCCACTGCTTCTGAGCGGATATCGCCGTAGTGACGTGCACCAACTGCCATAAGCCGTTCACCGACATTGCCACCCGCCGAAACATTCATCCGCAGACCTTCCCGCGCATGCTGGTGAACGAACGCCCAATCGGTCCGGCCCAACATGCGACGTTCCGGTTCACTCATCGTGACCGTGTCCCTTGTCGATCCATCGCGCATTTCAAACCGCACTTCGCCTGCATCAGGAACCAGATGGCCAGCAAGGCAATTTAGCAAAGTCGATTTGCCGGACCCGCTTTCTCCCACGATGCCCATAACCTCACCGGGATAGAGGTCAAAATGAACATCCTTGCACCCAATCCTGTTGCCATAGAACTTGCTGATATTCTCGACTTGCAAAAGCGGTCTCATGCTGCGTCCTCTTCTGAAATCGGTGTCCCTTGCGCCCCAACATGGCCCGCCGCCCGGCGGCTGGAACAAAAGTCGGTGTCCGAACAAACAAACATCCGGTTGCCCGCGTCATCCATAATGACCTCGTCCAGATAACTGTTCGTCGCCCCGCACATGTCACAGGCGTGATCCGCTTTACTCGGCTCAAACGGAAAGTCGTCAAAGTCCAGGCTCACGACCTTACAATAGGGTGGCAGTGCATAAATCCGCTGCTCCCGCCCCGCGCCAAACAACTGGATCCCTGCCATTTCCATCTTCGGATTATCGAATTTTGGAATGGGGCTCGGATCCATGACATATCGACCTTCGACCTTGACGGGGTAAGCGTAAGACGTAGCGATCGCACCGTGTTTGGCGATGTCTTCATAAAGCTTCACATGCATCAGGCCGTATTCCTCCAACGCATGCATCTTGCGTGTTTCAACCTCGGATGGCTCCAGAAACCGCAGCGGTTCAGGGATCGGCACTTGATAAACAAGAATCTGATCCTCGCGCAGCCCCTCCTCCGGAATTCGGTGACGGGTTTGGATCACACTCGCTTTTGCAGTCTCTTCCGTAGTGTCAACTCCTGCGGTTTTCTCGAAGAACTTCCGGATAGAAACCGCGTTTGTGGTATCATCAGCGCCCTGATCGATGACCTTCAAAGTGTCGTCCGGTGTCAGCGTTGCTGCCGAGACCTGCACACCGCCAGTACCCCAACCATAGGGCATCGGCATCTCACGGCTCGCAAACGGGACCTGATAACCCGGAATGGCGAGCCCCTTCAGGATCGCGCGCCGGATCATGCGCTTGGTCTGCTCATCCAGATAAGCAAAGTTATAGTCAGACATGACGCGCCCTTTCCGGCGTAAGCAGTTGAATGACGGAAAAGTTGATCTGAGCACAGAGACCTAAATGGCTCCCGCTTCGATGATGCTTGGCCCACTTCTGTTTGGCAGCAACTTGCGGATTTCGCCGCGCAGATGGTGCAATCGCCCCCGCAAAAGGTCGGGCACATGTCTTCTCAAGACCCCACATCACTCTGCCGCCTCCTGCACCGGAGCGGCGTTCTCCATCGCCTCTCGCCGCAGCTTACGGATCAGTTCCAACTCGGACTGGAAATCCACGTAGTGCGGAAGCTTGATATGTTCGAGAAAGCCGGTCGCCTGAATGTTATCAGAATGATAGAGCACGAATTCTTCGTCTTGCGCGGGCGCACCGAGATTGTCTTCCCCCAATTCTTCCCATCGCAGGGCGCGGTCGACCAACGCCATGGAAATCGCCTTGCGCTCAGACTGTCCAAAGACCAGCCCGTAACCACGCGTAAACTGCGGAGGCTCGGTCTTGCTACCTTGAAACTGGTTCACAGTTTCACATTCGGTCAGCTCAATCTCGCCCACGTCGATGGCAAATCCCAGCTCCGGAATGTCCATCTCCACGGCAACCTTGCCGATGCGCAATTCTCCGACAAAGGCGTGATTGCGCGCGTAACCGCGTTGCGTTGAGTAGGCCATCGACAGAACGAAACCTTCGTCGCCGCGCGTCAATGCTTGCAGCCGGAGCGGACGGGTGCTCGGCAACTCCAGCGGCTCCCGCGTAAGATCACCGGGCACCTCATCCGAGACCGCCTCGGTCTGAATGAGACCCTCTTGATTGAGAAATTCGGTGATGTGAGGCGTCGGCTCCGTCCGCGGCGCGCCGAGAGCCACCTTTGGCGGTTCGCCCTCCGCAGCCAAGGCGAAATCAAGCAAACGGTGGGTATAATCGAACGTCGGGCCCAACACTTGGCCGCCGGGTGCATCCTTGAAAGTCGCCGAAATCCGGCGGTCACAGGCCATTGTTTCTGTGTCCACTGGCGTCGTGGCTCCGAACCGCGGCAAAGTCGTACGGTACGCACGGATCAGAAAGATCGCTTCAATCAAGTCGCCCCGCGCCTGTTTGATCGCCAGCGCGGCCAGATCGGGGTCATACAAAGATCCCTCTGCCATGACGCGGGTCACTGCGAGGCTCAGTTGCTCGCGAATTTGCGCGACAGACATTTCCGGCACGTCCGGATCTCCCCGCCGCTCCTCGGCCAGCCATGCGTGCGCGTTGTCAATCGCGCGCTCACCGCCTTTGACTGCAACATACATCAGGCTGCCTCCACTTTGGTTGTGCGCGGCAGGCCAGAAACCTTGGAGCCACATGTGAAAAAGAAATCCAGTCCCAACGGGAACAGTGTCGCGTTCTTCTGGAATGCCGCCACTTCGGGTAGCGACATGACAGTTGAAGTCTTAATTCCGGGTCCGCGCAAAACGGCATCGCCGGGCTCCATCATTTCACGTTCGACGATCAAAGTGGCGGAACGGTCTGGATATTCCGGAGTACCAATCGCATACTGCGCGAGAGGCGTCAGAGACGCCCAATCACCCAGCGCGAACATAGCTTCGCCGGGCGCAACAATCGGTGCGCCTACATGAAATGCAATCCACTCACGTACTTCCTTGCAATCCCAATTGCCTGCCAGATGCAGCGGTGTGTCAGGGTCACACAAAGTAAGTACCAAGCCCCCCGCCGCCTCCGACATCGGCGCTGGTGGCATAGCGCCACAAATACTCTCAATCGTGCCGGGGCGCGCAATTGCGTTCATCGCAGCGCGAAAGGCGTGGGCCGCGTCCACCGGTGCGGCAGCAAAGCCCCCTTTCAAAACATCAGCATTCATCAGTCCTCTCCCCGCACCATTGTGAAGAAATCCACTTTCGTTGCAGCAGCCTTCGCGGCGCGGGTTTTCTTGGCGTCGTCCTGTTCCGCCGCCAGCGGATCTAGGACCGCCTTCCGCACGGCGCTCGCCGCTTCGGTTTGCATCAATGCATCCACAAGCGCGGCGACCCGCGCCTTTTCCTTATCCCGGCCTTGAACATAACCATGTCCAACCGCGCCACCGTCCAACTGCAAAGCGCAGCGTGTCAGGGTCATTTCTCCAAGATTGAAGGGCGCGCCGGTTCCGCCAAGGCGTCCACGCACCATAGTTGCTCCAATCTCTGGCGCTCGAAGCCAGTGAAAAGTGGGCTCGGCGCCATACGCTTCCCACAACGCCAAAAGCCGCGTTGCAGGCGCCTTTGCCAGCAGCGACATCCACGCCCGTCTTTGATTTTCTGCGGTCATCTAGACACCTTGCCGATTTGTCTATTTATCTATACAACTAGACAAATATTAGCTCTACGACCTGAGTCGCGCAATCCGCTGCCCCGTGAAATTTTCATGACAACGAGTCCATCATGCCTGCAAAGCGCACACCAATTTGGCAGTCCATCGCCACTGCCCTCACCGAAGATATTACCGCTGGTCGCTATGAACCCGGGTCGAAACTTCCGACCGAAGCAGAACTGTCCGCAAGATTTGGCGTCAATCGCCACACCGTGCGGCACGCAATAAAATATATGTCTGCCAATGGCTTGGTGTACGCTCGCCGCGGTGCTGGTGTGTTTGTGACACTTGTTCCAACCGACTATGCCATCGGCAAACGCGTCCGGTACCATCGCAATCTCGAACAAGCTGGCCGCTTGCCGGGCAAAGAAATTCTGCATCTGGAAACCCGACTTGCGGACGCGGAAGAAATCACGGCTCTGGCATTGCCCGACGGCGCAATGGTCCATGTATATGACGGACTCTCACTTGCGGACGGCCAACCAATCGCCGTTTTCCGATCCGTTTTTCCTGCAGAACGCTTTCCCGACCTTACCACCGAACTGGAAAGGCTCCGGTCTGTTACTGCCGCCCTCAAAGAGTACGGCATCACCGACTACACGCGTGCCAACACTCGCCTTGCCGCCCGCCCGGCATCCGCCACCCAAGCACTACGACTGCGTATCTCGGAAGGTGATCCGATCCTTCGTTCCATCGGCGTGAATGTAGACACTGAACAGCGGCCTATCGAATTTGGCACAACATGGTTTGCAGGGGATCGCGTTACCCTGACACTTTCAGAGTAACGCAACAAACCCGTCACCTGCGCGACACACAAACATTTTATAAGGCTCGACAAAACACGAGTTGAGCACGTTCATGTCCAGTCCGACCCTATCCCTGCGCCTCACAGGTGCCAAAGTTTTGCGTGACGGCGAGCTTCAAATGCGGTCGCTGGTGATCAAAGGCGGTCGGATCGCAAAAGGCCCGCTGCCTGAAGTGGACCTGTCAGGGTACCTGCTGCTGCCTGGCATCATCGACATGCACGGCGATGCATTCGAACGCCACATAGCGCCGCGGCCTTCCGCGCCGTTTCCACTTGAAATGGGCCTGCGTGCCACCGACCGCGACATGGCTACCAACGGCGTAACAACCGCATGGCTTGCCCAAAGCTGGAGCTGGGAGGGCGGTCATCGCGGCCCCGACTTCGCCGAAAGCCTTTTTACGGCTCTCGATCATTACCGCCCTGAGGCGGTCAGCGACTTGCGTGTGCAAATCCGATGCGAAACGCACACTTCGGACACCGCTGAACGCCTGCTTGCGACGATCCGCAGGCATGACATCGACTACGTCGTCTTCAACAATCATCTCGACGAAGCAATGCAGCTTGCACGAGAAAAGCCCGAAGAAATTATGCTCTGGGCCAAGAAGAGTGGACGAACCGCAGACGAGCATATGGCCATCGTGCGCGAGGCGTTCGAACAAGAGGCACGCGTCCCGCGATACCTCTGCAATCTGGCAGATGCTTTCGACACCCTCGGTGTGCGCTACGGCAGCCACGATGACCCGGACGCCGATACAAGAGAACGGTTTTCCCTGATTGGGGCTCGCATCTGCGAGTTCCCGACAGCTCGCGGTGCTGCAGCCGTTGCCAAAGCAGTGGGTGATCATGTCGTGATGGGGGCGCCAAACGTGGTGCGTGGCGGGTCGCAAGCCGGCAATATCCGCGCGACCAAATTGATCGAAGAGGGGCTCTGCGACGTTCTGGTCTCCGACTACCACTATCCTTCAATGGCAAAGGCCGCCTTTAGACTGGCGGATGACGGCCTATGCACTTTGCCCAAGGCCTGGGCGATGATCTCGAAAACGCCGGCCGAAATTATGGGGCTGAGCGACCGCGGAGTTCTGGACTACGGCAAGCGCGCCGACATTGTAATTGTGAACGAACAAACCCACGCGGTCGAAGGCACGATTTCGGCAGGTCGCATCAGCCATCTCACCGGACCTGCGGCGCAGAGGTTTTTCACGGCGCCAATGGGTTTAAAATTGGCCGCCGAATAACCCGTCGCTTTCTTTCGCTCTTTCGGCGACTTGTTCGTCTGATTGCGGCGATACCTCATACAGCCAATCTACAACGTCAACTGACCACTTTCCCCAAGAACGGGGAACTCCGCATTTTCCGGAGCGAGTGTGTTGTGCCTTATCCGCCGTACTTTTCAAGAAAGGCCTCAGCTTCAAGGCTACGAAAATCCAACAAAGCTGCCCGCAGTGCGTCATGCGTCCAATTCCACCACGCGAGATCGAGCAGGCGATCAGCGACGTTCTGGGAAAACCTCGGACGCAAAGGCGTCGCAGGCGTTCCCGCAACAATCATGTAGGGGGGCACATCCTTGGTTACGACGGCGCCCGCCGCCACAATGGATCCGTGCCCAATCGTGACCTCCGGTTTCACCATTGCTCCGTGACCGATCCACGTATCATGACCGATCCGAGCCACACGACTGGCGCGGTGCTCGAAAAATGCAGCATCATGCTCCGCGTCGTCAAAATAGTCGGCTGACCGGTATAGGAAATGGTGCAGCGACGCCGTCTGCATCGGGTGATCCGTAGCGCCGATCCGGCTGAAAGCGGCGATATTGGCAAATTTGCCGATTTCAGCGTTCGCCACTTCCGCCATTCGATCACAGTAAGAGTAGTCTCCAAAACGCGCATTGATGATGCGGCTTCCCTGACCAATTTCCACAAAGCGCCCATAGGCGACCTCGTGTAAAATACAATCGGGATGTATCAACGGGGCATCCGCCGAAAGTTTGGCCATACTGGATTCCTTCATTCGTCGTGTCTATCAGCGTCCGCTGTCGTCGCCCGCTATGAGCTTGCGCCGAAGCCAGCCGGAGAACCAGTCCATCGCCATCACCATCAGGATGATAAGGACAATGTAGTAAGACACTTCTTCCCAGTCTTTCTGGGTAATGATCGCCTGAGTCAGCATCAGGCCGATACCCCCACCCGTGATCGCGCCAATGATGGTCGCACTGCGGGTGTTGCTTTCCAGATAATAGAGGATTTGGCTCAGGAGCACCGGCGTCACCTGCGGGATCACGCCAAAACGATAGCGCTGTAGTGGCTTCGCACCGGTCGACTGGATGCCTTCAATCTGCTTCTGATCCACATTTTCCAGCGCTTCTGAGAACATCTTGCCAAAGCTGCCTGTGTCCGTGATCAGAATCGCCAAGGCACCTGTCAAAGGACCCGGACCAAAGGCACGGGACAATATAATGGTCCAGATCAGCGCATCCACACCGCGGAAGAAGTCAAAAAATCGCCGCGTCACCTGCCGGACAACCACGAAAGGCGAAAAGTTCTTCGCCGCCAGAAACGCCAGCGGCAAGGCCACGATCGCTGCGCCCATGGTGCCCAGGAAAGCCATCAAGATGGTTTCAAAAATCGCCCATGCCACGTCCTGATGACGCCACATCTTGTTGGTCCAGAAGTCCTGCCAAACATCGGCGGCCTCGCCCCCTAATGCCCGAGCCATGACTTCGCCGAAGCCAAGACCGTGATAGGGGCTATCGAGCGTGAAGAAAAACAGTTCCCAGCCCATGAAATACCGGAACACCTCAGTGCGGTTGCGCGTCACCGTCAGGCGGCCGGCCTCCGTCGTGATCGCCATGCGGTTCTTGGACGCGTTGATCCACTCCGGCACCTCGTCCGTCGGAAACACCGCCTGCACACCTTTGGCGCGGCTCGGCTGCGCTGTGATAAGCCCATAACCCGGCACGTCGTAGCTGACAAAATTGTCGGCCCCAAAAGTCACCACATGCCCGTCACCCAGATCGATCACCGTCTCGGTGTCGCCCAGCGTCACCCACTCCGGCGCAGTGCCTTCGGCATAGGTGCCCTTGCGCTCGCCTTCAATCGCAGCGCTGATTTCACCACTACGATTGTCACGCGTGACATGCGTTTTGTAGCTGTAGCTGTCCGCGACAAGCGAACGCGCATTGTCGGCATCAATCCGCTGCGCCAACCCGGGAATATCGAAGGAAAAGAAGATGTAGGTCAGGTAAGCCAACACCAGTGCGGGCATGCCAAAGCTCACCATCTTCTTGCGCGAGAAATGTCGATCCGCCTGAACCTTCAGGAAGTCGCCTTCGTTTGCTGCGATGCTCATACCGATGCCTTTTCCATAGTCGCGGAGGTCTTGCCGTGTGTCAGGCGCTCGCGCACCACGGACGACAGCTGGTCAACGATCACAATGGTCGCAAACAGCAGGATGAAAATCGCCAGAGCTTCGTCGTATTGCCCTTTGCCCCAGCTCATCGCGTTCTTCAGCTCATAGCCAATGCCGCCCGCACCAACAAAACCGAGAATGGCCGAGGCCCGGATGTTGATCTCAAAGCGCAGCAGCGCATAGCTGAAGTAGTTGGGCGCAACTTGCGGAATTACACCGAGCCACATCCGCTGGCTCCAGGTCGCGCCCACCGATTGAAGGCCCTCAATGGGTTTCAGCGAGGCGTTTTCGTTCACCTCGGAGAAAAGCTTACCCAGCGCGCCCGCGGTGTGGAACGCAATAGCGATCATCGCCGGCACCGGACCGCCGCCCATCACAAAAATCAGAACCAATGCAATCACGATCTCCGGCATCGCCCGCATGATATCCATGATGCGCCGGAAGAACCCGATCATGCGGGGCCACTTTGCCATGCCGCGCGTTGAGAGAAGCGACAGGACGATTGCCGACATCGCACCAATCAGCGTCGATGCACCGGCAATATTGATCGTTTCGATTAGCGAAGGCAGGAATTTCACGAAATGCGCTGGCATTTCGTCTAGTTTGCCAAGCGCCTCCCCCAAAACCTCCTTGGGGAAATCAAAGAAACGGCTCAGCCCGTCCCAGAAGCCGCCAGCGTTGCGGTCGTCTGCGATCATGAACCCGGAAACCATCAACGCAATGAAAATCACCAGAATGATGCCATTCATCACCCGCTTGCGTCGCACTTGCGCCATGTATTCGGCGCGAAAGTCGGTGACGCTTCCCGTCAGTTCAGTCATGGGGGCCCTTCCTCATCAAAAAAGCAGACCCCGCGGCGGAGGCGGGACCTGCTATATCCTGCGCGCGTCTTAGTTGGACTTCAGCTTGCGCGCTTCGATGATCACTTCGTAGGCGTCGTGGCCGATCGGCTGCAGGCCTTTGGCTTCACCCGCCAGAACGCCATAGGCGCAATCCGGGTCGATGGACGGCAGCGAAGCCATCAGCGCGGTGAACTTGACTTTCACGTCTTCCGGCAGGTCTTTGCGCAGAACAACGGGGCCTTCCGGGATCGGCTTGGACTGCCAGATCTGAACCAGCTCGTTCATGTCCACAAGACCAGCGTCAACCGCACGACGCAGAGCGCCAGAGTTGTAGCCGTCTTCCCATTCGCCCAGGCCGTCGGCCCAGGTCACACCGGCGTCGATGTCGCCGTTATATACTGCAACGATGGTCTGCTCGTGGCCGCCGGTGAATTTCACTTCGCCGAAGTAGTCGCCGGAGGTCATGGTGGAACCGGTTGCTTCAGGGATCTCGATGGACGGGATCAGGAAGCCGGAGGTGGAGTTCGGGTCACCAAAGCCAAAGACTTTGCCCTTCATCGCTTCCAGATCTTCGATGCCCGCGTCCTTGCGTGCAAAGCCAACAGAGTAGTAGCCGTAGCCGCCGTCAACGTTCACCTTAACCAGGATCGGCTCAACCGCTTCCGGGTCGGACAGATAGGTTTTCGCGTAGCCGGACGCGCCCAGCCATGCCATGTCGATGGTGCCGCCCAGCAGGCCCTGGATCACGCCGTTATAGTCGGCCGGTGCGAACAGTTTGGTGGGCACACCCAGAAGCTCTTCGGTTTTTGCGCGCAGGCACTCGTTGTTGTTCATGCGGTCTTGCGCGTTCTCGCCGCCCAGCAGACCGATGCGGAATTCGGTGATGTCTTCTGCCATGACCGGTGCGGTCAGAGCAGTGGTTGCCAGTACGGCTGCGATCAGTTTTTTCATCTTCTCTCTCCGGTTGGTAAATGTCCCACGCATTTTTGCGCGGGGGTCGTGATGAAACTCAGGCGACAACTTGCGCGGCCTCGGGCCGGTCAAGCGTCTGGATTTCTGTGGAAGTTGCGGCTTCGCTAAAGCTATCGTCCGCGCCATAGATGTCGCGGGCCACGCCGGTGGTCAGCTGCTCGGGTGTGCCGTCAAACACGATACGTCCGTCGCGCATGCCGATCACGCGGTCGCAATAGCGTCGCGCGGTGTCCAGCGTGTGCAGGTTGGCAATCACCATACGTCCATCTTCTTCGTGGATCTGGCGTAGCGACTGCATCACAACCTGTGCGTTCATCGGGTCCAGCGAAGCAATCGGCTCATCCGCGAGAATGATTTTCGGGTCCTGCATCAGCGCCCGCGCAATCGCCACACGCTGCTGCTGTCCACCCGACAGCGCTTCGGCGCGCTTGGGGCCGTGCTCGGCAATGCCCAGACGGTCCAAAATATCAATCGCGCGGTGGATGTCTTCCTGCGGAAACAGGTTGAACATGGTTGCCATCGTAGAGCGCTTGTTCAAGGTGCCGTGCAAAACATTGGACACAACATCCATCCGCGGCACCAGATTGAACTGTTGAAAAATCATTGCGCACGCAGATTGCCAGCGACGTTTTTCTGCACCTTTGAGCGCCGTAATTTCGCGGCCATCGAACACGATCTGGCCAGACGTTGCTTCGGTCAGACAGTTCAGCATCCGCAACAGAGTGGATTTCCCCGCTCCGGAACGGCCAATTATGCCGATCATGGCCGGCTGATTGACTTCAATATTCGCGGCATCCACCGCAACGTTCGGACCAAAGCTCTTGGTCAAGTCTTCGATTCTCAGCACAACGATCCCCAAACTGTGTTGGGGCGCTGATAGGGCCGATCCTCAAAGCAAAAATGTCAGTTTATTGACTCTTTTGTAACGTCGCCAACCTCAGTTGCGGCTTGCGGCGCGAGGCTTCAAGCGCGCAATTTCACCCAAATCCCTCGATTTCTAAGATTTTTTCGGCTGGTCTGTAACTGCGCACACAGCTCGCTGCCAATTGAGGAAAATTCAGTTTCCGATTGCGCGTTTTCTCTCTTGACCCTGCCGCCGGTTAGGCCTAAATCGCCTCCACCGTGGCGGTATAGCTCAGTTGGTTAGAGCAGCGGAATCATAATCCGCGTGTCCGGGGTTCAAGTCCCTGTACCGCCACCACAGAATTCCAGAAGCCCGGATGGATCTCCATCCGGGCTTTGTTTTTTGTTGTTACTTTCTTCGTGCTACTATCGCTCCCACACGCAACGCCAGCTGCATTTTTGGCGACTTCATTTTTTTAGGAGCATTCTCGTGGCCGAGCATTTTACCCAATCCGAATGGGACACTATCAACGACCATCTGGATCAAGACCCTTCAGCTTACGGTTTACCAGAGCGACGGGACGGATCCATTGTCCTGCTGAGCTGGAACATCCGCAAATTTGGCGCCTTTCAGGAAAACGGCAAACTCAAGAAGTCCAGTGGTGCATTTGACATGATACAAAAGGTCTGTGCTTCGGCAGACTTGGTTGCCATCCAAGAAGTCTTGACGGACACCGCGAGCCTTTACGAATTGCGTGACCGTCTCCGTGCGGGCGGCTCTCCGTGGGATGTCGTCGTCAGCGACGTTACCGGAATGGCGCCTGGCTACGACGGCATGGCCGAACGCCATGCATTTCTTTACCGCTCTGACCGTATAGAACGCGGTGATCTTGCCTCAGATCTTTCCTTTGACCGGTCCGCAGTTGTGACCAACACCAATGCTGCATTGCAGGTCATGGTCTCAAAGGAGGTCGAGAAAGCCGGCAAGGAGGGTTTCTTCAAGCAGGTCACGGAATGGCTAGGAGGACAATCCAAACTTGTTGGCGCCAAGTTCAAGCGGTTCGTGCAATTCATCCGCACGCCCCATATCGTCGAATTCCTGGTCAAGGGAGAGACTGGGACATATGAACTTTATGTGGTCAACGCGCACCTCGTGTCCGGGAAATCCAAGACAGAACGAGAGCTGGAATTCTTCGCATTACTGGAATGGCTCCTGCTCGACAGCCGAACCACCTGTGTTGAAAACGGCAAAACGTTTGTGCTCATGGCCGATCTCAATCTCGACTTCAAGGCTGACGTGGACAAACGGCGGGCCGCTTTCGAGGAATACATGACTTCCATCAACAGCGAGAAGAACCTTCAAGCCAAGGTGAATTTCCCATTTCTGGACGGTGATCACTTCACCAATGCTCGGGGAACGGAAACATTTGACCATATCGCGTGGGTCACAAACGACCACCGCTTTCCGCGCGGAAGGCACAACCCAAATGCCGGAACCTTCGGGCCAGATGAATACGACTACGGCATGTTCAACTTCGTGAAAGCCTTTGCCGACGCAGGCCCCGGCCAGGCATCAGATGGCAACCCCGACTTTGACAAATACGTGCACGACTTCACGGATCACATGCCGATCTGGGTGCGCCTGCCGATTCCACATTCGAACCAAACTGATTTTTCCGTATCCGAAGACTAGGGATCAGTCGCGCAAAACGACTTCGGCCTCAACCTCGATTGCAAAATTCATCGGCAATCCCGCCGTACCAATTGCGGAGCGCGCATGGCGTCCCACATCAGGCCCGAAAACGTCAAGCACCACATCGCTGAACCCATTGATCACCAGATGTTGTTCGCTATAGCCCGGCGCCGAGTTGACCATGCCAAAAACACGCACCCATCCGGCTATGCGGTCCAGATCGCCAATCTCGGCCTTCACATTCGCGAGCACCGCCAGAGCAATGTCGCGAGATGCTTGATAGCCCTCTTCGGTGGTCATATCCGCGCCAAGTTGCCCGAATGGCCCACCAATGCTTCCATCCGCATTTGATTTGGGATGCCCGGAAATCAACAGCCGGTCGTCCCGCTGGTTGACCAGCGAGAACGGCAAATGCACCGCTGCAGGGATGACAGTGGCAGCGGGGAGTTCGAGCCCAAGGTCTTTGAGACGCGCTTCAATCATCGACATATTGTAACTCCAACTCAGTTGTTTCTGGCGACCCTATTTCTTTAGGCTCACCCCCGCAACGTCGCCTCGTGGGAACGCATTTTGGATTGAACGTTTTCTGCGGCCTTTTCCCTGACTGGACCATATCCGCGGATATCGCCCGGGGCAGCAATCAGAGCCGCGCAGGCTTCGTGACTTGCTTCGCTGTACTTCGCTGCAACGAGGTCCAGAACCGCCTCAAACCAGCGGATAAGTTCGCGATCCAATTTGCGGTCCGCTGAGAACCGGAACGGATCCAACATTCCGCCGCGCAGCCCTTTCATTTTGGCCAATCTCCCCATCACAGGTCCCATCCAGGTGCCCAAGGTCACCTTGTTCGGGCGCCCGCGCGCGTCCTTCCCAAGTGGCAGGACTGGCGGTGCCATGTGATAGTTCACCTTGAAATCACCTTCGAATTCTTCTTTCAACCGGGTCTCAAATCCGGTTTGTGTATGAAGGCGCGCAACCTCGTACTCGTCCTTATACGCCATCAGTCTAAACAGAGACTTCGCCGCTTCCATCACCAAGTGTTCCGGCAAGGCTTCGCGAAGCTTGGCCATGCGCATTTCAAACCGCTCTGCGTATTTTGCATCCTGATAGTCGGTCAAAAACGCCACCCGACGAGTGATCACCTCGTCCAGAGTCTCCGCTTTTGGGGCTTCATCCGACGAAATTGCGTCCGGATCATGTGCCAGCACACGACCCAGATCAAAGGCGCGCGCGTTCTTTTCGACGGCCACGCCGTTCAGCAGGATTGCCTGTTTCAGCGCCCCTTCCGACACCGGCACAAGCCCCCTCTGCCAAGCAAAACCAAGCATCATCACGTTGGCAAACACGCTGTCACCCATCAGGCGTTCAGCCATTTTGTTGGCATCCATCGCACGCACGTTTTCCGCGCCCACGGCCTTGCGAATAACCTGTTCACGGATTCCGATTTTAAGATCCGCATCGCGGTTCAGAACCAGATCACCCGTTGGCATAGACGCTGTATTGAGGACCACCTGCGCACCCTTACGATAATGCATGGAGGCCTTGGGCGCGGAGCTGACCACCACGTCACAGCCGATCACGGCATCCGCTGAACCTTGTTCGATCCGAACCTGATTGACGGCCTCAGGCGAAGACGCCAGACGCACATACCCGAGTACAGTGCCAAACTTCTGCGCAAATCCGGTGAAGTCCAACACCGACGAACCCAGACCTTCCAAATGAGCCGCCATGGTGATCAGCGCGCCAACCGTCACAACTCCGGTACCCCCGACACCGGTCACCAAGAGATCAAACGGCTTGTCAAGCGACGGCACCGTTGGCGACGGCACGCCTGCAAGCAACGCCGGCAGATCAACATCACTGCCATCCTTCTTGCGCCGTTTGGCACCGGTCACAGTCACAAAGCTCGGGCAAAAACCGTTCAGACAAGAGAAGTCTTTGTTGCAGGTGCTCAGGTTGATTTTCCGCTTTCGGCCGAATTCCGTTTCGACGGGCTCAACACTCAGACAGTTGCTTTCAACCGAACAATCTCCGCATCCTTCGCAAACCAACTCGTTGATGACTGCAAACGTATCCGGGTCTTCCTTTGTGCCCCGTTTGCGGCGCCGGCGTTTCTCGGTGGCACAAGTCTGCTCGTAGACGAGCAATGTCACGCCCTCTATCTCTCGCAACTCGCGCTGCACGGGGTCCATATCTTTGCGGTCGTGAAATGAGGTGTCCGGAGGAAAATCCGATTTGGTGAATTTGCCAATATCGTCGCTCACAAGCGCGATCCGTGACACCCCTTCGGCGCGGGCGTTCCAGATGATGCCCTGTACTGACACCGGCCCATCAACAGGTTGGCCGCCGGTCATCGCCACCGCATCGTTGAACAGGACCTTGAACGTAATATTGGCTTCGGACGCCACGGCCTGTCGTATGGCCAGCGATCCGGAGTGATACCACGTACCTTCTCCAAGGTTTTGAAAAACGTGTTTTTTGCCGTTGTATTTTTGCGCAACCGCCACGGGCACACCTTCGCCGCCCATCTGCGCGTATCCGCCTGTGTTGCGGTCCATCCAGCTCGCCATCACGTGACACCCAATGCCGGACAGAGCCTTTGATCCCTCCGGAACCTTGGTGGAAGTGTTGTGGGGACACCCGGAACAGAAATACGGTGTCCTTGTCGCTCCGGCCACATTCAGGACCGGTGGCTTTTCTTCTGTGAGCGCCTTGGCTTTCTCAAGCAGACGCTCTTCCGGAAACAACCGGTGCAGACGCTCGGCCACAACGGGTACAAGTTGAAGGGGACTTAGCTCGCCAGTCCAGGGCAGTAGCGGATCGCCCACGGCGCGATGCTTGCCAACCATCTTCTCAGGTTTGTCGCCCGGCCAGTCATAGAAATACTCTTTGAACTGGCTTTCTATGATGCCACGCTTTTCTTCGACAACCAGAACCTCGGTCTTGCCTCTCACAAAGGCCAAGGCATCCCGTCGCGCCAGCGGCCAGACCATGCCGACTTTGTAGATGTCGATCCCTAGCCGCCGACAGGCGTTTTCGTCCAACCCCAAAAGCCGTAGCGCTTCCATGAGGTCCAGGTGTCCTTTGCCAGTCGTGACAACCCCGAAACGGGCCTCAGGAATATCGTAAATCCGCTCGTCAATCGGGTTGGCCTCGACAAAAGCCTCAACCGCCCGCAGCTTATGCCCGATCCGTGTCTCGATTTCCGGGCTTGGCAAATCGCTCGGCCGAACGTGCAACCCGCCGGGCGGCATATCAAATGCCGGAGGGACGAATTTGCGGTCCGGCACGATCTCGACGGACCGCCCCGACTCCACCGTCTCCGAAATGGCTTTGAACCCGACCCAGGTGCCTGTGAAGCGGCTCAAAGCGATCCCGTACTCACCGAATGCCTGGTATTCATCAACGCTGGCCGGGTTAAGGGTTGGCATGAACCAGGACATAAACGCCACATCCGACTGATGCGGCATAGATGAACTAACACATCCGTGGTCGTCGCCTGCCACAACCAGCACGCCGCCCTTGTCGGAGGAACCATACGCATTGCCGTGCTTAAGTGCATCGCCTGACCTGTCGACCCCCGGCCCCTTGCCGTACCACATGGAAAACACGCCCTCGACCTCACAGTCCGGGTCCAGCACAGCTTGTTGCGCACCAAGCACCGCCGTCGCGCCAAGGTCCTCGTTCACAGCGGGCATAAAGGTGATGTTGTTGTCGCTGACCCGCTGTTTTTCGCGCCAGAACTCAAGATCCAACCCACCCAGCGGAGAGCCCCGATAACCTGAGATAAAGCCCGCGGTGTTCAGACCCGCTTCGCGATCTCGGCGCGCCTGATCAAACATGATCCGTGCCAACGCCTGCGTACCGGTCAAAAACACCCGGCCTTCCGTTCTGTCGTAGCGATCTGACAGGGCGTACCCTTTGAATTCGTGGCTGGCTTTGGTCATTTGCGCGCTCCTCCTAATTTCAATGGTCTCACGCACACACGGAAATTCCGTGCCAAATTTCACGGCCAACTGGTCAAATTCGAATTTCTGTGCCAAAAAACGGTAATTTTCAGAGCGAGAAAACCAATGAACCTTGACGCCAAAGATCGCCAACTCCTCTCCCTCCTGCAAAAGGACTGCCGCGCCTCCAACGCTGACTTGGCCGAACAGGTTGGCATGTCCACTTCGGCTTGCTGGCGCCGCATTCGCGCATTCGAAGAGGCCGGTCTGATCGCCGGGTATGGCGCGCGTCTGAGACCCGAAAAACTTGGTCTGGCATTCCATGCCATTGTGCACGTTCAACTCACGCGTCACGACCCGGCCCATCTAAAACGGTTCATCGAGGCCATGTCGTCGCGCGACGAGGTCGAGGAGTGTTACGCCACAACCGGCTCAGCCGATTACCACATGCGTGTGCGATGCACCGACATCGACGCATACAACCGCTTCATGGAGGACTTTCTCTTCCCGCTTGCTGCGGTAAGTTCGGCACAGACCAACGTTATTCTGCGCAATATCAAAAGCTAAGCCTTGCCCGAAGACCACCAGGGCGGCTACTTCGGGACATCAAGACACGGCAGGACACGCCCATGAGCAAGACGATCTACATCCTGAATGGCCCGAACCTGAACCTTTTGGGGAAGCGGGAACCGGACCTATATGGCCATGACACATTGGCAGATGTGGAAACTGCCTGCGCCAACCTGGGCAACGAATTCGGGTTTTCGGTGAATTTGATGCAATCAAACCACGAAGGCGAGATCGTGGAAATGATCCACGATGCCCGCGAGCACGCCGCGGGCATTATCATCAATCCGGCGGCCTATACACACACCTCGGTTGCAATACTGGATGCCCTTCAAGCGTTCGAAGGCCCCGTGCTCGAGGTCCACATTTCCAACGTCTACAAACGCGAAGCCTTCCGGCACCATTCCTATGTCAGCCAACGGGCTGATGGGGTGATCGCTGGCTTTGGCGTCGAAGGCTATTCCCTGGCCATGCGTCGCATGGCGTCTTTGCTGGCCTGATCAACACCCCAAGGCCTCAGCGTTTTTTCATCGCATCCAACAAGGCTGCGCCCAACGCACCATTGGCGTTGTCCGCTTTAGGTTTGCCGCCCTGCGGACGTCCACCACCCCGCGGGCCGCCACCTTTTGGTCCACCTCGACCGCGTTCAATACCGCCACGGGAATTTCGGTCCTGCTTTGCCGATGCCCCGCCATCCTTGCGCATGCTCAGCCCGATCCGTTTGCGCGGCGCGTCCACCTCAACAACGGTAACCTTTACAACATCGCCCGCCTTCACAACTTCATGAGGGTCTTTGACGAAACGGTCTGCCAACTGACTGACGTGCACCAATCCGTCCTGATGAACCCCCACATCCACAAAGGCTCCAAAAGCGGCAACATTGGTCACCGTGCCTTCCAAAACCATCCCCGGTTTTAAGTCCGATATTTCTTCAACGCCGTCGGCGAATGTAGCTGTCTTGAAAGTCGGGCGCGGGTCCCTTCCGGGTTTCTCAAGCTCGCCCAGAATGTCACGCACAGTCGGCAATCCGAACCGGTCGGACACAAAGTCCTCTGCTCGCACCCGCTTGAGCGCCGCTGCATCGCCCATCAACGAGCGCACGTCACGACCGCAGGCTGCAACAATCTTGCGGGCAACGTCATAGGCCTCCGGGTGAACAGAACTCGCGTCGAGCGGTTCGTCCCCTCCAGAAATTCGCAGGAAGCCCGCACATTGCTCAAATGCTGATGGCCCCAGTCGCGAAACATCCAGCAGCGCTTTCCGAGAACCGAAGGCGCCGTTCTCATCACGGTGGGCCACAATTGCGTCGGCCAGGGATGGTCCGAGTCCGGAAACATGCGCCAAAAGCGGAGCGGACGCTGTATTGAGATCCACACCAACAGCGTTCACAGCGTCTTCGACAACTGCTTCAAGCGACTTGCCCAGACGGTGCTGGTCCACATCATGCTGGTATTGCCCCACGCCAATCGACTTGGGCTCGATCTTGACCAGTTCCGCCAGAGGATCTTGGAGTCGCCGAGCAATCGAAACTGCGCCACGCAAGCTAACGTCCAGATCGGGGAACTCTCGGGCCGCCAGTTCGGAAGCCGAATAAACCGACGCTCCGGCCTCGCTGACCACAACCTTGGTCGGCGCCTTTACACCCTTTGGCAAAAGCTTCAGCGTATCACCGACAAGCTTCTCCGTTTCCCGACTTGCGGTGCCGTTGCCAATCGCAATCAGCTCGATGTTGTGTTTCGCGACCAAGCCCAAAATTGCGGCTTCCGCTCCACGCACGTCCATCTTTGGTTGGAACGGATACAGCGTCGCGGTGTCCAGTACTTTGCCTGTCGCATCCACAACCGCCGCCTTCACGCCGGTGCGAATGCCGGGATCAAGACCAAGCGTCGCCTTCGCACCCGCAGGCGCAGCCAGCAGCAGGTCCTTCAGATTGCGCGCAAAGACCTGAATTGCGTCCTCTTGTGCCCGCTGTCGCAATTCGCTCATCAAATCCACGGTCATTGTAAGGCTCAGTTTTACCCGCCATGTCCAGCCCGCGATCTTCCGCAACCACTGATCACCTGCACCTTCCGTGCGCGTATCCAGATAACTGGCCACCATGGCTTCTGCGCGCTCCTTGCCACCTTCCGGCTCGGGACCGATATCCAGAGTGATCACGCCCTCATTGCTTGCCCGCATCATCGCCAATGCACGGTGACTGGGCACTTTGGACCAAGCCTCGGTATGGTCGAAATAGTCAGAAAACTTCGCGCCGGATTGCTCTTGCCCCGGAATGACTTTTGCGGAAATGAATGCGTCGTTTTGCAGGAAACTCCGCAACTCTCCCAACAGCGCTGCGTTCTCGGTCAACCCCTCCGCGACAATATCGCGGGCTCCATCCAGCGCCGCCTTCACGTCCGCAACAGATTCCGAAAGATAATCAAGTGCCAATGTCTGCGGATCAGCCGAACGGTCCGCCAGAATAGCCTCTGCAAGGGGTGCCAAACCGTTTTCACGCGCGATCATCGCCTTGGTCCGGCGTTTCGGCTTGTACGGGAGATAGATGTCTTCCAACGCCGCCTTCGTTTCCGCACCGAAAATCGCCTTGGCGAGATCGTCAGTCATCTTGCCCTGATCGGTGATCGACGCAGTAACCGTCTCCCGCCGTGCTTCAAGCTCCCGCAAGTACCCCAAACGGTCTGCCAAAGTCCGCAATTGAGTGTCGTCCAGACCACCGGTCACCTCTTTGCGGTAACGCGCGACAAACGGCACAGTTGCGCCTTCGTCCAGCAAACCAACGGCCGCTCCCACCTGAGACGCAGACGCTCCAATTTCGCCCGCAATGGTTCTGGATATCCGGGATGTGACCTGCTCGCTCATCTGCACTTTTGAGGCTCCTTCAAGACGGTGGGAAGCCCTTCTTAACGGCCTATTTTGACCGCGCCAAGGTCAGAAGCTTGGCTGATCGAAAACCAGCAAAACGGGAATGCCCGTCGGGTTTTCACGGCGTTCCAGAAATTTCCGACCGATGTAATACCGACGCTATGCAGACGCTTTGCAGACCCACAAAAAAGGCTTGATTTCAGAGCCCTACCCGGAATTCCCAGACTATCTCGCACCCACGTCTTCGGGAGCCACAGCCACCGACTTAACAACAGCGTGGATCACCTGCCCTTCAGTCAACTCCATTGCCTGCACAGACCGGCGTGTAACACGAGCCAAAACCCGCCCTGCCTGCGTGTCGAGAGACACAATCGCACCCGGCCCCTCTCCTGCCCTCACGGCAACAATGGTTCCCCTCAAAATATTCAAGGCAGACAACCCCTTGGGCGCATCGCGCGACAAAATAACATCGTGCGCAGCAACCCTTACCCGCACGTCGCTACCTTCTGTTTTGGGGATCCGTGGAAGGAACAGCGCTGCCCCTCCGGCGTCCAGTTCCGTGAGACCGTCATCATGATGGCGCGTCACGCGCGCATCCAGAATTGCCCCAACCGCCCGTACACCCGCGGGAGTAAAGGCTGGATCCCCGAGTACTTCCGCCGCCGCCCCCACGCGTGACACCGCCCCCCGCTCCAACGCAACAACCGTAGTCGCGAGGCGCGCCACTTCGGCAATTGAATGGCTAACGTACAGAATTGGAAGAGAAAATTCATCTCTGAGCAGTTCAAAATAAGGTATGATCTCAGCCTTTCGGCGCTCATCCAAAGCGGCCAACGGCTCGTCCGCCAAGATCATCTTTGGCCGTGAAAGCAGCGCCCGCCCTATCGCCACACGTTGTTTTTCGCCACCGGACAAATGGGCCGGATGGCGGGTCAAAAGACGATCCAGTCCCAACATACCTACGACACGGTCAAAGGAAATCTTGTCGCTCCGGTTACGCGCCATCCGCCTGCCATACAGAAGATTCTTACGTACGTTCAGATGCGGAAAGAGACGAGCCTCCTGAAAAACATAGCCAATTTCACGTTTATAGGCGGGAAGATTGATGCCGCGCTGTGTCTCGACCAACAACCGGCCATTCACCGAAATCCGCGCTTGGTCCGGTGTCCCCAAACCCGCGACCGCATTTACCACAGTTGTTTTTCCCGATCCGGACGCCCCAAAGAGGACCGTCAATCCCTCTGGCGCCTCAAAAGACACATCCAACTCAAAGCCGTCGAATTTATGAGATACTTGAACTGACAGCGTCATGAGCCACCAACCCGTTGCGCAACGCGCCGCGCCAGCAGTTCAGACATGATCAAAGCGCCACAGGCAATGACAACTGAAATAATCACCAAGCGCATTGCGGATGCTTCCCCGCCTGGAACCTGCAGGAACGCATAAACAGCAGAGGGCAAAGTCCGAGTTTGACCGGGAATGTTGGAAACAAACGTGATGGTCGCACCAAATTCGCCCATGGCCTTAGCGAATGCCAAAACTGATCCGGCCAGAATGCCCGGCACGATCAGGGGCAACGTCACGGTAAAAAAGCTACGCATCGGATGCGCACCCAATGTGGTGGCCGCTTCTTCTAATTTTGGATCGACCGCCTCGATTGACAGCCTCACCGCTCGGACCATCAAGGGGAACGCCATTATTGCGGCGGCCAACACTGCACCTGTCCAGTGGAAAGCCAAAACGATACCGAATTTCTTAAAAAATTGACCTATCGTACCCTGCGTTCCAAAACTCAGCAGCAATATGTATCCAGTCACAACCGGCGGCAGCACCAGAGGCAAGTGCACCAGCACATTCAGGGCGCCTCGCCCCCGAAACCGCCACCGTGCAAGTGCCGTCGCAACAAGAACTGCTAACGGAAGGGACACCAGCACCGCCCAGAAAGCCACTTTGAGCGACAGCGCCACGGCCTGCCACTCCTCAGGACCCAACCAACCAGTCATTCATCGTCCCCAATCGCGGTAAACCCATTTTCCAAAAAGGACTGTTGAGCTTGCTCGCCAGCAAGAAACTGAAGAAAATCGCGGGCTTCGTTTGGCTTTCCGCCGACAATGGTTGCAGCGGGATAAACAATTTGACTGTGACTGTTCTCAGGAAAAACTGCGACCACGTCCACTCTCGGCTCAACTAGGGCATCACTTGCGTAAACAATACCCCAAGGCGCTTCGCCCAGCGCTACAAGTGTTAAAGCCGCACGGACATTATCTGTCTGCACAAGATTTGGAGAAAGGCGCTTCCAATAGCCAAGACTTTTCAAAGCTTGCTTGGCATAAATACCTGCTGGCACTGCGTCAACAAGTGCCACTGCGATCCGCGCGTCCCCAACCCCTGACAAAGCCGTCTCAATCGTTGCGTCGGCCGCGTTTGCATCCTTCGCTTTCGACCGAACCAACACCAAAGCATTTCCTGCCACAGAACGACGCGACTCGGAAATGACGTGTCCTCGAGCCTCCAGATAATTCATCCAGTCCGCGTTGGCAGAAACAAACACATCCGCAGGCGCACCAAATGAAATCTGACGGGCGAGTGCCGAAGACCCCGCCACTGTGACAGCGACGGCGAGGCCATGCTCCGTCTCAAATGCAGCTCCGATATCCTCTAAAACGGTCTTCAAACTGGCCGCTGCAAACACGTTTATATCGGCTTTCGCGACAAACGGGGCCAGCAGGAAACAAAACGCCCAAAGCGGGGCAAATAGATGCCGTCGTACCTGAAAAAAATGCCCCATGCGATGCCTGCCCCCTCAAACGGCTTGCACGAAGTATCCAGAGCCTTCAATTGTGCGCAAGGGTTTTCGATTGGTACAACAGCGCGTTATTGCGCAATTTATCAGCGGTGAGTCCGATCAGAGAACACCTTAGTTGTCATCAGCCATCGCCCTCAACTCTGGAAGGGCGGCGGAAGCAAAATACCGTGACAAAAGCTGGTACTCCTCAATTGAGGGGCGACTGCCTTCTATGCCTTCATCGTCTAACGTCATTGGCGCGGCAATGTCGGCTTCGAGTTCCGCCAAAATCTGGTCAACTACATCCGTCTGATACAAGACCTTTGTTTCGACAGAGGGCATGGCCGAGGTAGGCGCGTGTGGGTCAGCAAGCTGCGCATGGCTATCCGGCGCCATTTGTAAAACCGCCACTGCTGTTTGCATGTCCAGACCAAGCTCCTCCATAAGAAACTGCAACCTCTGCGCAGTCTGTTGCGAGTCCGCTGGCATGGGGGCATGTGCGGCTACGCTCGGAGAGACTGGATATTGCGGGTAGGTTGCTTCCGATCCATCGTTCGCGCTCCCCGCTTTAAGTGCCTCGATGTCCGCCCTGAGCATTGCGATGGTCGCCATCAGTTCTCCTACTTGACCAGATGTATGGGTCGAGTCCGCAGCCGCGATTGGCACGACAACAGGCGCTGGTGTTTGCATCTGATTTTGCGCGTTATCCTGCTCCAACAACAAACGCCGCAGCGCTTCCACTTCAGCGCGAAGTTCGATGGACTCACCGCTCGTCGAAACCCCATTCGGCGGCCTGGCTCCCACTTGCGCATGGGGCAAAACCGATGGCGCAGCGACCACATGAGGTTGGGGCATAGGCGACGCCCAATTACCCGCCTTAGTGACTGCAGAACCATGTAAATCCCCAGCACCGTTTGGGATCGGCCAACCTCTCGGCAAAACAGAATAATCCTGCCGCGAAACAATCCAACGCAAATAGGCCGAAACCGCCGAAAATCCTGCGAGAGACACGCGAGTTACTTCGTTTCCCCCGCGCCGCGCCACGAGCTCACCACCGGAGGACAGCAGTGTTTCCAACTGCACATCAAGCGGTTGCAAAATACGTTCCGGAAGCTGGATCTCAGAAACGCCTTCCGCGACATGGAAGGTATCGCCCGCCGCGACACTGCTTAATTTCATCTGGATTTGACCGCGCTCATTGAGGAACATCTCGAAACCTTCCTTGCGCGCTGCACAAGCATAGGTTCGGGGGCGGCAAATCACTTCAAAAACATCAACGTCGAGCCGCGGGGTCGGTGCAAATCTAGCATACCCATCTGGGTCAAAACGAAAATAAACCCCTTCCACCAGCCCTTCCTGGAAATTCGGCCAGCCAAAGGACCCTCTCAATGCCTGCTGTGCCTCCCTTGCACCGATTGCAAACGGAATTGAGGTATCCAGAATGGCGTTTTCAGAGGCGAAGCTACGATTTTCAGCCGCGTCAAAACTGATCTGAGCGTTGGCCGCAAAAGGCGTGTTCGCACCAATGAGAAGTGCCAGCATGATAAGTGAACGTTTCATCAGAAGTCCGCCTTTTCTTGAACCGAATGGCGCAGCGCAGGTAGCCAGTCTTCTTGTTGAGGAGGGTCGGGATAGTTCCGCACCACACGCGTGTCCTGATCCCGGTATGCGGTGTACCAGACCTCGGTATCACCCGTATACGGGGTCAAAATCGGGCCCTGAACCTTGTGCAAAAGCGCCGTTAGAATGATGCCATTGTTATTAGCCGTAAATATTGCCACGCGGCCTTGCCCGCGTTCGTACAAACCCTCGTACATACCGTTTTCCGGGTCATAAAGTTCAATCATCGCCTCGTAGAGCACATCGGTGTAGTCCGTATCCCAAAGCGCCCAGAGGCCCAGTGCTGCCTTGGCGGCCACAGCTGCATGATCCGGCACATAGTCTCCGCGAGGGGTCACGGTATTCCAAGGATAGCCGTCCGAAAAAATCGTGTCGTACGTAAAGTATGGCGGACCTTTGACGTTGTGCTCAGAACGCGCTGTAAGAAACCCAGTTTGGCGCCAGCGGTTCTCCTGAACCTGATAGATGCGATCTGCAAACTCCGCGCGCCACCCATCAGAATGCAACCATTCCGGCGAGCTGTCGTCATGTGGTAAGTCGAAACCCAGTTCGAGACCGTCTTGAAGATAGGACTCTGTAACAACGTAATTTTGTGAATGAAAAATACGCGGGTCCCTACCGTCGTAAGGCACCTGAACTCCAAAGATCGACGCAGTCAGAAACGGCTCAGCCCGATGCGCGAGGCGGGGACTAAAACCCCATAGCGCAAATCCTTTGGCGGCATACTCCTCGTAGCCAAGGCGGCCCTCCTGAGCATAAACCGTCTCTCCGGTTTCCTTGTCGACATAAGCTCCGAACATCAATCCTTCGTCGTCGATGACGTTTTCGAAGTTCCACTTTAGTAGAACGGAATCGATCGTGTTGGATAGATAGGGATAGCGGTTCTTGTATATCCTCATCCAAACAAGAAACCGTCCTATGTCGAGCGCCGAAAACCCGATCTCCCCGGGCTTGTTGGTATAGTCGACTTTGGCGCCAGTTTTGGTGTGATACACTTTGTTCGGCATCTCCTTGCGAAAGAGATCCAGCGTCTTCACGGTTGTCAGTAACACCGTGATCCGGCGGTCAAACTCTGGCTTTTCGATTAGGCACAACTCATAAGCTGCGACCAACCCAGCCATATAGGACGCGGTATCCCACAACGTCGTAGATGGGTAGTTTCCGACCGAATTTGCGAGTCCGGTTTCCTCCTGCGTGAAAATCTCAAAATAATGCCAGGCCACTTTTGCAGCTCGCATTTCTCGCTCATTCAAAAAGCCACGGCGGGCTCGATATTTGCGCACATAGGCGTTGTGGCGATCATATCCATGCCCCTGCTTGGGCCAGAAATCGTCTCGCTCGAAATGGTCGGCAGGCATCTCACACATGCGTGGAGGTTTATCGCGCCTTGGGTCGTTGTTGAGTTGGCTGGTCGTCACACTCGGTAAATTGCCTCGCATCAGCGCTGGAATGTCGTCCAACTCGCTTCCAGCGATGACCGGAATCACCTCTTCTTCCTGTGCCATGAACACCTGTCGAGCAGTCATGCCGACAGAATATGTCGCGCCTCCCAAAGCGCCGATGGAAACAACAAATACAAGTATGCCGGTCAATGGAGACCGCCTGGAAGTCCCAAACAAACGAAACATCAAATCACTCCACAAGGAATGCATCAATGAGACAGCAAAGGCGTTAACAAAGCTGAAATTCGACTTCGCAGCGGCCGATACAGTTTATTTTTCAATGCCTTAATTACGGATCCCGCGAATTAACTCGCGAAAAACTGTCTGATTCGACAGCCGGCAAAGTAAGCGAAAGTAATTTGCAGAAGGCCTGGGAAAACTTTCTTAACTCCTCTGCCATATAACAGTCCCAAATTTGAGGTTTTTGTTTATGTCTGATTTTTCTACTCCGATGGGGTCGACACCCGTTTCTCTGGACGCGCTGGATGCATCAGACCCGACACCCACTCGGTTTAGGGATCGCGCCACACCACTTTGGGCAGTCACCATTTCAACACTGTTTTCGTTGGGCGGCGGCGTTTGTCTTTTTGCGGTCGCGATATTTCTGATTTTTTTCCACGACCTTGTTGCCGTCCAAGGTCAGGACTTGGTCGCTGCACTATTAGCTTTTGGCGCACTGGTGCCAATTTTGGGTTTGATCATCTTTGAGGTCGGTCATGCCCGAGCGCTTGCTGGCTTCCGGTACATTAGAAACCGCAACCGGGTTACCGGAAGGGCCATGCTGGGAGTTTTTACTGCCGTGGTTTTTGGCTCAATTAGCCCCATTCTGACAGTCCCATTTGCAATAGGCGCCTTTTTGGCATGGCTGTGTTGTTATGTCGGTGGCAGGATATTGAAACCTGAACCTGCCTGGGATTTCATACCAGCCGAAGCTCCTTCTTTCTTGGGTGGGCGGGACAAGCGAGCATTGGACTTGGCAAACGCGCGCCCTCAGGATGCTTCCCTTTTACAGGCCCTGCATACGTCCATAGCCCTGGCTGGACTTGTTGGAGGCACGGCTTGCGCCAGTTGGCTTGTCTCACTCGATGTGCTCGCACCATCGGCCATCGCGGCGGTTGGCGTGATGACATATTGGTCAACCGACGCTTTTGCCGGGTTTGCGCGCCAATTTGTAATACCAGATCCGGAGAGCGAAGGCAGGGCGGCATCGGTCTGCATCCTCCCAGAGGAAGACCCGCAGAACCCACTTCCCGAAACGGGACTACATGTGCACAGACTCAGCATCCGCAAGAAAAGCGGCCAAGTGCTCTTGTCTGACATCTCGTTCTCAATTGAACCCGGGAAGGTTATTGGGGTTTCAGGGGACGCATTCGCCGGAAAATCCCTTTTGTTTCAAGCGCTCGTTGCCCCGCATGATTTGCCTGATCTCATAATCGAAGGCCGCGTCATTCTGAACGGGCACAACCTTTGGAACAGAAACGGACACGACCAGGACCTCCGCGCGGTTCTTATCCCATCTGTGCCATTGACCGTTCCCGGAGGCGGCGGCCGCAACCTATGCGGTTTTGGAGATCGAACACGGCTGAGCAGGGCTCAAAAAATCTTGAAGTCTCTTGTTTTCACCAGCGACGTGGTTGACCGGATTGTTACAGCGGAAGACGCCCGAAATCTCTCTGATACCGAGTTAAAAGCACTTTCGTTTGCACGCGCGTTGACCCTTCGACCACGTCTCTATCTTTATGACCGACCAGAAGACGGGGCGGGGGAAAAACTGATTGGAGCACTGGCAAATCGCGCCATAGCCGAAACCCAACTGGGTGCAACAAGTGTATTTGTAACTAACAACCGACAATTGCTCGACGCCTGCGACAAGATACTGATGTTACAAAACGGCCGGCTAATTGAATTTGCAGACGGAAACGAAATTCGAGAGCGCCAGTCAACTGGCTGGACCAAGTTTGTGGCGGAGCGCGATCTCGACAGCGAGGAAGCATTGGATGCTTGGCTCGCGTCGCACTTCCGACGAGACGGTGATCAGGCTAATCGGCGGGCCGTTTGCATGATCGCCAACGAAATGCTCAGCATCGCTTGTCAATCTTCGGGGGATCCACAAGCCGGCGACACGGTTGCGTTTGAATTCAAACACTTTGCGGGTCACTGCCTTCTGCGTCTGTTGGACAGCACGTTGACTTTGTCCAGTGGAGCTATGGCAAAAGCTGAAGCGGCAGCCAGAACGTCCGTGGAAGGCGAACGGCTTTCTCCGCTGGCAAAGGTGATCCGCGACTCTCTCGATGTTCAAGCAGGTGACGGAGAAGCTGCCAGCGGTCTTCTCGTGACTATCAAAACCTATGATCCTCGCAAGCAACAAACGCGAAAGGCCCGCCATAATGAAGCGACAGTTCGTTAAGCCCCGTGCGCCTAAACGCGCCAATCCTCGGGGAGCGTTCTGGCTTGGCTGGGCGTTCTCTACCGCAAGCCTCTTGGCCATTAGCGCCTCCCTTTTTTCCGAAGCGGTAAGGGTACCGGACGTCAGGCGATATGAAGGACATTTTGAACCTGCGGCCGCACGCCATAATCTGGTTGTGCCAGCTCAAGTGCCTCTCGAAGCGGTCCTGGTGCATGAAGGAGAAGGAGTTGTTCAAGGTCAGCGGATCGCGCTGCTAAACCAGAGGATGCTGGAAGACAAAATCGAGCACATGCGGGTCTCTCAGGAGATCAACGCGCTTGAGCGCGACTGTTTGCTTAACTCTTCTGAGACACCACAATCTGCGATCGAGGCGTCTGATGCTTTGGAAAACCTACAAGCGCAGGCCGCGCTTCGAAGGTGCGGGATACACCATCAGGCTCACCAAGTGTCGCGTGAAGCCCTCTTACGGGAAAGGCAAGCACTGTCGTATGGGGCACACCTGAAATACCGAGAAGCTATTGAGCGCCTACGGCTGACAGAGCCAGCCGTACAGCGGATCTTGTCGCTAAGAGCAGAAATTGAAAGAAATGCGCTGCGCACGGCAATTGCCGAGCTGGACATAGCCATAGCCGAACAAGTCACCCAACAAGAAAAGGAGACACTTGCAAAAGTGATATCCTTGGAGAGCGTGGCACGCGACATCGACAGATCCATGTCGCACTTGAAGAGTTTCTCTGCTGCACCATACCTTACGGCCCCCCAAAGCGGGCACGTCGCGCGACTACGAAATCTGCCATTGCACGAAGCCTTTGCCAATGACACCGATCTGGTTCAATTGGTTTCAGAATTGCCAAACACGTTCAACGCATCGGTTGTTGTACCGGTTGAGGAGGCCGAAATGCTGACTCGTGGCGCCAAGATGCTGGTGCAGTTCAGCGGGTTGCACGTCCAGACACCGCCTCTTTCCGCAAAGATCGCTGACATTCATCGCACCGATCCGAACTCCTCTGGGCAACTGATGACGTCTGTACAAATTGAAGTAGAAGTCGGATCGAACTTGGCACCGCATGCGCAAGCGATTGTCGATAGCGTCCGCAATGGAACAGGACAATCGCAGATTTCTGCTTCTTTCGAAGACACTTCAATTAAAAGAATTCTAGCACCATCTCTGGCACGGCTGGGCGAATATTTTTAGACGCAAGCCCGAACAGAACACTCGCCCTTCAAGCGGTATGCACCGTCTTTTCTCGGCGCACTCATAAAGCCTCAGTAGTTTGCCAGTGGCCCGTGTGCCACAAAGTGCATTGCCTCCAGAATGACTGCGTTGGTGTTCAATGTGACAATTTCATTCGCGCTTCCATCAGTCTCATATTTCCCGGCTGCCCAGCCGTTTTGCCGTTTGAGATCAGCCAATTGATTGCGCGCCAGTTGGGTATATTCCGTATCGTAAATTGCATCCCAACCGATCGTCGCCTTAAGGCTGATTGTACGCAAAGCGTCATGGCGGTCGCCTTTCTCGGTCAAAACAGCCCAGGGATCGCCGTTCCCGAAAACAGATGAATATAAGAAATGCGGCTTTCGGTCGATATTGTCTTCCGTAACCATTGTTAATTGGCCGGTATTGGCAAATCTGGCAGCTTGCGCTGCGTATATCCGGGCAGCAAAGAGAGCGCCTTCTGCATTGAGACCAAGCTCAAAGGCTTGCAAGAGATAAGGCTCGCTCAGTGTTGGCGTAATCGCACCAAAGGACTTTGAACTTCGCACATCGACCGGCACTAAAAGAGATTCAACTTGCTGCCACTCAAGTATTGGAGCGGAACTGCTTGCCTCCAAAACATCGAGCCCCCAAAGCGCAGCCGCCCTTGCAGCATATTGTTCATAACCGATCCGGCCTTCTTGCAAATATCGCGTCTCGCCCCCTGTTCGCGAGGCACCAATCAGTCGACCTTGCTGTGTCATGGCCGCTAGGTCCCATTTCGACAATATAGCCCGTATCTGTAACCCACGTTCCGGATGTTTGATTTCCAGCACGCGGAGAGCCATCAACATGCGCGCTACATCAAGGGCCGACCAGCCGATCCCTTCTGGCGAAGGTGTGTTGTCATAATGAACCATATTCAACGAGGTTGTTTGATATACTTTGTTGGGCAACTTTCCTTCAAACAGTTCAAGCCGGTCCAGGGCTTCAAGAAGTGCTGTCGTTCTGTATTCAAATTGTTCCACGTCTATCAGATCGAGTTCCCGAGCGGACAATAGCCCAAGTAAATACGACCCTTGATCCCAAAGTGTTGTCGATGGAAACCCTGCCACTGAATCGACAAGCCCGGTCTCTTCCCTGTAGTTCGCCTCGAAATAGCGCCAAGCCACTTTCGCCGTCGACAAATCTTCCTCGGACAGAGTGCGGGGTTCGAGAGGCACCAAATCAGCACTTTGAATAGGCTTTCGCAAAATTTGTTCACTGCTGGCAACAAAACTGGCTTCCGAAATCAGAGAAACCGCCACTGCCAGCCCAAGCCCGCTCAAGAACGCCAGGCTGCCTTTGTTCTCAAGTGGACGGCGAAGAATACGCATTTTCATCCTCTGTTTCCTTATGATTTGAGCGCTGAAGCACCGACATCGGCTTCCAGAACGCCGCCAACACCAGGTGACCATTCAGGCTTATGTTCCAGACCAGCCAGAAGAGATTCACCGCAAGCATCGACAAGCCGAAGCCATCAACACCTCGCACGGTTTGAAAAACGCCCCATGTGCCCGCCATGACCATCAATGAAATCAGCGCAATGTTAGGCCACACAAATTTCCATGCCCCTGCGTTGCCCGGCGATTTGGGGGTTGTTGGGAAACTTGGGCGTTCTCCGCATATCGCCAGCCACAGAGCCCGTAAATTAAGAGGCAAGGTCGCCAAGGCCAAAGCGCGCCCCTTTCCCACATTGTAGCCTTTGCAGGCAACAACTGTTGCCGCTTCGGTGATCAAAATGGCGGGCACAAAATACAAAAAAAATTCCGCAGAATATGCGCTGACTGGCGACAGTCCAAAAAGCAAGGCTGCAACGGGCGCGAGTAAGAGTATCGGCACCCAAAGAACAGATAGATAAGACCAAAAAGTCGCGGCATAGTGCAGCTTGGCTTGCCAGGACATTCCCCGTCGCCACAAGGGGTTATCGCGAAGCATTATGTCGAAGGTTCCGCCACCATATTTCAGCCGCTGGGTTGCCCAAGCCTTCATTGACCAGGGAGACAACATGCGGGCCTCAACCTTTGGATGAAAGACTGACTTCCATTCAGCGTCTCGATTTTCGTGCAACAGGATCGACGTGTAGATGTCCTCAGAAACGTGAAACCGATACGGCTCCAAGCGTACGCAGGACAACGCCTGTGCACAGCCGGAGAATCCATGACGGTCCGTCAGGACGTTCAGATCTTTCGCCTTTTGATCAATCGCCTGCGAGAAAATGGCCTCGCGCCTATGCACCGAACCAGCTCCACAACAAAACGCGGCGCCATTGCGATTCCGGCGACGCAAAATCACGTCGAAAAACAGCGTGGGGTCGGACAAAAAAGGGTCATTGCCCACCCTGCTGCGGGCTGTGGCAAATCGCATAAAACGAGCAATGGCGTTAGGGAAATGCCTGGTGTGTCGCCCAGCCCAGTCTTCCCAGGTTTCACCTTCAGGAATGTCATAAAACCAATGAGGGGTTTGGACCCATGCCACTTTGGAGTCCCGAAAATAGCCAAGCGTATTCTCCAAAAACTCCGGAAAAACACGTGTATCCGCGTCACAAATTAGCACGAAGTCGCCGGAGGTCTGGAAGAGCGCATTTCGCAAGTTTCCGGCCTTGAAGCCGACATTGTCACAACGAGTGATGTAGCCGACACCGAAGCGTCCTGCGAGCTGTTCCATTTCAAGACGATTGCCATCATCAAGGATGTGAACTCTCACGACCGTGTTTTCAGGCGCCTGCAGTCCGACAGCTGCTTCTACCGTCGGTCCAACCACCGCGCAGGTTTCGTCAAATGTCGCAATAAAAACATCGACGACGATCGCATCGCATGCATCGTCCAGGGCAGCTTCTTTCCGAGTACGAGGTGCAGGAGTTCTGGGAGAATCCTGCTCTCGCCAGATATCGAAAAAGGTCAGCAGGGTACCCACAAAAAACAGCGTTTCAGCACTTGCCACCAATACAGAGAAAACCAGATTGTCTGGATTGAGAGACTGCGTCCAGCGCCACGTCAAATACCATCCACCAAAGGCAAATGAGGCACCTGCTAAAAAGTGCCAAACGCGCTCTCTAGCGGGCGACATTGGCGGGAAATCCGGCGGGACCCTGTGCTCGAAGTCGCGAAAATATGTTTCCAATGCCAACACTCCCGACCAGTTAACGGCCGTTGACCTTGCGGTGATCTCGCAGGAATGCGCTCGCCACGCGCAGTATCGCGTCTTCTTCGTTGCCGGAGTGGTCACGGGCGGCGGATCCGGTGGAAAAGGACCAGACTCCAGCCGGAATTTTTATCCTGAGGTCACGCGCCAGAAGGACATCCTGATTGAGAGCGGCAAAAACCGAATATGCGTAATCACAATCGCCGTTAGAGTTCGTGAACGAAAAGTAGAGGTTCAAGACCGGTTGGCCTGGCAACCGAGACAAAGTATCTTTGTCTACAACCCTCACACCACCTGCTTCTAACCGTTTCACGAATTTCGCGTGCAATACTTGCCCAAAATTGTCTCCAAACCCCGGCGGCGCTTTTAATCCGTTCAAATCGACATGCAGGGCTTGCACACCTCTCAACGCCTCAACTTTTTCGCTGCGCGGCAGGGCTTCGGGTTCGAAACCCAACGCAAGAGGTACTTGGTTGTCTGGACAAATTTGGGGTGCATTCGGATGTTCGCCAAGCAAATGTGACGCGTGGTTCCGACCTTCAGAAACGCCAAAAAGGCGGTAGATAAATGCCGTATTGTCTGTGTCCAGTGGACGACTGGCGTACGTCTTGTCCACCAGACACGCCGCCCCATTTGGACAGTGCTGGCCAATGTATTTGATGCGCTCCCAAATGATCCAAAATCTGTCCTCGTTCGCCAATGTCGGTGACGGGACGTTTACTGTGAGCATTGTGAGAAGTAGCCAAAACCTCATCCCATCAGCTCCTGCATCAATCGATCAGCAGTTGAAATATCCACCTCCTGTTCCTTGGCCGCCACAATGCCATCCAACGCCTCGATAGCCGGAGGAAGATCGCTGTTTGCGTCCAGATCTAGAGCCCAATCTTTGCTGACAATCATGCCGTTCACCCAAGTTCCCGGGCAAACTTGTGTCCGAGGTTGGATAATCGCGCGCTTCACCACTGTTCGTGTGGTGATGTGAGAATCCGTCCCGATCACCGCGGGCCCCTCAATGTGCGCGCCGGCTTCTACCTTGGCACCCGGACCGATGTAGCAGGGCCCAATCACCACGGCGCGATCCGACACATTTGCAGTCGGCGCAATCCACACTCCATTGCGATTTAGCGCACCCTCAGGGACCGCGCCTTGTATTTCGCCGCGCATAACCCGCTCGAGCGACTTGAAGTAGTCTTGCGTGTTGCCAAGGTCCGCCCAGGAAAAAACACCTTCATAAGCCTGCAACTTTCCACCGCGCGCCAGAATACGTGGCAGCAAATCGCAACCAATATCAATTCCGACAGCTTCCGAGAGCCCGATTAAAACACGTGGATTTATAACGTAAATGCCGCTGCTGATCAGCGTCGATTGCGCGTCTTCCGGTGCGGGCTTCTCGCAAAATTCCCGCACTCTTCCGTCCTCGTCCGTGACAAGTACTCCATATTTCCCGACTTCCTCACGCGCCACACGCAAAGCAGCAATGGTCACATCCGCATTTTTGGCACGATGCAAGTTTACGAGTTCACAAACATCCACGTCCGAAACCGCATCGCCACACAACACAAGGAAATCGTCGTCAAACGCATTTTGACGGAGTTGAAGCCGTGCAAGCGTTGATGCAGACCCCACAGGCGACGGCTGCCAATGGCCTTCCACGTATGCCCCTTCGTTGGCGAACTGAATCGACCTTTGCGCCGTTGTGGCAAAGGCTCCGTGGATCGCCGGTGCACCGTGGCCTGGGTTCAGAATAAAGTCGCGTATTCCAAAACGGCCCAGATGCTCAAGGATGCGCTCAAGTGCCGGTTTGCCGGCGATGTCGAGCATCGGCTTTGGCGTCTCCAGCGACAGCGGACGCATACGTGTGCCCGCCCCCGCACAAAGCACAACCGCTTTCATCCCGGCAAGACGCCGAGCGCGCACATGCGGAACATCGAGAGCTTGTTCTCTGGTGTCCTGATAACTCAACAAAGAGGAAAGTGGGCACCGCCGGATTTCGCCGGCGACATGAGGTCGGGCGCCAAAAAAGCCGAGTTTCACGTCGATCGTAACCTCGCTCTGCAACTCGATTAATGCTGCCAAACCGGAACGTGTGACGCGACGAATACCGCCTAAATCAAATAGAATGGTATTCCTCCCGCGATCCACCTCTCGTTCCACTGCGATCTTTAGGGGAGCCAAGTCGGCTGCCGTTAGGCGATTGCTTGCAAGTTTGACTATGGAAACAAACCCAACGTCTTCGCAATTTGTGAGCATTCTATTTCTCCTGTTTCAAATGAGTTTGGATCGTCCGCTGAGGCAAAATCTGCGGCAATGGTCCAAGGCCGATCGTCCAGGCCAGAACCGGAATTCTGGAAATACAAAAAACAAACAGCGCAGTTGTCGGAACGACCCATGCCAACTCAAAGATGACTTGCAACATCGGCGAAGCTTCAACTGTTTGGAGAGCGATTTCAGCAAGGTCCAAAAAGATGGGGTGACACAGATAAATTCCGAAAGAATATTTTGCCGCCCGGGAGATCCATTCCGGCCACAATTTGTCAGCAAGGCACATGGCGCCAATCAGCAAAACAACTGGCATCAAAAGGTCGGCCCAATACCCGGGCACATATGTGTATTCCCATGTACCTGATTGAATAACTTTTGCGGTGGATATCAGTTTGAATGCGAACAGAAATACACCGCAGGCCAAAACAAAGAAAAACAGGGATTTTGGGAGGCCGCGGGCGGACATGTTCCAAATGCCAAGTACTGCACCGGCCGCCATGCCATAGCCTATGTACGTCGTGACCTTGAGAATTCGGATGAGGTATGGCAGGGCATCACTATGCCAGAATTGCGAATAGATCGCGCCCTCAAGAAGATGTTTCAATAGTAGACATGGGACAACTGCCAGACCCCACAAAGGTTGTTTTTCCGACATTCGATACAATGGAAAAAAGACGATCAGACCCAAAAGCGTCGGGATGAAATGCATGTGGTATTTCACATCACCCAAAAGTAGAAATTTGGCCCATACGCCAAGATCGGAAATCCGGTCAATTTCTGCCGATCCATAGCCGAATTGACCTGCTTTCATAAGGCCATAGGGCGCATAAAAAACAGTCCAGAAAAGAAACGGCGCCAAAAGGCGACCTACTTGAAACTTGATGACCTGCCGATATGTCCTGGGAACTCTGTGCAGTGACATCAGAAGCAAGAGTATCGAGATCATCAGAAAGAGCTCTGTCCGCGCAACATAAAAAATTGAGCGAAGCAGCAACGGCGCAATGCGATCGGAAGGAGCCGCGTCGGGATAGGGCTGACCCGCCGCATCGGCCGTTGCATGCAGTCCGACCATAGATAGCCCCGCAAATAGACGCAGAGCATCTATCCAAATGTGCCTTTCCGAAGTGGTTGCAAAGGAACTCATAGAGCGAACCGCCAAAAACTTTTCGTATCAATGCCTTCAGATTTGCCTCAATACCCAAACATTTGGTAAACGCGGCCCAAATTTATTCCCCCTTTGTTCGCGTTAAGTTCATTCTTTGTTAGCGCATCTAACATAATCTCCACCCCAAGGAGAATTTCGATGAATGCTTTAATATCCGTGGGGCTTCCTGCAGCATTTGGGGTGATTGCTTCGACAGCTGCCTTGGCCATGTCACCGCAAGAGCTATGCGACAGGGTGTTCGAACAATACGGCGTGATGTCCGAGGAATGCGAAATTGTCGACACGCCGCAGAACGACACCGAACTGTCCGGCCTGTCCGATGAAACCCAAGAAAGCCACGTGTTTTTTGCGCGTGGCGGCGCGCAATTGGATGACAATGCACGGTTGAAGCTCACTGTACTTGTTCAAGTGCTTGAGACACCATTGATGACGCGGGCATGTCTGCATTTGGTGGGACATTCCGATAGTTCCGGTTCAAGCACCCGAAATCTGGAACTAGCCAGAGAACGCGCGCAAATCGTGGCTGACGCCTTACGAGCAGGATTGATGGACCCCAGTCGAATTCTTGAAGTTTCGGCAGAAGGCGAAAACAGACCCCTGCAAGGCCAGCAAGGCGGATCCCGATACAACCGTCGCGTGGAAATTCTGGCGCGGGATTGCCCTGAGTAAGTCAGAATGCGTGTCATATCTCGCCAGACACGCGGGCCCGTCGAACGGCGGGCCCTTTCCTATTCTTTCTTTTTTGATTTGAGGAAATGATAGAGGTTCTTGTAGACCTCCTCGCAATCACCTTCCTCAACACACTCTGGATCACGGGCAGGCGTCGCGTCTATCCGCGGGATGACAGGCTTTGGAACGGGCATTCGCGCCTGTTTGGGCTGCGTTGTAGCAGTGATGGCTGGCAGTGCTTTTCGGGAATGCGTTGCTGTACTCCGGCGGAGCTCGCGCAAAGTGTCAAAATCGACTATCCCGTTTGGCAACAAATTGTTGCTAGATTGGAACGCGCTAAGCGCACGCCGCGTAGCGACATCAAGTTCGCCTGCTTGGTGTTTTGCGAGCAAACCGAGAGCCGACAAATGTTTCTGGGCTTCGCTCACCCGCGCCCTTTTCCCACGATGGCGGATATCCTGTTCGTAGTTTTCGTTGTTCTTCGCATCAGTCGACGCGCTCTCAAGGCATGTCCAATAAGGAACGCCGGCATGGCGACCCAGTAGTTCGATCGCCCCGACTTCAATGAGATTTCGAACGGCCTGACTATGGCTCTCCACGCGTTCAATACGCAAAGGCGATCCAAATGTTCCTGCCTGAATGATACCAAATGCTCCAGCTTCGAACCGCTTTCGCGTGACAACCATTGAGTTCGCAACCGACGCTCCCGGGATAACCCGCCGGCTTGGAAACTCAACCAGATGCATGTCCACAGTCACAACCGACAAACTGCGTGACCCGCGCAAATAGCTTTCGGTAATGCCCTTGTCTGCGCCTCGATCATATCCAACAGTCAACGCATTGTCTGACGGATCCTCATCAATCTGACTGATTGACCCACGAACATAGAGGCGCGGCTTGATCTCGTCTTCTTTGCGCGTGGTTACAATCTCCAACTGACCAAAGCCTGATATGCGTGCCTGATCTAAAAACACATATTTCTTGTTCGTTCGATTCATTTGGTTGATGGCATTGATCAACATGTCGTCTGCGCCGACGTCCACGTCATGCGTCTCATCCGGAAATCCGGATGAAGAAATCAGAAGTTGACCGCGACGCGACTGCGCTAGCAACCGGTCCATGCACTGCAGGGCAAATGAAAAGGACGTAAAATTTCGCGCGGGACGCGTGTTGGGCTGGGCAATCGACGGAGCAAGGGTCGCGTGAGGCCCAATACATCCGCTATTCAATAGAAGTACCGCCAGAATAGTTATCGGTTTGCGCACGACTGAAAACTCAAAACGCATCTTAAAATCCCAAACAATATGGGACGAGAATACGGCAGGCTTCTTGCTTTTTCCTTAATGCACGTTCCGGAACGAACGACTTGGTGGCCTATTTTTCCTGCCTCAACCGCCGTTCTATGCCTCTTAACCAAAAGACAACTTTTTCCTTGAAGACCCTGACCAAGGCGCGCGAGATAGGCGTTAACCTTAACTTTCGTTAACCTTGGTGGGGCCAGTGCGAAGATGAGACGTTTTGGTAGGCTGAGCCTTTTGTGGTGCGTGTTTATGATTTTTGGCGCGACTCTCGTAACCGCCCAAGAGGGGTTTGAAGAATTGTTTCGCGTGCCACCGACAAATGATTGGCACGTCGCGGACTACGATTTTTCCCATCCTCATTTCGACACCGATTGGTCTCGAAAACAGGTACACCTGGATGACGGCGTGCAACTGTCTCTTTCACCTAAGAGCACTGGCAAAAACGGGTTCGCTGGGGCGTCGATCCGGCGAACGGCCACCACGCACTATGGGCGGTATGAGGTCGAAATGCAGCCTGCGCGCGGCGAAGGTGTCATAACTGGATTTTTCACTTACACCGGTCGGTACTATGGAACGCGTCACGATGAAATCGACATCGAGTTCCTCGGAAAAGATACGACGAAGCTGCACGTCGCCTGGTTTGTAGATGGCGTTCTAAACAACCGATTTATCGATCTTGGGTTTGATGCCGCAGAAAAGCCTCGTGCTTACGCGTTTGAGTGGCTTCCTGATCGCATTCGTTGGTACGCCGAAGACACGCTGATCTTTGAAGTCACCAGCGCAGATGCACGATTGCCAGAAGTTCCGGGCTTTCTGTTTGCAAACATTTGGGCCGCGTCGCCAGCTTTGGACACTTGGTCAGGCACACCAGCGCCAACAACCAACGCGGACGCCTTCGTCGGTGCCATAAGGTTCATTCCGCTAAGCGACTTGCCGGACCAAATTTCCTAGTCCCTGTCACTTCTGAGATAGGCCAATCGTAATAAGGAGCTTTGTGTCCAAGGCACCTGTTGACCTGCCGTTTCTGTGGTCACCCGTAGTCGCACTTTGCGCATCTTTTCCTCGAGCGCACCGCTCGAGCTACGCAATTCCTCGAGGAGTGCAGCGGTAAACGGGCTGTTGCCATCGAAACCATCAAATGCGGCAAAACCAGGCTGCGCTGCATAAGCGACATAGCTGCCAGCAGGAATATTGTTGCGGCCATGCCGTGACGTGGCCGGCTGCAAAACCGCTGGAACACGGCACGCGTCCCAAAAGACTATCTTTTGCCTGGGTTTGTCCGAAACTGCTTTGAAAATCGTCGGAAGCGACACGCTTCCTGCCTGCCAGCCGCCTTCAAAGGCGCGCGCATCCCGCAAAAGCACATAGTTTTGTGCACCAATTTGCACGCCATGACCGGCAATATAGATCACGACCTGAGATGCCTCCGACGCTCGGATACGCAGTTCTGCAAGCGCTCGCAGCATTTCAGCTCTGGATGGGTTCGTCACCAACTTCGTTTCGTAACCCAGACGCTCAAACTCGATCGCCAGCACATGCGCATCCCTGGATGCGTTCTGCAGGTCATCTAGATAATCATAGTTTGAAATTCCAACGAGCAGAGCCACGTGGCTTTCTTGAGAGAGGGCCGAGGCATTCCAACCGAAAAGCAAGCCCACGAACAACAATGGCCTGATGATTTCAACAGCCATCGGAACTCCGGTTTTTTGCGAGAATTTCGACCCGTCTGTTAAGCGGGTGCGCGCCGGGCACTCCCGGAAGGCCTATTTTTTCCCCTCTGGCTTCGGTCCGAAGCCGGTTAGGGTCGACACCGCCTTTGGCAACCAAATAGGCGGCAACTTGTGATGCGCGCCGTTCTGAAAGCCGAAGATTATACGCAGCTTCGCCAGTGGTGTCCGTGTGTCCGACAAGCTTGAAGCAGCTGGCCTCCAAAGCGACGTTTCCGAGTACTCCAGCCAAACGATCCAAGTGCGCGGAATACTCTGGTGTCAACGTGTCGGAATTGAAGGCAAACCTGACAAAATAGCCCTGCTCCTCTTCCATTGTACGTAGTGGGGCCGCCTCTTTCGAAAACTCTGACGCTGGTGGCAAGCGGCGTGTGCGGCCGAATGCACCGACGTCCGGCAGCTTACATCCTGTTGCAACCCCTCCGGTCAGAGCGAAAAAGATCGCGCAACGATCCGCCTCGACAGGCAACTCCCGAATGTCTGCCCGAACCCCTCGGTTACAGCAAATATTCAGCGCCAAAACTACTAGGAAAAATCTGAAAAACACCAAACGTATTTCGCCTCCAAACGCACCAAGGCCAATGGCGTCGAATCTGGGGCAAAAAAGTTAATCTGGAGTTTAGGAAACAGCTAAATTTAGCGTCTTCAGTCGCGCGTGCTCAACTTGACTGCTGCCCCACTGTCCGCTGAGTGCTTAATGGCCTCGACAACCATCAAACTACGCAGACCTTCTTTCCCAGCCACAATTGGAGCCGCCCCCCGACACACATCGCAGAAGTGTTCGAACTGCTTCTGGAGCGGATCATGGTGATCTGCCTCTAGTGTTGTCTCATCCAATGGTTCCCACCAGCCACGCGTCTCTGGATGGTGCCAGAACCGCAAATCGGGTACCGACAACGCGCCATGTGTACCTGAAATCTGATACGCTGCGGCGTTGGCATGCGGATACGCGGCGTTCTCACCAGCTGTGAACTCCCACGACCAAGGTGATACCGCCGCATCCGAAAGCGAGAATGTCCCCAAAGCCCCCGTCTCAAAACGCAAGAGAACGCTTGCGGTGTCCTCCACTGCAAAGCCGCGCGCCGCAGACGATTGCATTGCAACGACTTCGACAATCTCCCCAACAAAGTACCGCAAAAGATCGATATCGTGGATAAGGTTGATAAAAATCGGGCCGGCGCCGGGTTCCCGCCGCCAGGAAACGTCGAAATAGTCATCTGGCTTATAGAGTAGAAAATGCCCGCTTGCCGCGACAATGCGACCGAGTGCGCCTTCCTCAATCGCTTTTCGTGCGCGTTGAACTATCGCGTTGTGGCGCCGGTGATGTCCTACAAGGATGGGAACACCTTGCGCCTCTGCCTCCTGCACCATCGCGGTTGCATGCGCAGCTTTATCCGCGATCGGCTTTTCGATCAGCGTCGGTATGCCCTTGTCGATGCACTGTCGTGCATGGGTAACATGCAGTTGGTTAGGGGTGGCAATAATCACACCGTCCAATTGGCACTTTTCAAGACAATCTTCCGGAGTTGAAAAATGCGCGCAGCCCAGACCATCAGCCAATTCTCGGCTTTCCGGGTTCGGATCGACAATTGCGGCAAGTGCGCTGTTCCGACCCGCTATTTCGGCGTGCTTTCGGCCTATCAATCCAGCGCCAAAAATCGCAATTCGCATCAGACGCTCACCTATAATTCGCCAAAGGTGGCTCGCACCTGCTGCCAAGCGTCATCCATATGACGGCGCAAAGCAGCCTCAGCAGCGTCAGGGTCACGATGCAAGATGGCTTCGAATATCCGGTTGTGCGACTCGAAATTTATGCGGTTGCGGTCCGGCAACCTCGGCATTTGGCGCCAATGATAAGAAAGCCAGCCGGTGTAGGCCTTGTGAATGGACGGAAGAACCGGATTGTTCGGAATTTCATATAGCACGCCATGAAAAATCACGTCGGTTTCGTAGAAACGCTCGGAATCGTCGATCGCGGCTTCGTTGGCAGCTAGCGCCTCCTTCATCCTTGCGATTTGGTCGCGGTTTGCGCGCAGGGCTGCTTCGCGCACCAGCGCCGCCTCCATCATGATACGCAAATCAAACAGATTTCGAACGCCGCCTGACTGGCGGATCAGGCTTTCGACCACGGCACCTACCGTTTCAATAGCCGTGTCATAGCCCGGCTTACGGACAACCGGACGAAACCGAGGCTTTGCTTCGACCAGTCCCTTGTTTGACAAGGCAACCACAGCCTCGCGTACTACAGTTCGGCTGACACCGTAATTTTGAACGATCTCGCGCTCCGGAGGCAGCGGATCGCCATCCTTCAAAGTGCCGTCAAAAATTTGCTGCTCGAACGTGCGTATCAACGCATCCGCCGCCCGCTTCTTTTTTGTCTCTGAAGGTGCGTCTTGCATCCCGTTCCACTCCAGACGTGAGCAAACTTGCCCACAGTCAATTTTTGTATGACAAAAAGTAAGCCAAAAGCCAAGCATAAGGGCAAATCACAACTCCCTCTCGACGCCTCTGGATTTTTTTGTCATACCAAACTGCAAGTTGAGCGCGAATCCACTGTAGGTTCCGCGCGACCCGCAATGTACGAGGGACGGCCAAGATGACAACAATCCAGGATGTCGCGGTAAACCGGTTCAACCTGCCTCTTGCCGAAGTGCTCACCGATGCCAAACACGGGGATCACACGCATTTTGAACTAATCACCGCAACCGTGCGCCTGAGCGACGGCTCTGAAGGCACTGGGTACAGCTACACAGGAGGACGCGGTGGCCACGCGATCGCCGCCATGATCCAACACGACCTTACCCCCTTCCTGATTGGGAAAGACGCGCACGACGTCGAAAGCCTGTACGACGCAATGCAATGGCACATGCATTACGTTGCTAGGGGAGGCGTCGCTTCTTTCGCCATTTCAGCCGTTGATATCGCACTCTGGGATATTCGCTGCAAAAAGGCGGACCAGCCACTTTGGAAAATGGCCGGGGGATCATCCGACCGTTGCAACGCATATTGCGGTGGAATTGACCTGAACTTCCCTCTCGAAAAGCTAGTAGCTCAGACAGAAGGCTACCTCGCAAGCGGATTTAACGCGGTGAAAATCAAGATCGGCCAACCTGATCTTGCAGATGACGTCACCCGAATTGCCGCAATTCGAGATGTGCTTGGTCCAGATCGGCCTTTCATGGTTGACGCGAATTACGCAATGTCGGTGCCTCAGGCGATTGAAGCCTGCCACGCGTTCAAACCCTTCGACCTCATGTGGTTTGAAGAGCCCACGATTCCGGACGACTACTTTGGATATGGCGAGATTGCGCGTGCCACAGGTATGCCGCTCGCAATGGGTGAGAACCTGCACACGATACACGAGTTTGAATATGCATTCCGCAACTCTCAATTGAGCTTCATTCAGCCTGACGCGTCGAATTGCGGCGGGATAACCGGCTGGCTTCAGGTCGCCGAACAGTCCGTGGAGCACGACATTCCAATCTGTAGTCACGGCATGCAAGAGTTGCACGTGAGCCTTGTATCCGCTCGTTCAAACGCGGGTTGGCTCGAAGTACACAGCTTTCCGATCGACCAATACACAACGCGCCCGTTGGTGGTTGAAGACCATTTGGCAGTGGCCCCAAACACGCCCGGTACAGGTGTGGTCTTCGACTGGGACAAACTGCGCGACAGCCATCACGCGTGAAAGGGAAAACTATGACCACCACAATCAAAGCCGCCCACTATCGCGGTAACAAGACCTTCACCGTCGAAACCATGGAGGCCCCAGCCCCTGCAAAAGGCGAAGTTGCAGTTCGCATCGCGTTTTGCGGTATCTGCGGCACGGACATGCACGTTTTTCACGGAAACATGGACGGACGCGTTGGGTTCGAGCGCGTTATCGGGCACGAAATGTCAGGCACCGTCGCCTCCGTTGGCGAAGGTGTGACCAACGTCTCTGTTGGAGAAAAGGTGGTTGTCCGACCGCTGGACCACTGCGGCAACTGCCCTGCCTGCGATGCCGGCCATCAACACATCTGCCATAACCTCAAGTTTCTTGGACTCGATACAAACGGCGCGATGCAGGAGATCTGGAACGTGCCCGCTCATACACTGCACGTTCTGCCAAACGACATGCGGATGGATCATGCTGCGCTCATTGAACCTGTCGCGGTCGCCTGCCATGACATTCGCCTTTCCGGGCTCAAACCGGGCGAAGATGTCCTGGTGATCGGCGGTGGGCCCATTGGGATTTTGTGCGCGATGGTCGCCCGTGATGCAGGCGGCAACGTGGTTATCTCCGAGGTGAACACGTATCGTCTCGCAATCGCGCAGGCGATGGGATTTGACACGATCAATCCGGTTGAAGCTGACTTGCCGAACACTATCAACGAAAGGACGTCCGGCAAGGGCGCGGATGTTGTGTTCGAGGTTTCGGGCACGCAACCCGGGGTGGATGCAATGACCGCTTGCGCGGCGACCCGCGCCCGAATCGTTATGGTCGCCATCCACGCTCAGAAGCCGCAGATCGACTTATTCCAGTTTTTCTGGAGGGAACTGAAACTGATCGGCGCGCGCGTGTACGAACCGGAAGACTATGAAAAAGCAATCCAACTTGTCGTTTCCGGCGCAATTGATTCCGAACGGGTCATTACAGACGTGAGTCCTCTGGAGGACATCCAGCAAGCTTTTGAGTCTCTGGACAACAGCCCAACTGCAATGAAAAGCCTCATCAAAGTCGGAGAAGACGCATGACCATTCTCTCAAGTTTTGATCTCTCCGGCAAAACGGCCCTCGTAACCGGCTGCAAACGCGGCATCGGTCGAGGCATGGCCGAAGCACTGGCGTCAGCAGGGGCCGATATCATCGGGGTGAGCGCCTCTCTCGAGCTCAATGGCTCGGATGTAGAGAAGGCTGTTACCGGAATGGGGCGGTCCTTCAAAGCATATCAGTGTGATTTCTCTAACCGGAAAGCATTGCATACATTCGTGGCCCAGCTGGAAGCCGATGGTGCAGCGCCGGACATACTGGTCAACAACGCAGGCACCATCAAACGCATGCCCGCCGCTGAGCACCCTGATGAATGGTGGGACGAAGTTGTAGAGGTCAACCTCTCTGCCCAATTTGTTCTGAGCCGAGAAATCGGCAAGGGCATGGTTGCGCGCGGATCGGGAAAAATAATTTTCACAGCGTCTCTGTTGACGTTTCAAGGCGGCATCACTGTTCCGGGCTATGCGGCTTCAAAGGGCGGAATCGGTCAACTCACCAAGGCGCTCGCCAATGAATGGGCAGGCCAAGGGGTTAACGTAAACGCGATCGCACCCGGATACATAGCCACGGATAACACGCAGGCCTTGCAGGACGATCCAATCCGCTCGAAGGCCATTCTGGAACGCATCCCTCAAGGTCGCTGGGGCACACCTGAAGACTTTGCCGGGCCTGCGGTGTTTCTCGCCTCAAACGCAAGCGATTACGTCAACGGAGAAATTCTTGTTGTAGACGGTGGATGGATGGGGCGCTGACGCGCCCCTCACTCGAATAAATGAGAACACTCCGGCACAGGAGTAATCATCCGCCCTCTGGCTTTGAACTCCAGAAGGTTGTCGATTGACAAGTCACCCATTGCGCGGCGCGTTTCAACCGTCGCGCTGCCAATATGAGGTGTGACAACCACATTGGGATTCTGCCGCAATGCCTGTGGAATGTGCGGTTCATTTTCGAACACATCCAAACCGGCACCCCCAACTTCGCCGGCATCCAGCGCCGCGACCAGCGCGACTTCGTTCACGACGGAGCCGCGCCCCACGTTCACCAAAACGCCTTCAGGTCCCAAGGCACGCAGCACCTCGGAATTCACCAGATGATGCGTTGCAGGCCCGCCCGGCGCGATGCAAACCAGCGCGTCAACTTCTGCCGCCATCTCAGCCAAGTCGGCAAAATATCGATAGGGTACATCCTGCCTGCTGCGCCCCGTGTAGCAGATGTCTGCATTAAAGGGCTCCATCTTACGCGCGAAAGCTTTTCCGATACGGCCAAGCCCCAGAATTCCAATTTTTCTGTTGTCAGCCGAACGTGACAGACCGAGTCCGCCGTCACGTTCCCATGCTCCTGACGCAGCGTGTGCCACTTCAGCCGGGAAATTCCGCATCACGCTGAGATACAACAACAAAGCCGTTGTCGCGACCTCATCATCCAACACGCTTGGCGTATGGGACACGGGCAAGCCCCTCGCGTTTGTGACTGTGGTGTCGATGCTATCGTATCCCACGCCGTAAGAACTGATTGCTTTGAGGTTTGGCAAACCTGCCAGAATGTTTTGAGGCACGCCAAGATGGCCGTCGGTCAGCAGGTACTCAACGGCGGCGCCCTGCGTTTCCATCCACGCATCAACATCTTCCAAATCCTTGGCCAGTTGATACTCAAAACCACCATCGAGGCGCGTGCGCATCTCATCAGTGACATTACATAGGACAAGTAAATCAGCCATTTAGTGGTTGTTCCTCGGTGTATGTTTACGTGCGATGTCGCGATAGTTTGGCGCGTCCCGCAGGGTCATGCCCTGATCAAACGGCTGCACCATCTCCCGGAAATACTGCTGCCAGGGAGACTGGCTCTCAGGAGCGGCATAACCGCCTGCCGCAACAAGATCAGAAGCCCTTTTCTGTAGCTCTTCAAAGTCGACCAACATATCCGCGGTGCATTTGTTCAGGTCAAATCGCACACGGTCGCCGTTTTGCAGCAAAGCGAGCCCGCCACCATCTGCCGCCTCAGGGGAAGCGTTCAAAATCGACGGAGACCCCGAGGTGCCTGACTGCCGCCCATCACCGACACATGGCAATTCATTGATGCCCTGCTTCAGAAGATATGACGGGGCCCGCATGTTCACCACTTCAGCACCTCCCGGATATCCCTTCGGACCGGCGCCGCGCATGAAAAGAACGCAATTTTCGTCAATGTTCTCAGCAGGATCATCAATCCTTGCGTAAAAATCCTCTGGCCCGTCAAACACAACAGCACGGCCTTCGAACGCATTGGGGTCGTCCGGGTTTGACAAGTACTTCGCGCGGAACTCATCCGAAATCACCGAAGTCTTCATGATCGCGCTGTCAAATAGGTTTCCTGTCAAATTCACAAAGCCAGCTTCGGCTACAATCGGCTCGGAAACCGACTTGATGACAGCAGGGTTCATCACCTCTCGCCCTTCGCAGTTCGCTCCCATGCTTTGTCCATTTGCAGTGATCGCATCGGGGTGTGGCAGCAAGCCTGCTTTCAACAATTCCGATACCACGGCAGGCACGCCACCGGCGCGGTGGTAGTCTTCACCCAGATATTCACCGGCCGGTTGGAGGTTCACCAAAAGCGGGATCTTGTGACCGATATTCTGCCAGTCATTGTTGTCCAAAGGCACGCCAAGATGCCTCGCGATTCCATTCAGGTGGATAGGCGCATTGGTCGAGCCGCCGATTGCTGAATTGATCGCAATCGCGTTTTCAAAAGCTTCGCGTGTCATGATGTCCGACGGACGAAGATCGTCCCAAACCATGTCAACGATGCGCTTTCCCGTCTCATATGAAATCTGTCCGCGTTCTCTGTAAGGTGCTGGAATTGCAGCGGAACCCGGCAGCTGCATTCCGAGAGCTTCCGCCAGAGAGTTCATCGTGGTGGCAGTACCCATCGTGTTGCAATACCCCACCGAAGGCGCGGAAGATGCGACCACATCCATGAAGCCCTCGTCGTCGATTTCGCCGGCAGCGTGCAGTTCGCGCGCCTTCCAGACGATGGTGCCCGAACCGGTGCGCTCGCCACGGAACCACCCATTAAGCATCGGCCCGACTGACAAAGCTATCGCAGGAATATTCACCGTTGCTGCCGCCATAAGGAGAGCGGGCGTTGTCTTGTCGCAACCGATATTTAACACAACGCCATCAATGGGATAGCCGAACAAAGTTTCCACCAGAGACAGATATGCAAGATTTCGGTCCAGCATGGCAGTTGGGCGTTTGCCGGTTTCCTGAATCGGGTGCACGGGGATCTCGATCACCGTGCCGCCAGCTGCAATAACACCGTCACGCACACGCTTTGTGAGCTCAATGTGGTGGCGATTACAAGGGCTTAGGTCGCTCCCCGTCTGTGCGATGCCGATGATCGGCTTGCCGCTCTGTAGCTCCTCCCGGGTCAAGCCATAATTCAGATAACGCTCGAGATAGAGCGCTGTCATTTCCTGGTCTTCCGGGTCGTTGAACCATTTGCGCGAGCGCAGTTGGTCTTTGGTGATCTTTGCCATGAGGTCCTCCCTGACCCGTCGGTATCATGTCGGTATTGCGTCGGCATCGCGTCGGCGCGGCATTGGTCTTCCGCGCGCCGGGTTGAGCGCTAACATCGCCGCCAAAAACACCGAGAAATCTTGCGACAGTCAAGCGCATGATGTTTTTAATGGCAAATGAACCGCTTGCCGAGAGGAGGAATCCGGGGATGGAATTGCCCAAAACAGCGCTGCTTGGTGTCGGACTTATGGGTCGCCCGATGGCGCTCAATCTGGCTCATGGCGGGGTGCCGTTGACCGTATGGAACCGGAGCGCTGGCAAGTGCGAGGGGCTTGAGGCTGATGGCATAACAATCGCCCCAACTGCAGAGAGTGCCGTTGCCAATGCAGAAGTTGTAATCAGTATGGTCGCGGACGGCGCCATCACCAAAGCGTTGGTTGAGACCTGTGCGCCAGCGATGGATCGGGACGCCGTGTGGGTGGACATGTCCTCGACCAAACCCTCGGATGCGCGCGACGTCTCTGCAACTTTGGAAACCGCAGGAATACACTTCGTGGATGCGCCTGTATCCGGTGGCACAAAAGGTGCAGAGGCGGGATCGCTGGCGATCATGGCAGGGGGCGACACCGGGGTTATCGAACGGATTGCGCCTGTCTTGTCGCTGATGGGACGCCCGGTGCGCGTTGGGCCAACGGGGTCCGGCCAACTGGCAAAACTCGCCAACCAGGCCATTGTCGCTGTCACCATCGGAGCCGTCGCCGAAGCAATGCTTCTGCTCGAAGAAGGTGGCGCTGACCCCGAAGCCGTTCGGGATGCCCTTAAAGGCGGATTTGCGGACAGTACAATTCTTCAACAGCACGGCGCACGTATGACCACCCGCAATTTTGATCCGGGAGGATTGTCGCGGTTACAGCTCAAAGACCTGAACAACGCGCTTGAAGAAGCCTTGTCCCATTCCCTGCACCTTCCGATGACGGAGCAGGTCAGAGCACGCTTTCAGCGCTACATCGAAGACTTGAGCGGCGGCGAGCGCGACCACAGCGGCCTTTATCAGGAACTGCGTGACCTGAACGGAATGACCCAATGACGAAAATTCTCATCCTCGGCGGCGCAGGCATGGTCGGGCGCAAGCTGATTTCACGTCTGGCATCAAATCCAATCACACCGGATCAAGCCATAACCGTGTGCGACATTGTCACGCCTGACTCCCCATCTGCAGGTGTCACTTATGTCGAAGCATCGCTGACCGACACCGCTGTGCTTCGAAATCTGGTAACGCGACGGCCCGATGTGATCTTTCACCTCGCCTCGATTGTTTCTGGCGAAGCGGAGATGGATTTTGACAAAGGGTACGCGCAGAACATGTTTCCGGTCTGGGAGATGCTCGAAGCCATTCGCGCGACATCGGCAGAAAGCGCTTATTGCCCGCGTTTGGTGTTCACGTCGTCGATTGCCGTTTTTGGCGGCCCGTTTCCAGATAAGATCGACGACGACTTCCTCTGCGCGCCGCAAACCAGCTATGGCGCGCAGAAGTTGATATGCGAAACGCTGATTTCGGACTTCAGCCGAAAAGGGTTTGTGGACGGTATTTCCATCAGGCTTCCAACGATCTGTGTGCGCCCCGGCAAACCAAATCTCGCTGCATCGAGTTTTTTCTCAGGCATCATTCGCGAACCTTTGAACGGTCAGCGCGCAGCGTTGCCTGTTTCCACCAGCGTACGGCATTGGCACGCGTCACCTCGCTCAGCAGCGGGGTTTCTGACCCATGCAGCGGCTCTGGACACGGCGCTGCTGGGCGGCCGCAGGGCGCTGAACATGCCGGGGTTAAGCGCCACTGTGGAGGAACAGATTGAAGCGCTGCGAAAAGCCGCCGGTCAGTCGGCTGTCGCCTTGATCGATAAGGTGCCGGACGCATCAATTGCCAAAATCGTCGATGGCTGGCCGCGTGACTTTGCGCCATCGCGAGCTCTGGAGTTAGGCTTTCAGGCTGAAGAGACGTTTGACGAAATCGTCTCGGTTTATCTGGAAGAGGACATGCCAAGCGCCTGACGCCGCGCTTCAAGGCTGACGGTCAACGGCGCGGTATTTGCGTCCACTAGGCTTCGCGACAAATGCGCGGTGATACGGTTGCAAACAAGGGCTTCGTCACGGGCCAGCGCGGCGTCGATGATGCCTTGGTGCTGATCAATGTTTTCCGGCACAAAAACAAACATCCGATCGGTCGTGATCAGTTGTTGCCGGAACTGTTGATAGACCATTTCGTGCAGGCTGAGCAAAAGCGAAGACCCGCAAGCTTCCAGCAAGGTCTGGTGGAACTCCAGCTCTGCCTGTGTCCACAAGATCAAGGTTTGGCGATCCGTCGTACCCTCTTCGACCCGTGACTCGATATGGCGCAATTTGTGGTGGGCGGCGGTGAGGCGGGCCTCCCATCCAAGATCTCCAAAGCGAATCGACAAACAGGCACCTTCGCATTCCAACAGGATACGCATCTGGGTGAGCTCCTGCTGTAATTGAAGAGAACTGGCAGGCAGACGGAAACCACGCTGCTCCTGAAAATCAACGAGACCGACAGTGGACAAACGAAACAGGGTTTCCCGCATGGCGCTTGCAGAGCATCCAAGCTCATCGCCAAGTTCTGTAGCCTTAAGCCTTTGTTCCGGCTTGAAATGTCCGTTTACGAGTCGGTCCCGCATGTTTTCATAGATGCTCGTCATCCGAATTCACGCGCCTCCGACATATGGTCCAACCAAAAATAATTTCGTGGTTCGAATAAAATCTCAAAATTTTCGATATTTCAACTATTTTGTTGCCTCACCCTAGGTCACTGGCTAGTTTGGTCATACCAAAATACATCAACGGCAAACCGTTGGGACAAGACTGACAGATCTAAGGGAGGAAAAGATCTATGAAGGCCAATAAACTGCTCGCGGCAGCCGCCGCTCTGACCATCGGAGCGTCTGCCCTGTCCGCACAGACCACACTGCGCATTCAGACGCACTTCTCGCCGGAAACCCTGTCCGGCCAGCTCGCGGAAAAATACGTCAACGACGTGATGGAAATGTCCAACGGCGAAATCCAGATCGAGATGTTCTATTCGTCCTCGGTTGTGAAATCGGCGGAAACCTTTGACGCAGCTGCAACCGGTATTCTGGATTGCGACATGACCGGCGGCGCCTACCAGACCGGTAAAAACCCGGCGTTCCAGTTCACTGGCGACCTGATGGGCGGCTATGCCAACCCATATCAGCAGATGGCGTGGTTGCTGCACGGCGACGGCCGCGCAGCTGTGGACACGCTCTACAAACAGCACAACATGAGCTTTGTTGGCTGGTGGATCCCCGGTCCGGAATCGCTGTCATCGACCCGTCCGATCCGTGGCGTGGAAGACTTCAAAGACTGGAAATTCCGTTCGCCTCCGGGTCTCGCCACCAAGGTTTTCGCGAACCTCGGCGCATCCCCGATCGTGATGGACTTCAACGAGATCTTCACCGCGCTTGAAACCGGCATCATCGATGGCGCCGACGCCGCGAACCTGACCAACAACATTGGTCTGGGTCTTTATGACATCGCCAAGCACACCAACTTCCCTGGTTTCCACTCGATGCCGGCTGACCACCTGGCCTGCCGCACCGACATCTGGGAGGCGATGCCTGCGCATCACCGCAAGATCATGGAAGTGGCCATGGACAGCCTCGCGCTGCACAACGCCACCATCAACGAGGTCAAGAACGCCCAGAACGCAAAGGTTCTGCGTGAAAAAGGCGTAAACCTCTACGAATGGTCTCCTGAAGAGCTCGCCAAGTTCCGCGCCGCTGTGAAAGCCGGCTGGGAAGAGTTTGCGACCACACCGGAAGCGAAGGCTCTGCTCCAAAGCCACATCGACTTCCTGGTAGGCATGGGCGCGATGTCTGCGGACTGATCGCGCTGCCTCCCTGTTGTCGGCCGCCCCCCTCGCGGCCGACAGCAATCCCGCAGTCAACCTGCTGTTATCCCAATGAAAATCACCAAAATCACCAGCCACGTCCTGCAATATGACATGCCGGAGGTGCTGGGATACTCGCAACAATATTACGACAAGCGCAGCGCGCATCTGGTCGAAGTCACCACCGACGAAGGCGTGACAGGCTGGGGCGAGTGCTTTGGACCGGGCAATGTGGCTCTGGCCAACAAGGCGATTGTCGAAACAGTGATCCAGCCGCTGGTGATTGGTATGGATCCGCTGGATCGGGATGTGATCTGGCACAAGGTTTATAATCTGCTGCGCGACCACGGCCAAAAAGGCATGCCTCTGCAATCGTTGTCGGGGGTGGATATCGCACTTTGGGACATTGCCGGCAAAATCGCCGGTTTGCCCGTGTCCCAGATGATCGGCGGACGCCACCGCGAAGATGTCCCGGTCTATGGCTATGGAATGATGCTGCGTCCCGAGCCGTTTGAAACGCTCCGCAGCCGCTTTGTGGACGAAGCCGCCGCGATCCGCGACGCCGGCTTCGCGGCGACAAAAATGAAAGTCGGCCTTGGCCCCAAAGAAGACCTCGCGCTGGCAGCGGCCGTTCGTGAGGGCGTCGGTCCGACGTTCCGGTTCATGGTCGACGCCAACCACTGCTACACGACAAGCGACGCGCTTTACGTCGGACACGGATTGGAGGAGCTGGAGGCTTACTGGTTTGAAGAACCCGTCGCGCCTGAAGATCTGGACGGGTATCGCGAGTTACGTGCTCAGCTGAAAATCAACATTTCCGGGGGCGAGGCCGAATTCAACCGTTGGGGTTGGCGATCACTCCTTGAGGCCCGCGCGCTGGACATCGCCCAGCCCGAAGTCTGCGCACTGGGCGGGATCAGCGAATACTTGCGGGTACTTGCGCTTTGTCACGCGCATTTCACACCTGTGATCAATCACGTCTGGGGCAGTGCAGTCGCAGTGGCGACAAACCTGCAACTGCTGGCGGCCATGCCACCTCTACCGGGCGGACTGCACCCTTGGGAACCAATGCTGGAGTTTGATACCACGGACAATAAATTCCGTGACAACCTCCTGCAAGAACCGCTCAATATTCAGCAGCAAGTCAAAGACAACAACGGTCGGGTCAAAATCCCGACAGGGCCCGGGATCGGTGTGACTCCGGATCGGGCCTTCATAGAACACTACAAAGTGGCATAACGCGGGGAGGGCGTCGTGACAGACACAGCAGAGAGATCACCGATCATATCCACGGGGGCGCTGATCGAGTGGATTGTTCCGTTCGCGTTTCTATTGTGCGCAGGTTGGGCCGTCTGGCACACCCCCGCCTACATTCTGAGCTTTATCCCGCCGGCAAACGAAAGCCTTCTGGAGCAGATGAGCCAGCTTCACTACCGCAAGGATGTGACGCCTGACATGCCCGCTCTGTTTGGCGGCTACGCCGATATTCTGGACTGGCTGTCTCTGGTTCTGTTGCCAATTATCTTTGTCATCGGTGTGCGTACCGTGCGGATCGCGCCAATGGAATTTCAGGACTGGAGAAAAATCGACAAGATCGCGATTTTTGTGGGCCGGATCACAATGATCCTGATCATCTCGATGACGCTGGTCATGCTTTACGAGGTTTTCCTGCGCTATGCGATCGAAGCGCCGACCCTATGGGCAAACGAACTCACGCTCTGGCTTGGCGGTTATCTGTTTCTGCTATCCGGTCTGTATGCCATGCAACAGCGCTGCCATATCCGGATATTTCTTCTCTATGACGTCGTACCACGGTGGATGCAGCGCACCTTCGATGTGCTTGGTGCCTTGCTGATTTGTGTGTTCGCCGTGTTCCTGATTTTCGGCAGCTACAAACAGGTCTTTGTGACAAAATTCTACAGATGGGAAATGTTCGGCACGGCTTTTGATCCACCCATTCCGGCGACCGTGCAACCCACCATCCTGATCGTGGTCGCTTTGATTGCCATACAGGCAGTGATCAACGTGATCTCGGACTGGAACCTCGAACCGGTGACCCATTCGGCAGCGGATGACATCGACGAGGATGAACTTGAAATGATCAAGAAAAGCGTGGGGTCTGACTGATGGATATCGGCACTATTTCCATAATCGTAGTCTTCGGACTTATCGTTTTGCTGGCGATTGGCATGCCGCTTGGGTTTGCCTCGGCCGTGTTGGCCTTGCTGGTGATGATCCTCAAGTTCGAGCCTACTCTGCTGATGGCGCCCTGGACCTTTGGGGAAGGGCTTTTAACAGGAAGGCCCGGGACAGGGCCGCTTTATATTCTGACGCAGAAAATATTTGATCTGATGACGGAATACGTCCTGCTATCAGTGCCCTTGTTCATCTTCATGGCAGCCTTGCTGGAACGCTCCGGCGTCGCCAAACAGATGTATGACTCGCTCGACTTCTGGCTCAGCAGGGTCCGTGGCGGTGTTGCAATCGTGACCTCGCTCATGGCGGTGATCATGGCTGCAATGTCCGGTATCATCGGCGGCGAAGTGGTTCTTCTCGGCCTGATTGCGCTGCCGCAGATGTTGCGCTTGGGCTATAATCAGAACCTCGCCATCGGGACGATTTGTGCCTCCGGCTCTCTCGGCACCATGATCCCGCCTTCGATCGTTCTGATTATCTACGGGCTGATCACGGAAACCTCGATCAAGGCGCTGTTTACCGGTGCGTTCGTGCCCGGCTTCATGTTGGCCAGCTTCATCATCATGTACATTGTCGTCCGCACCCAGCTGCGCCCGCAGGATGCCCCCCTGCCTGAACCGCAGCCGGGTGATCCGACAGGCCTGCAAAAACTTGGCCTGTTTGGCGCATTCCTGTGCGTGCTTGGGTCAGGCTTTGGCGCGCTCCTGTTCCTGAGAGCGCTGTATTTCACGGTGACGGGCATCAACGCGAACCCCGATCTGGTAGACGAACCAATCAAGCTCGGGATGACCTATCACTTGCTGCCCTTGGCGATCTTCTCGATTGGCGCTGCAGTGGTCGCTCTGTTTGTCTTTGGCAAGGAACGCACCGCCACAGGTTGGGAACATGGCAAGGGTCTTGTGCCACCATTCACCGTGATCGGTGTTGTGCTTGGCTCCATCTATGGCGGGATTACCGGCATCACAGAGGCAGCAGGCATGGGAGCGCTGGCAGTGTTCCTGATTTCCGTCGCGTTGGAAAAGTCCTTTGACGAATGGAAAGCCTTCTTTGTCACGCATCGCACCAAAGCGGTCATTGTTATCGCCGGAACAATTGTGGCTGCAGTTGTGTTGCCAATGTTGATCGGCATCGGCGACAAGCTGATCGCAGGCTGGGTCATTATGTTGATTGTGATCGGATACTGGCTGATGCGGGCGCCTGGCAAAGTCGAGCTTGTCTGGGACAGCCTGATGCGTACCCTGCGCTCGACCGGCACGATCATCTGGGTCACCATCGGCGCAGCTGCACTGGCAGGAGCTTACACGCTGGCTGGCGGTCCCAACTATATCGCGAACATGATCGTTGGCAGTGAAATGCCCACAATGCTGGTGCTTTTGACGATGATGGTCATTCTGCTCTTTATGGGGGCTTTCATGGATTGGGTCGGGATCGTTCTTTTGATCATTCCCGTTTTCCTGCCAATCGTGAAACGCCTGCCAATCGAGGAAATCGGTTTTATAGGGCAGTTGTCGCCACAGCATGTGTCGATCTGGTTCGGGGTTCTGTTCTGTATGAACATGCAGGTCAGTTTCCTGTCGCCGCCCTTTGGTCCAGCGGCCTTCTACCTGAAATCCGTAGCCCCGCCCCACATCTCTCTGACCGATATCTTCAAAGGCTTCCTGCCCTTTATCGGCATTCAGATGCTGGCTCTGTCGGTGCTGTTGATCTGGCCTAACATCGTCACCCTCTTGCTCTGAAGGAAACAGCGGCATGTCGCTTTTGAAACTCTCCGAAAGCGACACTGTCGCTGTTGCCACCTCCCGGTTGGATGCCGGAGAGAGGGTGGACGGCGTAGACATAAAAACAGCGGTGCCGCGCGGGCATAAAGTCTGCGTGGCACCGGTCTCCGAAGGGGCCGCTGTGCGCAAGTACGGCCAGACAATTGGTTATGCCACCCGCGACATCTCCGCGGGTGAGCGCGTGCACACAGACAACATTGCCTTTCGTGGGGTCGCGACGGAGTACCGATATGCGACCAACCTGCATACGCCTGCACCCGCCAAAAGCATCGACAGCTTTATGGGGTATCGCCGCGAGAACGGCAGCGTGGGTACCCGCAATTATATCGCGGTTGTTACATCGGTGAACTGCTCGGCCACGGCGGCGCGGATGATCGCTGCCGCCTTCGGCCCGGAGGAGTTGTCAGACTACCCAAATGTTGACGGCGTGGTTGCTTATGTGCACGGCACCGGCTGCGGCATGGCGGACTCGGGGGACGGTTTCGAGGCGCTCCAGCGTGTCATGTGGGGCTATGCCCGCCATCCGAACCACGGCGGCGTACTTATGGTCGGGCTGGGATGCGAGATGAACCAGATCGATTGGCTGCTCGAAGCCTACGGGCTGACCTCAGGTCCCCTCTTTCAAACCATGAATATCCAAAACGTGGCCGGACTTCGCAAAACGGTGGAAACGGGCATCGCGAAAATTCGCGCGATGCTACCGCTGGCAAACGCCGCGCGACGCGAACCCTGCCCCGCCTCCGAATTGAAAGTGGCGCTGCAATGTGGCGGGTCGGATGCGTGGTCGGGGATAACTGCCAATCCAGCGCTTGGTTACGCGAGTGATCTGATCATCGCGCAGGGCGGGACCACAGTGCTTGCGGAAACGCCCGAAGTTTATGGCGCCGAACACTTGCTCACAGAGCGCGCAAAGGACCAAGCCACGGGCGAAAAGCTCATCGGGCTGATCCGCTGGTGGGAAGACTACACTGAACGCAACCGCGGCTCGATCAACAACAACCCCTCTCCCGGCAACAAGGCCGGCGGGCTGACCACCATCCTTGAAAAGTCGCTCGGTGCTGTGGCCAAGGCGGGCACCAGTCCGCTCAACGGCGTTCTGAAATACGCGGAGCCGATCCGCGAAAGCGGCCTGATGTTCATGGACAGCCCTGGCTACGATCCCGCGTCCGTCACGGGCCAGATCGCGAGTGGCTGCAACATTGTCTGCTTCACCACGGGGCGCGGCTCCGCCTTTGGGTCAAAGCCAGCGCCCACAATCAAGCTCGCCACAAACAGCGAACTTGCGACCAAGATGTCAGAAGACATGGACATAGACGCAGGCACGATACTGACCGGCGAGACCAGCCTGACGGAAAAGGGTCAGGAAATCTACGAAATGATCCTCGCCGTGGCGAGCGGCGAGCAAAGCAAATCCGAAGCTCAGGGATTGGGCGACTACGAGTTCGTCCCCTGGCAAATCGGGGCGGTGATGTAGCTGCCTTCAGAACAACCCTATTTGGGTCGCTCAGACGGGCGGCCGTAAACCTATTGAGAGGATCAAATCAATGAGCAAACCCGCAATCGGATATATCGGCATCGGCCTGATGGGCAGCGCGATGGTCAAGCGGCTTCTGAACACCGGATACTCTGTTACTGTAACCGCCAATCGCTCCCGCCCCTTGGTGGACGAGGTTGTTGCTGCGGGCGCGACAGAGGTCTCCAACGCACGCGAAGTTGCAGAAGCCAGCGATATCGTAATGCTCTGCGTCGCCACCAGCGCACAAGTCGAAAGCCTTATGCACGGCGAGGATGGCATTCTGGCTGGACTGAAACCGGGCAGCACCGTGATTGACTTTGGTACGTCCCTGCCCGCGTCCACCCAGTCGCTCGGCGCAGAAACTGCTGCGGCTGGAAGTGCCTACCTTGATGCACCGCTCGGTCGTACGCCACAACAGGCCATTGACGGATTGCTCAATATCATGGGCGCCGGCGACAAGGCGGCGTTTGAAAAGGTAAAACCGGTTCTGGACGACCTCGGCGAAAACGTATTCCATCTTGGCCCTCTTGGTGCGGGCCACGCCACCAAGCTCATCAACAATTTCTTTGCGCAATGCATGGTCAACGCACTGACGGAAGGGTTCGCGATGGCTGACAAGATGGGCATCGAACGACAGGATCTCTACAACGTAGTGTCCTCTGGTCCCCTACACTCGATGATGATGGATTTCATTGCCGGGTACGCGCTCCAAGGCGATGCGTCCAAGATGCAGTTCTCTATCAAGAACGCGACCAAAGACGTCGGGTACTATGTCCAGATGACCAAGGATGCCGGACTGGAAACCCTGATGGGGGGCAACACGCTTGACGCCCTCCAAGGCGCGGTTGACGCCGGCATGGGCGAGCGTCTCGTGCCGGAAGTACTGGATCACTACGTGGATCAGTTCAAGGATGGCTGATGCCGATCAGGGCGACAGCGGTCGCAGTGCCGTCACCCTTGCGGTGGGGCTCATGCTGGCCGCCAATGCTCTGTTTACGCTGACGGACACGTCAACAAAATGGTTGCTTGCGGCGGGCTTTGGCGCGCTGCAACTGGCCTTCATGCGCTATGCTGTTCAATGCGCGATCACATGTATCACCGTCGCTCGCGGGGATCCTGCACGCCTCAGGCTGCCCCAGCGGATTTGGGCCGTGCTTTTCTTTCGTGCGGGACTTTTGGTTGGCGCGACAATCGTCAACTTCGTTGCTCTTAAGTTCCTGTCTCTGACCGTCACATCCGCAATCATGTTCTCCGCACCGATTTTCGTCTGTTTGCTCTCCGGTCCGCTACTCGGAGAACACATCGGCACCCGCCAATGGGCATTTGTTGGTATCGGGTTTGCAGGCGTGCTCGTGGTCATCAGGCCCTTTGATGCCAATATCGAGTGGGCGGCAGCAATGATGCTGATCCCGGCGCTTAGCATGGCATTCTATTCCATTCTGACTCGAAAGCTTGCCGGCGATGTTCATCCGGCCATCATGCAGCTGGCACTCGGAATCGTGGGGACAGTTTGTCTTGCCCCTTTGGCCGTCACGACGTGGCATATGCCGGACGCCCCGCTCGAATGGGGGCTCATTTTTGCAATCGGCACATTTGCATGGGCCGGGCACGAATTCCTGATACGGGCACACAAGCTCGCCGAAGCGCATTTTCTGATGCCATTTTCCTACAGCTATCTTGTCTATATGGCGGTCGCGAGCGCTGTTGTCTTTGGCGATGCGCCAGACTTACCCACACTCATGGGGGCAGGTCTGATCACTCTGTCGGGCATACTGATCTGGCACAATCGCCGTCAGTCCGACACACAGACCCGTCAATAAAAGCTGCGTAGATGCACCATGTCCGCATCATAAGGACTTGGAGTGATCACCTCAGCGGAAACCCTGCTACCGCACATGTCGAGCTCCAGCGTCTTCCCGACTTCAGACTGGATACCCTCGACAAATGCCATCGCCAGATTCAGCCCCGTGCGATGCCCCCACGCGCCGGAGGTCACGGTCCCCACCACCTGATCGCCAAGCATCACGGACGCGCCACCATGCGCCGGTGCCCTGTCCGTTCCAACCGAGAGCGTTACCAATCGTTTCTGCGTTTGTTCGCGCTGGCGTGCTTGCAAGGCAGACCGTCCGACAAAGTCCACCTTTGACATGTCGACAAACCGGGCAAGCCCCGTTTCAAATGGGTCAAACTCGGTCAACAACTCCGCTTTCCAGTGCAGATACCCCTTTTCCAGTCGCATTGACTCGATTGCCCGCGCTCCGAAAAACGACATACCATGCACCTCACCCGCGCGCTGCAAGGCGAGGTAGGCGCCATAGAGCTGGGCGTTCGGGACATGGATTTCATAAGCCAACTCGCCAGAAAAACTCACCGCCATGACGGTCGCAGGAGCGACGCCGACAAAGGCTTCGCGCACCGACAACCAAGGAAATCCTTCTGCTGTCCAATCCCCTCGGGATGCGGCAGATAAAACGTCCCGCGCCTTGGGGCCCGCCAAAAGCAAAATGGTCTGGTCATTGGTCAGGGACCGGATATCCACGTCCTCATCCGCACGGACATGCGCCCGTAGCCAATCCATATCGTGGAACTCGCTGGCAGCCGCAGAGCCATACCATACCCGCTCAGGTCCACGGTCGCTCGCAGGTAAGTTTGCCAGAGTTGCTTCTGCCTTGATCATCCCATGATGGTTCAGCAGATACGTCAGACCAACCCGCCCGTTTTTGCGCGGCAGGCGCCCGCAGATCATACGATCCAGAAAGGCATGCCGGTCCTTTCCTGTGATTTCGATCCGATTGAACCCGTTGATTTCACTCAACCCGACACCAGAGCTGACGGCCTCCACTTCGGCAGCTTCGACAGCGAACGCCTCGGTGAAGTCAAACCCGTGTATTTCTTGAAATCCGGCGGTGGGCTTTATGTAATCGATCCGCTCCCAACCGTTCACCACTGTGAACTCCGCGCCTGCTGCGGCGAAAACGGGTGTCAGCGGCGTGGTTTTTATCGGACGCCCTGCCGGACGATGTTCATGTGGAAAATGAAACCGGAACTCGTTCTGGTAGTCCTCGATCGCCTTGAGCGCTGTGAGTTCCACATTGCCATGCCCCGTGAAACGGCGCGGATCAATCACCCAAGTGTCATAGCAAGCCTCACCATGTACAATCTGTTGCGCCAGCAACCAGCCGTGTCCGCCACCTTCGCCCAAGCCCGCCCGAAGTCCGATGATGCAGAACGCATTGCGTTTCCCGGGGATCGGACCAACCAAAGGCGCTCCGTCGATGGTGTAGGTTATGGGCCCGTTGATGACAGTATGAATGCCCGCTTCCATCAGCGCGGGCATACGCTCAAAGGCGCCTTCCAGCACGTCCGTAACACGATCCAGATCGTCGGGGCACAGCGCGTTGGCAAAGCCCGGATCGATGCCGTCCATGCCCCACGTCTTGCAATCCTGCTCATAGAACCCGAGCAGCAGTCCGTTCTTTTCCTGCCGACAGTAGTAGTCGCTGATCGGGCAACGCAGCAGCGGCATGCGGTGGTCTGCGTCTCGGATGGCGGGGATTTCCTCTGTGAGAAAGTACTGGTGCTCCATCGACGCTACCGGATGGTGCACACCCATCATCGCCCCCACTTCGTTCACGCGATAACCGCATGCGTTTACAACAATATCGGCGTGCACGACTCCTTTCGTGGTCGTGACTTCCCACGTGTCGTCTTTCAACTGCTTGAGCGCTGTAACCGGTGTGTGGCGATGCACCTCCGCACCTGCCTTGCGGGCGCGGCGGGCCAGCGCCTGACAAAGCTGGGCCGGATCAATGTCGCCGTCCATAGGATCCCACAATCCGCCGAGAAGATTGTCAGTGGAGATCAACGGATGCCGTCGAGCACACTCTTCGGCGTCGATGACTTCAAAGTTGACGTCCATCCCGCGTGCCATGCTCGCAAAGTGTCGGTACCCCTGCATCTGCGCTTCTGTATTGGCCAGCCTGATACCCCCGTCACCATGGTGATAATTGATGGGGTAATCCGGATCGCTGGCCAGATCCTGATAAAGGCGGATCGAGTGGCTTTTTAGGCCCACCATGGTCTGCGTCATGCCAAAGTTGGTGACCTGTGCCGCAGAATGCCAAGTCGTCCCGGACGTCAATTCGTCACGCTCCAGCAACATCACATCGCTCCATCCCTCCTGCGTGAGGTGATAAAGCGTCGAGCATCCGGCAATGCCGCCCCCGATGACCACAACTTTGGTGCGTGATTTCATTCTGCCATCCTCCAACCGCGCCGGGAACAGGGCACTTCATGTGGCCTGTTTCGTCAAGCGTGGAGAGATGGCAATTGATGGTCTGGTCCGTTTACGACACCCACTCAGATCATAGAGATCACCTCAGCACCGTCAAATTGAGCGACCATGTGCATAACGGCATCACGAGACATCAAACATGCCGCTGTCGACAGGCCGTCGGCGAGAGCCGCAGAGGGAGCTGCGATACTCGCGACAGACTGTACAGTTTCCGCACCCTTCGGGTGAAGGATGTGACTCGCGCCGTCAGGCAGGCGGAACCCGTCAACCGCAGAGGTTGCCAGTGCACGGTCGGACAGGGTCAGCTTACGCAGGATGTCGCCCTGTGGGGTGATCACGCCTACCCGCCAAGGCTCATTGGCAGCGCGGCTTCCCAGCGCGGAAATCTCGCCCATATCAATAAGCACATCGGTCAGCCCTCGGGCCTTGAGAAGTGTAGCGATCCTGTCTGTCACAGCCCCTTGGGCGATGCCGTTCAGCGTAAGGGCCATTTCAGGTGCGTTGAACCTGATCGCGGCGCTGTCAAAAGTCACATCGGTCCAGCCCACTCGTGACTTGGCGGCATCAAGATCGCCGCCTTCCGCATGGGCGTTCCAGAGCGCCTGCACCGTTGGATCGAACGCACCGCCGCTGGCGGTGTTAATTCGGTCACTCAGACTGAGAATTTCCAACAGCTCTGGTGCAGGATTGGCCAGATTTCCCGTCCGGTTCAAGCGGGTGAGCGCGCTTTCGCGATATAGCGAAAACACCTGTTCCAGCCGCTCCAACTCAGCCTGCATTTCCGCAAAAATGCTGTCGGCCTCTGTTTGCGCAAGACCGGAAACTTTGAGGCTGGCCTGCGCGCCAAGTGCGACGCCCCGCCATTCGGCCACAGGTGCCGCTGCCGCTGCGTTTGCTGCGAAACCTGCAGCACAAGCGGACACTGCAAGAAAGCGGCGACGGTTCATTTGGCTCATGTCGGTGTCTCCAATGGTGCGTTCAGATCAACGGCGCCCAGCGCGGCGGCGTCCGGTATCGCGTCCAATGCCATTACCGTTCCACCCCAGCGCGCAACAAATTCTGCGGCATCGTCCAGTTCCGCGAATGGTACTATTTCCGGCGCGCCCATTCCACCGGCAACCTGTGCATCCACTACAAAATGCGCCTGATCCGCAGCGATCCAGTTTTCCACTCCGGGTTCCTGCCAGCTTGCGGCGACACCCATGTCGCTCACATACACACCCACAATTGGCGCGTCCCGCTCCGGAATTTTGAGATAAGCAACCAGATCTCGCACCTGCGCAAAAAACAACGGCGCTGGATAACCCTCAAGATGAATTTGTCCCTTCGGTCCACCATGTTCAGCCACGTTCATCTGGCAAAAGAAACTCAAGGCCTCTTCGGTCAAGGGCACCGGAGAGGGCGGCGCCTTGGCCACGTCTTCCTTGCAGGCAACAAGCGCAAATACTGCCATTAACGGAAAAAGATAGTGTTTCATGGCTCAACTCTCCGAAACGCAGCGCGCGCCAGTGCGAAGCCGATCAGCGGCCAGACGAGCAGCGAAAGAGGCGCGGCCCATACCGGCAGTACACTTGCCGCGCCAACCATGCCGCTGCTGAGTGCGACGCCTTCAGAGGCCGCAATATTCCACAGTCGGAAGGCATCTGCCGGATTGGCGACCATGACCCAAGGGAAGACGGTTTGCGTGAACCAGCCCCCACCGTCCATGACGACCGCTCCGAGCAAGCCGAGATCGTAAAGCACGACAAAAATCAGCCAGAGGCCCGCGGCCATACCGGCTGCCGCGGCGCTGCTGCGTGCGAGCGCAGAAACAAAATAGCCTAGAGTCAGGAACACGCCACCTAGCAGGATCGATGTGCCAATCAGACGACACAGCGCAAGAACGCTCTCCGCACTGGCACCCCCGTTGAACGCGGCCACCGCGCCAGCCGCACCAAATCCGGTGATCATCGCAATGGCCAGCGCCGCAAGATGGGCCGCAAACTTGCCCAAAAGCACCTCTCCTCTCCCAGCCGGATAGCTGAGCAAGAGACCAAGGCTACCGCGTTCGGCCTCGCCGGCCACCGCATCAAATGAAATCATCAAGGCCAGCAAGGGGGCCAGATAAACCGAAAGTGTCGTCATGGACGTCACTGACACCGTCAGCATATCGACACCCAGCGTGCCAGTCGGCGCGCTGCCGGCAAATGTAAGTGCAAGCGCGAAAAGCAGCATGATCAGTGTCGCCACAAACAGCCATCTGTTGCGCGCCAGAATGCGCATCTCTGCATGTGCAATTGCAAGAAAACGTGTCATTGCGCGCCCTCCTGAGCAAAGTGGCGATAAAGGTCTTCGAGTTTGGGTGGCGCGATATCGACATCCACAACCACGTCGCCAAGCGTCGCGATACGGCGCAGCGCGTCCATCTTGTCCGGCGTTTCGATTTCAATCTCGACAGAGGCACCGTTGATCCTGAGCCCACCGGTCTGGGCCGCCAGTTGATCGGCCTTGCCTTCGGAGGCTCTCATACGCAGGCGTGTCCGCAATCCTGCCTGAGCCGACAACCCGGCCAATGAATCATCCGCAACCAGATGTCCCTTGCGCAATATTGCGATCCGATCAGTGCGGGCCTCAACTTCGGTCAGCGCATGGCTGGCGATCAACACAGCGCAGCCGTCTTGCGCCAGTTCGTCAATGATAGCGTACAAGTCCTGACGGGAGATCGGATCAAGCCCGCTGGTCGGTTCATCCAGAAGCGCCAGTTTCGGCTTGCCGAGCAACACCTGCGCCAACCCGAGACGTTGTCGCATACCTTTGGAATAGGTTCCGATCCGACGGTCCAACGCATCCGCCAGACCGACCCTTTCCATGATACCGGCGATGTCGGCCTTCACTCCAGACAGGCGCGCAAACAGAGCGAGTTGCTCGCGTCCGCTCAGGGCCGGGTGAAAACTCACGGCCTCGGGTAGGAAAGCTGTGGCCGCGCGCGCTGCACTGCTGCCTGGTTTGTGACCGGCGATTGCGACAGCGCCATCGCTGATTGGCGTCAGACCGAGAACCGTCTTGATAAGTGTCGACTTGCCCGCGCCATTGTGGCCCAACAGGGCGACACGTTCTCCGGCTTTCACGGACAGGGACACATCGTGCAACACACGCGTTCTGCCGCGATCCTTGCTCAGACGATCAATGTTCAGAATGTTATCCGTCATGGTCCACCTTTCTTGCGGCTTCCGGTTTTACCGGTGCCATTAGGGGAAAACTGTCGATCACGCCGCCGGGAAGAAGTGCAGGAAAGGCGGATTGCGACCAGCGCACCAGCTGTACTGCAGGCGAACCAAGCAAAAGCTTGGCCGAAGGTTGCTGCCAAAGGATGTGATCCATGCTGTCATTGGGCCGGTAGGGCGCGTCACCAATTCCGTCCCCGTTTACATCGTAGGCCGCGTTGTCGCTCCAGAAATTGCCGCGCCCGTCTTCGGACCACTCGTGCCATTTGGTACTTACAAGTTTCACCTGCGTGCGATTTGCGATGAATGCATTGCCGTGGATCTTGTTGTCCTGACTGCCCGCTGTGAAGTGGATGCCAATACCGCAGCCTTCAAACCAGTTATCGGCAAATGTGTTCTTGTTCGCATTGTAGAGAAACGTGCATTTCTCTTTGGCACCGCGCACATAATTTCCGGTGATCACCGACCGGTTGGCATAGTTCAGCATGACCCCATGCTCTCGGTCGTTGATCGACACATTGTCTTTGACCTCGACGTTCGAGGTGAACATCACCGCATAGCCAAGGTCGTTGTTGATCGAAATATTACCGCTGACCTCGGATCGGTCTGCGTACATGTAGTGCACGGCAAATCGCAGGTCCCGGAACAGGTTGTTGCGGAAAACGTTCTTCTTGCTGGAATTCACAAAAATTCCGTCTCGACCCCAGCGCACCTTGTTGTTTTCAACGATGGCGCCCGGTGCGTTCCAGACGTAAATCCCGTTGCCGCGCCGGTTCATGAGGCGATCCTGTCGACCCTCGATCCGGTTGCCCGAAACCAGCGCATCTTTGGCGCCGTGTATATCGATGCCATAGAGATTGCCGATCAGCACGTTATCTAGAATTTGTGGTGCATAGGCTGTTTTTTTCAGCTGGATCCCGCTGTCGATTGTGTCGTGACTGTCTCCTGATCCGACAAGCGTCAGGCCTTTGACTGTGACACCATCGCCGGTGACTGTGACCACGCTACCCTGCCCTTGGGCATCCAAGGTGGCATGACCACGGCCATCCAGCGTCACGGGGCGGTCCAGCACAACCGCCTCGTGATAGGTGCCGGCGCTCAGGCGAAGGATGTCTCCATCCGCCGCCTGTGCCAGTGTTTGTGCTATGGCCCCGTCCCGCAACGGAACGTCCCATTCCGCCGCCCACAAGGGCAACGTCACAAGGCTCAAAGCCAAAGAAAGGGGCCAGAGTTTCATGGTTACGCGTCCCGTGGTTCAACAAACATGCGACCGCGCATTTCCATGTGCAACGCATGGCAGAACCACTGGCAGTAGTACCAATGCACGCCGGGCCGTTCCGCTACGAATGTCACCGATGCGGTCTGTTGAGGCCCGACTTCCATTGCGACACCAAAGTTCGCCATACAGAAGCCGTGAGTCAGGTCATCGATGTCATCAAGGTTGGTCACGATGACTGTCACCTCGTCGCCTTGCTTCACGGTGAAGCTCTCCATCGAGAACGTCGGCGCCTGGCTGGACATATAGACACGCACCTTGTTGCCATCGCGGATGAACTCTTCCTGATAGTCATCAAGATCGACGCCGTCTGCTTCTGCCTGGGCACGTGTTTCCGCCCAAGTCGGGTCGTTTCGGTCATAGGCGTTGAGAGGGTTCACGATGTCACGGCGCACGATGATGCTGTCATGCGGTTCGGCAAACGTCGGACCGTCGTGCACAACTTCAAAGTTGTTGCCTGAGATGTCGATCAACTGCTCATTCTCCGGTTTCAGCGGGCCGACATTCAGGAAGCGGTCCTTGGAGAACTTGTTCATCGACACCAGCCATTTGCCATCGGCATCCTTGGTTTCACCCATGGAGGTCGAGTTGTGACCCGGCTGATACTGCACATCGACTTTGTCGAGGATCGGATCAACATCTTCGCCTGCGAACTGACGAATTGCCGCGTCGAGGTTCCACTTCACCACCTGACTGTCGAGGAACAGGGTGGTGAAAGCATTGCCTTGACCGTCGTACGCAGTGTGTAGCGGGCCAAGCCCCAACTGAGGTTCTGCCACGATTGCAGAGCGTGGATCCGCATCGTTGTAGAACACATCGTCCAACTTCTCGACATCCATCACCGACACTGTCGGGGACAGCTTGCCGGCGATACAAACATGTTTGCCGTCGGGGGCGGTGTTGATGCCGTGCGGCGAGTTCGGGATCGGAATGTAACGGGTGTAGTTTTTGTTCGACCCTTTGCGACCGTCCACAACCTTTACGCCATTCAGTTCCTGGTAGTCGCCTGCCGCGATGCCCGCCTCGATTTCCTTAAGGTTGAACACAACAACATGGTCGAGTTCGTTCTCGGTCATCTCGGCGAGGTTCATGCCCATTTCCGAGTTGTAGGAGGTCGAGAAGGCATATTTGCCCTGATAGTCGCAGTCAGTGTTGTCGAGGTTACCCGACACCATGACCTGCCATGCGATCTCCATGGTGTCGCCGTCAATGGCGGTATAAATGTTCACGTACTGGCTTGGATCATCCAGTACGGAACCATCGTTCACCAATGGTGCTTCGTGCTCGCCATTCGCAAAGACATACCCCGTGCGCGGATACTTTTGCGGACGCAGACCGTGAATGTCATGCGCATTCGGGATCTCGATGATCTTGTCGCACTTCATGATGTCAACGCGGACGCGAGCGACCCGTGTGTTCGCCTTATCGTTCATAAACAGGTAGCGGCCATCATAGGTGCCGTCCGTGAATGACATATGCGGGTGGTGCAAATCGCCGTTGTCGTAGGTCTGTTTGCCATTGGCCGCGAGGAAGGCTTTGGTGTCCTCGGTCAACCCTTCGGTCAGGATTTTCAGCGACTCGTTGGTCTGTCCCCAGCCAGTGGCCGAGCAGCGGTTAAACACCGGAACGCGCATCAACTCGCGCATGGACGGCACACCAAGAATGCGCAATTCGCCGGTCTGACCCGAGGACCAGAAACCGTAATACTCGTCGAGATCTCCCGGCTGGAGATGCCAGTTGTTAGCCGCCACAGCAGGGGTGGCTCCCATCATGGTCGCGCCTACGCCGGTGGTCGCCAGAACGGCCCCTGTTGCAGTTGCACCAAGCATGCCGCGGCGGGTCATGGTGAGGTTGTTTTTGGTGTCTTCAGACATTCTTGCCTCCTTCAGAGATTATGTCTTCTTCGCATTGGGATGGTTCTTCGGAGCGTCCTTGCTAGGGATCTTGATCTCCGAAGAGCCTGTTGCCGCCCGTCGTTTCAGTTGACGGATGACAACGGGACATTTGTCTTCACTCTGGTAGAGCACCTGACAGTGAAGACAGTTCACGCATTCATTGGGGTTGATCTCGCCGGTGGGATGGATCGCCTGCACCGGACATTCGTTGGCGCAGGTTTGGCAGGGCGAACCGCATTCCTTGTAGCGTCGCAGCCAGTCGAACATCCGCATTCGGGCCGGAATGGCCAACGCGCCGCCCAGTGGACACAGGTAGCGACAGTAGAACCGCTCGACAAAAAGACCTGCGAGAAGGATCAACAACGCGAAGACCACAAACGGCCAGTCACGCACAAATTTGAGAATAATGGCGGTCTTGAACGGCTCGACTTCCGCAAGCTGTTCCGCAACCGGAATGGACGCCAGCGAAACACCGAATAGACCGAGGAAGACCATGTATTTGATCGGCCACAAACGCTCGTGCAGGCCCCACGGCAAGGTCCATTGCGGCACTTTGAAATAGCGCGCGATCTGATTGGTCAGTTCCTGAAGGGCACCAAACGGACACAACCAGCCGCAATAGGCCCCGCGCCCCCAGAACAGCAATGCCGCGGCAATTGCAAACCACTGGATAAAGACCAGTGGATCCATCAGGAAAGCGTCCCACGTGAACCCGGATCGCAGGCTGCCAGCCAAAGCCATTATGTTCACGACCGAAAGCTGGGCGTTGGCATACCAGCCGATGAAAAACAGCGTCATGGTAAGGAAACCGATGCGGAACCAGTAGAACCGGCGCGGCTTCCAGGTTGCCTGAAACTGGAAGAAGAAAGTCGCCGTCAGTACCAAGAGCATGCTGCATAGGACCGCAATCTCGACGGTTTTGTCCTTCCAGATGCGCTTCCAAAGGTCGGCCTTGGCCGCCGCTTCGTCCGACGCATCGTCTACGACCGCGAGCTTTGGAAGCGGCAACATGAAACGTTCCGGTAAAGTGTACCCGAGGTCCCATGTAAGAAAGACCCGGTCCAACGCCCCGACGGAGCGCTGTACCAGAAGTTGCAGGCGAAACCCCTCGGTCGGGTCAAACTCCGCATCTGCAGGGATTTTGAAAATATCCAATTCGCGGAAACTCGGGGCGTCATCCGTGGCTAGTGCCCCCAGACGACGATGCATTTTGTCAAAAAAACGCACCGAATTATCACCCTGAATAAGTTGGATACGGTCGAATATCCCACCGCGGACATACCCTGATCCCTTGAACGAATAGGTTCCGCGTCCGAGCACCAGGATGGCGTGCTCACCCTCGTCGAGCCAGTCGACAAGGTTGCGGTATTCGTGTTCGCCGAGCAAAGAGCGCCCGATCGCCGGCACGCTGACCAGCGCCATATGCATATCAATGAAGGTGTCGTCAGGTTCACCCTTTTCGGGTCGCTTGGCCGCCCGCGCGTCTTCCATCTTCTCGAAAGCGGCGTTCACCTGACCCACATCAAGGGTCAGTCGCCGGACCGATCCGTCACCGGCAAGGGTTGTCCAGTCTTCGGTCTCGGTGATCGACAAATCCAGTTCCCGTTTGGGCCCTGTCTGGACCGGAGACAGACCCCCCAGCCCGAGGGCCCGCGCCACCTTGATGCCGCCACGCACCAGACTGTCATCAATCACCATGATCGTGACGGTGGCTCCGGAAATAATATCAAGGTCATGCCCCTCACCACCCGTGGCTGCCTCGATCTTGAGGTCGAGCCCCGTGTAACCTTCGGTCAGTTCCACCATGCGGGAATTCGGAATGCCAATCAGCACAATCGGCTCGCTGTGCTTGACCAGTTTCACCCCGGTCAAAACCGCGTCCGCGTCGATGGCGGCGACCACATGGATCGGCTTGCCGGAATAACCTGTCGTTCCAACAAAGTCAGAGGTTAGAAATGCCCAGGCAACCGTGTCTCCGTCTTTGATAACAGGCGCCACAGGGACGTCATCACGCACCGCACCAAAAGACGTGGCACCGGGGTAAAGTTCGGCAGGTGTCAATTCCGGAAGAAAACTCTGCAGGCTATCCGCTTTGAGCGGGGTTGCCGCCGTACTTAGGAAGCTGAGCACCAGAGCCGCAATGACTGCGAGAAATCGTGAGAAGAAAGCTGTGTTCTTCATGCCGGGGCCTCAATTTTGCAGTGGCCCGCAGCGGTCTGCGCACGTATGGCGCCGTTCGTTTCAACAAACTCAGGTTGTGTTGGCGGGCCGCGTTCCTGCGGGTCATCGAACCGCAATCGGACCACAGCTGTGCTTTCACACACCTGCCATTGAAGCGGCACAGTTTCCTGTTTTTCGAAAGTAATCCCGACCCGATCCAAAGCATCGCCGCCAGATACGGCGGTACAGGCGTCACATGTTACGCAGTCGGATCCCGGAGCGGTGCGTCCTTGTCCTTGGGCGATCTCTTCGACCTCTCCACTCGGCAAAATTCGCACCAGTTGCGCCCCGTTCGCGCCGCAGATCACGATCAGGTCGTCTGCCAAAAATCCCATCGCCGCCGCGTGGCCGATCTGGGGAAATGCCACGCCAGCCATGAAAAGCAACATGGCGACACATCCCATTAGGGAGCCTGTGAATTTGAGGTAACGCGAGTCAGCGCGGCGCACGGCGAAGTCCTTTCGACAGTACGCTGCTGAAATAGTAAGCAGTTTGTTAACCGGCCTTGATCCACGTCAACTGACGGTCAATCCTTTCGAAAACCGACGCGCCGTGTAATTAAATTTTTAACAATAACAGAAGCTTGAGCTGGGTATGCTGCGGACTCAAGGCTGATAGTTTTAGCTTGGGAAAGGCAAAAAATCTGAAAGGTCAGCGTGCAAACGAATAACCGACGAGAGTGAGTCGCCCAGTTTCAGGCTCCCCATATCCGGACGATTTATGGCTGCTGCTGGGCCCGACGTCGCGGCCCGTAAAGCTGTCTCCAAAGGCACCCCGACGTCTGTTGTCAGAATTCGAATTGCAGTCGTCAGATCAAGATCCGCGCCTGCCAGCGTGCCGTCGGAAAGAGTCAATCGGCCTTCTTTTCGATTGATCCTGCGGCCTTCCAGTTCGAAGCCGTCCAAAGCGGTTCCTGCGACGGCCATTGCGTCGCTCACAAGAAAAATCTCACCGGGCCCGCGTTTTGCATCCCATGCCGCGCGCATGGTCTGCGGGTGCACATGAATGCCGTCAGCGATCAGTCCAGCCGCCGCCTTTCCCGAGGCCAGAACTGCCCCAACAAGCCCCGGTTCGCGATTGCCCAGCTGGCTCATGGCGTTGAAAAGATGGGTCGCGCAACTCGCGCCTGAGGAGAAGTAGTCCATGCAAGTGTCAAAACCCGCGTCTGTGTGACCGAGGGACACAACCGCCCCAGCAGACACGAGTGCCGCGACCTGTTCCCGAGTGACGTTTTCGGGTGCAAGCGTGATCAAAAGCGCAGGCAAATCCATAGCAGCTTGTAAGAGTTCTGCCAGGTCATGGTCCGTCATTGGACGGATCAACGCGGCATCATGGGCACCTTTGCGCGCCACCGACAGATGCGGTCCTTCAAGGTGCAAGCCACCGATCCCGTCAACACCCTGCTTTACGGCCTCAACTGCCGCGGCGATGGTTGCCGTGGTTTTTTCGGGTGTGTCCGTGATCAATGTGGGCAGGATCATCCGACAACCGAGGCTGCGATGCGCCTGCGCCATGCGCGCAAGCGTGTCCACCGTTGGCGCATCGTTCAGCATGACGCCATCGCCGCCATTAACCTGTACATCCACATAGCCCGGTAGAAGAATGTCGCTGCCAAGGTCTACGACCTCGTTGCTCGAGACATCTGCCGCCGCACCGAGTTCAACCAACCGTCCGTCTTCAAAACGCGCAGCCCAGCCTTCATGCAGGCAATTGCCATCAAAAATCAGGCCACCTCTAAATGTGGTGTTCAGCGAGGTCATACAGTTTCCGTCACTTTCTTTAGATGCCGCGGCGCGTCGGGGTTGATGCCTCGTGCTGCCGCAACTTGCTCCACCATGCCGTAAAACGACACGATGGCCGCAATCGGGTCTGTAATCCAGTGATCCGTGCGCACGTGTGGCAGGGTCACGGCGTCTTGCACTTTGTCTGTTGTCGCAAAAACATGCGCGCCCTTGGCGACCAGGGCGTCAGCGACCTCGGCCACACTCTCCTCGGCTGCATCTCCCGCTGCAAAGGCAATTACCGGAAACCCGCTTTCGACGATCGACACAGGCCCATGCAAGACTTCAGCGGTGGAGTAACTTTCCGCGTGAATCTGACAGGTCTCCTTGAACTTCAAGGCCGCCTCATTTGAGACTGCCCAGCTTGGGCCACGGCCCAACGCAAACAGCGACCGCCCGTCAACGGCGTCCACGACAGGGGACCAGTCACACGCAGTCGCTTTTTCGAGATGTTCCGGCAAAGCATAGATCGCATCGAGCAGGTCCGCGTCGCCTTTGATCTCAGCCAACAACCAAAGGCCCGCGACCATCGAGGTCACAAACGTCTTTGTCGCGGCCACACTCAGCTCAGGTCCCGCATGAATATCGAGGGTCGCATTTGTTGCCATGGCAAGCGGCGAAGTGACGTCGTTTGTGACCGCCACAGTATACGCACCCGTTTTGCCAAAGGCCTCCGTCAGGCGGACGATATCGGGACTTTGACCCGACTGAGATACAGAGATGCAGAGCGCGCCGTCACCGGCCACATCCACCCCATAGATAGATTTGATCGACGGACCAACCGATGCCATCGGCAGGCCAAGGAGTAACTCGCTCGCATACTTCATAAAGCTGGCGGCGTGGTCTGAAGACCCCCGCGCTACAGATAGAAGAAATCGAGGATCGCGTTCGCGAATTTCGGCAGCCGTTTTTTGTACCGACGTTTTACCGACGCCAAACAGACGTTCTACAGCCTCCGGAATTTCCAGAATTTCACGCTTCATTCGGGTCGCGGTTTGAGCAGACATTTCGGCAGCCTTTCGCAGAAAAGGGTCAGGAGGAGAGGCGCAACTCGGCCACGAAATCGTAGGCGTCGCCGCGATAGATAGATCGGGTCAACTCAGCGACCCGACCGGTTTCGAGATAAGACGTCCGTTGAATGCTGAGGCCCGCCGTGCCTTCAGCAACCCCCAGAAGCTCTGCTTCCACCGGCTCAAGATTGATCGCGGAAATCTTTTGGACAGCACGCACCGGCCGAAGGCCATTGCGTTCCAGCACAGCATAAAGCGACGTCGTAACTTCCGTCGGATTTGGCAGAATATCGAGTGGTAGGGACGCACGCTCCAGCGCCATCGGCTGCCCGCCCGCCTCACGCAAACGGTAAATGCGCGAAACTGAATCTCCCGCAGCAAGACCCAGCGCGACCACCTCGTCCGGCGAAGGCATGAATACTCCGCGCTCCAACCACTTGGATGTCGTGTCCTTTCCGCGCCGCTTCATATCTTCAGTAAAAGACGTGAGGTGAGACAGTGATTGCTCCACTTTTTCAACGGGCGCACGCACGAAAGAGCCGGATCCTTGACGCTGCTCGATTGCCCCCTGCCGCACAAGTTCCTGAATGGCCTTGCGAACGGTCACACGAGACAGTTCGGTGAGTTCCGCGATTTCCCGCTCTGGCGGCAAAGAGCTATTTGGAGGCAGAACGCCAGAGGAAATGCCCTCTTCCAGACGGCGGCGAAGTTGTACGTAGCGCGGACCCGCAGATCGGCCAAGCCACTCTTTGGGCGAAAGAAATTCAGTCACGTCCATCTGCGATCTCCTTGCCGAACTCTTCTGCCAGCGCCAATGCACCATCCAACGGCTCGCCCTGTCTTTCTGAAAGACAAACCTGCATTTCCTCAGGCATGTACTCGGCGAAGAAAGGACCAATGCCGCCCGTTAAACAGATCGCCATTCCTTGCTTCCAACCCATCTTTTGCATGGTTTCGGCCATGCCTTTCGCGCCATCCCGCAGGATCGATCGCGCCAAGACATCACCTTGGGCCGCCGCTTTGGTAACGGCCGGTGCCAACCCGCCAAACGCAGCTGGAGATGCTGTTGCCGCAAACGCCACAATACCAGCGGTGCCATCAAACCGTTCCAGAAGAGCTTCGGATAGTTCCGACTTTGCAGCCAGCCCGTCGGCCACATCCAGAGTTCGTGCAAGCGATTGACGACCGACCCATTGTGCAGACGATGGATCGCCGAGAACCGCACCCCATCCTCCGGCGAAGCGCATGACGCCATTCACCCGCGCCGCCATAAACGACCCTGTCCCACAATGAGCGACAAACCCCTCGCGATCGCCAACTGCGCCGCGTAGTGCGGAGGGTCTGTCATCTTCGACTTTGATGCTTTGCAGCGGCAATGATGCCGCAACCCTATCGGCGATGCGCGCACCGGTCACACCAGCCAGACCTGCATATGCCGGCACCTCGCAAAGGGCCTGCATCGACACACCAGCTTCTTCGCAGAGGGTTGCCAGGCCGCCGCGAATCTGCCGAATCGCCGCCTCAAAATCGGTCGATACGTTCGCAGATCCGGCTTCGACACGCACAAGATTCCCCTTGTCGTGAAGGGCGAGCCGGCATCGCGTACCGCCACCATCTATGGCCAAAACTGGAATGGTATGCGTTTTTGTCATGAAGATACCTATATAATACCTATGCCGGCGTGTGAACCCACAAAACAAAACCATTAGCCCTGCATTTACCAAAATTCAGCAGCTACAAAACAAAATGGTAGACAAATGGTATCTAAAAGGTATTCTCACTAGAAATCGAGAGGGGGAATCACGTGTCTGCAAAGGCCACAGAACAACGACATGAAAGCGCCGTCGGGCTTGATGCGCGACCGCTTGCCGATGTGGCCGAAATTCTCGCGGAAGCCCAAGCGGAAGCTGCGCAGGCGACTCTCCCTGCACGACTAAGTATCGCCGCAGGTGGAGAGGCGATGGCCCGCACCATTGCGGCAGGCGGCACGCTCCATTACGTCGCTGCGGGTTCGTCGGGCTTGATGGCCGCTGCGGATGCAATGGAGCTTGGCGGCACGTTCTCGATACCTCCCAAGCAAATTCGAATTCATATGGCCGGCGGCATCCCACACGACGCGGAAATGCCCGGCGACACCGAAGATGCAACCGACACCCTTGAGGCCGAACTGGCGGAGCTAAACGCTGTGGACACGGTTATCGCTGTGTCAGCCAGTGGTACGACGCCATATACGCTCGCGGCTCTCAATCTCGCCCGAACTGCCGAAGCAACTGTCATCGGGATCGCAAACAACGCAGGGTCACCGCTTCTCGAAGAAGCCAATATCTCTGTTTGCTTGGAGACGCCGCCGGAAGTTCTCTCCGGCTCGACACGAATGGGCGCGGGAACAGCTCAAAAAATCGCGCTTAACATGATGTCCACGCTCATGGCTGTGAAGCTTGGCCACGTGCACGATGGTTTGATGGTCAACCTTCGCGCCGACAACATCAAATTGCGCGAGCGGGCCAAAGCAATCGTAAAAACAGTCGCCGGGTGCGATGACGACAGCGCATCCACTGCACTCCGGAGAACCGGCGGAGACGTAAAGGCCGCCATTCTATGTGCAAGCGGCGCGCCTTCGGCAGAGGCCGCCCAAAGCCTGCTGGAGGAAACAGGCGGGCACCTACGCGAAGCCTTGAAGAAACTAACCTGAAAAGAAAACCAACCCTGGGAGGACACTATGAAACGCAATATCCTAAAGATGGCATTGGCCAGCACAGCGCTGGTTGCCACGACGGCCTACGCCGAAGACGTGACACTAACAATCGAAAGCTGGCGCAACGACGACCTCGCGCTGTGGCAAGAGCAGATCATTCCGGCGTTCGAAGCGGCCAATCCAGGTATCAAGGTAAAATTTACACCCTCTGCGCCAGCTGAGTACAACGCAGTTCTGAATTCCAAACTGGATGCCGGATCCGCAGGAGACCTGATCACTTGCCGTCCGTTTGACGCCTCCCTCGCGCTGTATGAAGCGGGGCACCTGAGCGACCTGAGTGACATGGACGCGATGAACAACTTCTCCGACGTTGCCAAATCCGCATGGCAGACAGACGACGGCTCGGCGAGCTTCTGTGTTCCAATGGCGTCGGTCATTCACGGCTTCATCTACAACAAGGACGCCTTTTCAGAGCTGGGCTTGGAAGTTCCTACCACCGAGGCAGAGTTCTTTGCGGCGCTGGAAGCCATCAAGGCAGATGGCAACTACATTCCGATGGCGATGGGCACCAACGACCAATGGGAAGCAGCCACAATGGGCTACAACAACATTGGTCCGAACTACTGGAAGGGTGAAGAAGGTCGTCGAGCGCTTATCGCTGGTGAACAGAAGTTGACCGACGAACAGTGGGTTGCTCCTTACGCGACGCTCGCAAAATGGGGCGCATACCTTGGCGATGGCTACGAGGCACAAACCTATCCGGACAGCCAGAACCTCTTCACACTTGGCCGTGCAGCGATTTATCCGGCGGGCAGCTGGGAAGTGTCAGGCTTCAACAACCTTGCCGACTTCGAAATGGGTGCATTTAAGCCGCCGGTGATGAATGCCGGTGACACCTGCTATATTTCCGACCACACCGACATTGGCATCGGCATGAATGCGGCAAGCCCGAACGCAGATGCTGCGCGCACCTTCCTTGCATGGGTCGGCAGCTCGGAATTCGCGACAATCTTCGCCAACGCGCTGCCGGGCTTCTATCCTTTGTCCAACTCTCCGGTAGAGATCGAAGATCCGCTTGCGAAGGAATTCATCAGCTGGCGTGGCGAATGCGAGAGCACCATCCGTTCGACGTATCAAATATTGTCGCGCGGCACTCCAAACCTCGAGAACGATACCTGGGGTGCGTCTGTGGCGGCGATCAAAGGAACCTCCTCGCCTGAAGAACTGGGCGCCAAGCTGCAAGAAGGTCTTGCCAGCTGGTACGCCCCGCAACAGTAATTCTCCCTGCTGTTGCTGACCTCCGGGCGGCCTCGTGCCGCCCGGTCTCCCAAGGAGTTACTCTCTTATGCAACCCCGACGCATCCGATGGCATATCATAGTGTTCCTCGCCCCAGCGGTGCTGGTCTACACAGCCGTGATGATCTTTCCCCTCTTCAATACTCTGCGCCTCGCGCTCTATAGCCGGATCGATCAGGAACGTGTTTTCGTCGGGCTTGAGAACTTCCGCACTCTGTTCTTTGACCCGATCTGGGCCGAGCAATTCTGGAACGCGCTTGGCAACAACTTCTGGTTTTTCATCGTGCACATGCTGGTGCAGAACCCGATCGGTGTGGCACTCGCTGCAATCCTCAGCCACCCGCGCCTGCGCTTTGCCGCGCTCTATCGTTCCGCCATCTTTATCCCCACGATCCTGTCTTTCGTGATCGTCGGTTTTGCCTGGAAACTGATCCTGTCGCCGATCTGGGGCATCGCCCCCGATATGCTGGACATGATTGGTCTCAAATCGCTCTTCGCCCCGTGGCTCGGCAAAGAAGAATACGCGCTGACCACACTCGCTCTTGTATCCGTCTGGCAGTTTGTCGGCATCCCGATGATGTTGATCTACGCAGCCCTTCTCACAATTCCGGAAGAAATCCTGGAGGCAGGCGAGATCGACGGGATTACGGGATTTGCAGCATTCTGGAAAATCAAACTTCCTCTTATCCTGCCTTCGATCGGTATCATTTCGATCCTTACATTTGTGGGCAACTTCAATGCCTTCGACCTGATATACACGACGCAGGGAGCGCTGGCTGGGCCGGATTTCTCCACCGATATCCTCGGCACCTTCATGTATCGCACCTTCTTTGGCTTCCAGTTGCAACTGGGGGATCCACATATGGGCTCTGCCATCGCGGGTGCCATGTTTGCGATCATTCTGGTCGGGGTCTGCATCTATCTTTTTGGCATCCAGACGCGCATGCGTCGGTACCAGATGTGAGGCCGGCATCATGAACAAAGCACGTTCCAACCCGCTCAACACGACGCTGATGCATGTGGCCTTGGTGGCTTACACGCTGGTCGCGCTCTTCCCGGTCTTTGTGATCCTGATCAACAGCTTCAAGACGCGTAAGGCGATTTTCAGGGAACCTCTGGCCCTGCCAAATTCGGACAGCTTCTCGCTGATCGGTTATGAGACCGTGCTGAAGCAAGGGGACTTTTTCCTCTACTTCCAGAACAGTTTCATTGTCACAGTGGCGTCCCTTTTCTTCATCTTGCTTTTCGGTGCAATGGCGGCGTTCGCGCTGAGCGAATATCGCTTCAAAGGCAACACGCTGATGGGACTTTATCTGGCCCTTGGCATTATGATCCCGATCCGCATCGGCACCGTCGCGATCCTTGAAATGATGGTGGCCACCGGCCTTGTGAACACGCTCTGGGCGCTGATCCTCGTCTATACGGCGCAAGGTTTACCGCTGGCGGTGTTCATTCTGTCCGAATTCATGCGCGGAGTTTCTGATGATCTCAAAAACGCGGGCCGCATCGACGGACTGTCAGAATACGCGATCTTCTTCAAACTCGCCCTGCCGCTGGTGCGCCCTGCGATGGCGACAGTCGCGGTGTTCAACATGATCCCGATATGGAACGATCTGTGGTTCCCACTGATCCTTGCGCCTGCTGAAGAAGTCAAAACGCTAACCCTCGGCAGCCAGGTTTTCATCGGTCAGTTCGTGACCAACTGGAACGCGGTTCTCTCGGCCCTGTCGATGGCGATCATTCCGGTGCTGATCCTCTATGTGATCTTCTCGCGCCAGCTGATCCGCGGCATCACCTCGGGAGCGGTAAAATGATACGAGTATTGATAGCAGGTCTCGGAAACATGGGATTAAGCCACGCTCTTGCCCATCACCGTCACCTAGACTCGGAGATCGTCGGGCTTGTGAACCGCACCGGCGACGTGCGTCACGCGGAATTGACAGGATATCCGGTGTTTACCGACTTCTACGAAGCGCTGGACGCCTGCAAGCCGGACATTGCCGTCATTGCGACCTATTCTGATAGTCATGCCGACTTTGCGATCGCGGCAATGGAGTCGGGGGCGCATGTTTTTGTCGAAAAACCACTGGCAACCACTGTCGCTGACGCCCAACGGGTTGTCGATTGCGCCAAGCGCCTTGGCCGCAAGCTGGTGGTTGGCTACATCCTGCGCCATCACCCGTCCTGGATGCGATTGATCAAGGAAGCGCGCGCTTTGGGTGGCCCCTATGTGTTTCGCATGAACCTCAATCAACAGAGCGAGGGCGCCGAATGGGAAACCCATAAAGCGCTTATGCAGACCACGGCTCCAATCGTCGACTGTGGCGTGCACTATGTGGACGTTTGGTGCCAGATCACAGACGCTAAACCGGTGAGCGTGAACGGCATGGGCCTGCGGCTTTCTGAAGAAATTGCCGAAGACATGTACAACTACGGGCAGTTTCAGGTGACTTTCGACGATGGATCGGTCGGCTGGTACGAAGCAGGCTGGGGACCAATGATGTCCGAAACGGCTTTCTTCGTAAAAGATGTGATATCCCCGAACGGTTCGGTCTCGATCACCGAAGCCGACAAGTCCGGTAGCTCGGATGTGGACGGACACACTAAGGTTGGAGGGCTGCTGTTGCATCGTCCCGACATTGACCGTCTGATTGAGCTGCCAGATGAACCAGGTCATCAGGAGCTTTGCGACGCCGAACAGGATTATGTTCTGCGCGCGATTCAGCAAAACACCGATTTGACCCGCCACATGCAGGACGCAGTGCAGTCGCTGGCCATTTGTCTGGCTGCAGACGAAAGCGTCCGAACCGGAAAACCCGTAAACCTGAAGGAGGCGACCCTATGACGGCGCTGACCCTGAAAAACGTGAACAAGTCCTTTGGCGAGGTTCATGTTCTGAAAGACATCAACATCGATATCGAAGACGGCGAGTTTGTAGTTTTCGTTGGCCCATCCGGGTGCGGGAAATCAACGCTCTTGCGGGTTATTGCCGGTCTGGAAGATGCCTCCTCTGGCGAGGTTCGGATCGGCGATGATTTGGTCAACACCACGCCTCCCTCCAAACGCGGGATCGCAATGGTTTTCCAGTCTTATGCGCTTTATCCGCACCTAAATGTGCGTAAGAACATGACGCTCGCCCTTAAACAGGAAAAGCAGTCAAAAGAAGTCATTGAGGAACGCGTGGCGGAAGCCAGTCGCATGCTCAATCTCGAAGACTACCTTGACCGCTACCCTTCGGAACTGTCGGGAGGTCAACGTCAACGCGTCGCCATCGGCCGCGCCATTGTACGCCACCCGCGCTTGTTCTTGTTTGACGAACCCCTTTCAAACCTCGACGCAGCGCTGCGCATGAACACGCGGATCGAAATCGCCAACTTGCACGCGCAATTGAGCGCCTCGATGATATACGTCACTCACGATCAAACTGAGGCTATGACTCTCGCCGACAAAATTGTTGTTCTGCGCGACGGACGGGTGGAACAGGTTGGGTCTCCGATGGAGCTGTACAACAATCCAGCAAACAAATTTGTGGCTGGCTTTCTCGGATCTCCTGCGATGAATTTCATGCCCGCCCATCTCTTTGGCGAAGGCGGCGATCATGTCGTCGGCATTCGTCCCGAGGATTTGAAAGTCGGGGACGAAGGTACGCTCAAGGCGAAGGTAAAGCATGTTGAAGAGCTAGGTGGCGACACGAATGTCGTGGCTGATCTTGATGGAACAAGCCTAACTGTTCGCATGTTCGGTCAGTTTCCGGTTCGGACCGGCGATACCATTGCCCTAACTGCGCCTGAAGACCGGCGGTACAGATTTGATGCGGAAGGACAACGCCTGACCGCGTAAAAGCAGAACGCTATGCATCTCGGTTTGGATCGACTTAACGTGCAACTTTCATTTCAGGTCGCCGTATGCCATGTCTCTTCGTCATGGCAACGCTCAAAGACATAAGCGCCCATCTCGGGCTTTCCGTGACCCAAGTGTCCCGGGCGATCAACGATCACTCCGACGTCAGCGAAGCGACAAAGAAACGTGTGCGCGAAGCTGCTACTGAACTCGGCTATGTTGCGAACCAATCCGCTCGCTCTCTGGTGACAGGGCGTAGCGGGTTGGTGTGCCTCATCCGACCAGGTGGCTTGGCCGGACCCGCCGACATCTCTGCGCTGGAAACGGTTTCTGGGTTGTCCACCGCCTTCTTCGAGCGCGACATGCAGTTTGTTTTGCATATGATGCCACCAGAAGAAGATGTGATCCCTGCCTATCAGCGCGCCATCGCAAGCGGATCATTTGACGGGTTTGTCATCACAGAAACCCGGCCAGACGATGCGCGGGTATCCCTTCTCGAAGAAATGAAGGTTCCGTTTGTGGTGCATGGCCGCACAACCGAGGACGCGAGACACCCTTACTTTGATATCGACAACTTCGAAGTAGGCCGTCAGCACGTGGCATACCTCGCTGGCCTTGGCCATAAACGTATCGCTCTTTTGAATGGTCCACTGGACTTTGCCTACGCCGAGTTTCGACTGAACGGCTATAAGTCTGCTCTCGACCATGCAGGGCTGAAGTTTGATGCTGATCTGACCGTGCACGGACCGATGACTGAGGGCAATGGCATCGTGTGGACAGCGCGCCTGTTCGAAGACGGACCCAATCGGCCAACCGCACTTATCTGTGGCAATACGCTGTTGGCAAAGGGTGCATATACCGCGCTTGAAGCAATGGGCCTGAAGATTCCCGACGATGTATCGGTGGTTGCCCACGATGACTCGATTCTCGACATTCGAGGATCTGCTTTTTTCCCGTCGTTGACGGTGACAAAGTCGCCATTTTCCGAAAGTTCGGTCAATCTGGCCGAAATTCTTTGTGCGGAAATAAATAAAGAAAATGACCGCGACATCCATCGTTTAGCCGATGTTGCTTTCATTGAACGCGCCTCGACTGCTCCCAAAAATTAGTCCTCTGCTGAATAGCGCTTGACAGTACAGGCCTGCTTCGGCCAAAAATCCGAAACGTTTCGGATTCAATAAAATATGAACCCGAAGCGTTTTGGCTGGAAGGAGGTCCGGCCACAACAGGAGGAACAAATGACACTTACTCTCGCTCGCTCTCTCAAGGGTGCGGTTGCTGCTCTCGCTCTTGCTTCAGGCGCACAAGCTGAGTACATCACACTTGCTTCAGGCATAACCGGTTCTCGCGTTGAGACATTCAAAGCCATTGTCGCGCCATGGGAAAAAGCCACCGGCAACACCGTCACCCTGGTACCGATGCCCGCCTCGACCACCGATCAGTTCGGTCAATACCGGCTTTGGCTGGCAGCCGGAAACAAAGACATCGACCTCTATCAGACCGACGTGATCTGGGCACCTCAACTTGCTGACCAGTTTGTCGATTTGGCCGATGTTGCGGGCGAGCTTATGGATAGCCACTTTCCGTCGATCGTCGAGAGCCAGACCGTGAATGGCAAGTTGGTCGCTTTGCCGCTCTACACGGATGCGCCGGCGTTATATTATCGAACCGACCTGCTTGAAAAACACGGCGCAACCGTTCCTGAAACCTGGGAAGAACTCACCGCTACGGCACAAATGGTCCAAGATGCCGAACGCGCGCAAGGAAATGCCGATCTCTGGGGCTTTGTCTGGCAGGGCAATGCGTACGAAGGCTTGACCTGCAACGCGCTGGAATGGGTCAAATCTTTCGGCGGCGGCCAAATTATCGAACCCAACGGTGATATCTCGATCAACAACCCAAAGGCGGTCGCAGCTGTGGAGCTGGCTGCCAGCTGGCCGGGCACCATTTCCCCCGAGGGCGTCTTGGCTTACAAGGAAGAGGAGGCACGTGGCGTTTGGCAAACCGGCAACGCTGTGTTTATGCGTAATTGGCCATATGCCTACGGGCTGGGCAATGGCGAAGACAGCGCAGTCAAAGGCAAGTTCGGGGTGACCACGCTGCCAACGGGCGGCGGCCACGACGTCAGTGCAGCTACCCTTGGCGGCTGGAACATCGCGGTATCGAAGTACTCCGAGAAACAGGAAACAGCGATCTCGCTGGCGATGTATCTGGCGAGCCCCGAGGCACAGAAAACACGTGCCCTGCTGGGAAGCCGCCTCCCGACAATCGTATCACTTTACGAAGACGCGGAGATCGCTGCAGCCGCGCCAATCATCCCACAATGGAAGGACGTCTTCCTACAAGCCGTACCGCGTCCATCGGCACCGACCAAAGGCGACTACAACGAGGTTTCCTCCAAGTTCTGGTCTGCGGTCCACAATACGCTTTCGGGTGACGGAACTGCTGCCGAAAACCTCGAACTGCTAGAGCTTGACCTGACCGACCTCAAAGGCGCCGGCTGGTAAGTCATCCTTCAACAGGATGGCCGGATTGGACCGGCCGTCCTGCACATACCACGTAATCTGGACCTACCCATGAGCCACTCCTCTGCCCGTTCGTCAGGCCACAGCCTGACGGCTCAGCGCCGCCGCGCCGCGATGTGGTTTCTCGCACCGATGATCTGCGCACTGCTTTTTGTTGCTGCATGGCCCTTGATGCGCACCATCTACTTTTCTTTTACCAACACAACGCTCACCAGCCTCTATGGCGGCGAGTGGATCGGGTTTGACAACTACCTCAGCTATCGCAAGCTGTCCTCTGGCCGGGTGATATGGCGCGGTACGCTGGTCGACCCTGCGTGGTGGAACGCCGTCTATAATACCGTGCGCTTTTCAGTCATTTCCGTTTCAATCGAAACTGTGCTTGGTCTAGGAGTCGCGTTGGTTTTGCACCGGAACTTTGTGGGGCGCGGATGGGTCCGCGCCGCCATTTTGATCCCCTGGGCCATTCCGACAATCATATCCGCGCGAATGTGGGGTTGGATGCTCAATGACCAATTCGGCATCATCAACGATCTCGGGCTACGCCTCGGACTGCTCAGCGAAAAAATCGCATGGACCGCAGATATCGAAACCGCGATGACCGCAGTTTTGATTGTTGATGTTTGGAAAACCACACCGTTCATGGCGCTACTCTGCCTTGCCGGGCTTCAGATGATCCCGAAAGACATTTACGAGGCAGCCAAGGTTGATGGCATACATCCAATCCGCGTTTTCTTCCGCGTTACGCTACCGCTGATCCGGCCAGCCCTGATGGTTGCTGTGATCTTTCGCATGCTTGATGCACTAAGGATTTTCGACCTGATTTATGTGCTGACGCCGAATTCCAAGGCGACCAAAACCATGTCTGTCATCGCCCGCGAAAATCTCATCGACTTTGACAAATTTGCCTACGGATCGGCACAATCCACGCTGCTCTTTGCGCTCGTGGCGATCTTTGTTTCACTATACATCTGGCTCGGCAAAGTCGATCTGTCTGGAGAAAAATCCTGATGGAAAAACTTGTCAAAACCACTGCGTTCTACGCGCTCGTACTCTTCATTGTCGTGCTGGCGGTTTTCCCGTTTTACTACGCCGTGATCACAAGCTTCAAAACCGGGACTGCGCTCTTCGAAGTGGATTACGTACCCACATCGTTTGACCTTTCCAATTATATCTCGGTGTTGGCGAACAAGAATTTCGCGCGCTCAATTGCAAACTCCGTCCTGATTTCGGGCGCGACAGTTGGCTTTGCAATGTTCCTTGCGGTGACAGCGTCCTACGCTCTGGCGCGAGTGCGGTTTCGCGGGCGTGGGCTTTTGCTCATGTCGATCCTCGCTGTCTCTATGTTTCCTCAGATCGCCGTACTTGCTGGATTGTTCGAACTGGTGCGCTTTCTCGGCATCTACAACACCCCCTGGGCCATGATCCTGTCGTATACGATCTTTACCTTGCCATTCACCGTCTGGGTGCTGACCACCTTTATGCGAGACCTGCCCGTTGAAATCGAAGAAGCAGCGATCATCGACGGCGCTACTCCTTGGCAGATCATAACTCAGGTATTCTTGCCGCTCATGTGGCCCGCGCTCGTGACAACAGGCTTGCTGGCATTCATCGGCGCGTGGAACGAGTTTCTCTTTGCGCTGACCTTTACCGCATCCGAGACCCAACGCACCGTTCCCGTTGCCATAGCACTTTTGTCTGGCAGCAGCGAATTCGAAACGCCCTGGGGATTGCTGATGGCCGCCTCGGTGATCGTGACCGTGCCGCTCATCATCCTCGTCCTGATCTTTCAACGCAAAATCGTGGCTGGCCTCACCGCCGGCAGCGTCAAAGGCTAAGCGGAACTTCCAATGGCAGAAATCAAACTCACTCAGTTGCGCAAAAAATTCGGCGCGGTCGAAGTCATCAAGGGGGTGGATCTGGAGATCCGCAAAGGAGAGTTCATGGTCTTTGTGGGGCCATCCGGATGCGGCAAGTCGACCTTGTTACGGCTCATTTCCGGTCTTGAGGAGATTTCGGACGGATCGTTGGATTTTGACGGCGAACGGGTCAATGACCTTGTGCCATCAAAGCGCGGAATCGCAATGGTGTTCCAGTCCTACGCGCTCTACCCGCATATGACCGTGTTTCAGAATATGGCTTTTGGCATGAAACTCGCCAAAAACTCAAAAGAAGAGATGGACGCGCGGGTAACGCAGGCTGCCGAGATGCTGCAGATCGATCATTTGTTGGACCGCAAGCCCAAACAACTTTCAGGCGGCCAACGCCAACGGGTGGCCATTGGTCGGGCCATCGTGCGCGACCCTCGTGTTTTCCTATTTGATGAGCCGTTGTCCAACCTCGATGCGGCCTTGCGCGTACAGACCCGACTCGAAATTGCCAAGCTGCACCATGATATGGATGGCGTCACCATGATCTATGTAACTCATGATCAGGTCGAAGCGATGACGCTGGCGGATCGCATCTGTGTGTTAAGGGATGGCATGGTCGAGCAAGTCGGCACTCCGGAAGAGCTCTACGACAGCCCCGACAATGTGTTTGTGGCCGGCTTTATCGGATCTCCGAAAATGAACCTTCTAAAAGGGGCGCTGGCTGAGGCACATGAGTGCGCCACCTATGGCATTCGCGCAGAACACATCGAGGTTTGCTCCGACTCCGACGGGATATGGCAAGGTATTATTGTGCATGCCGAAAACCTCGGCTCGGACCACTATTTGTTCGTTGACATTGGTGCCGATGAACCGCTGATCGTCCGCCAGCCCGGGAAACAGAACATTGCTCTGGGCACCTCCCTGTCCCTGCGCCCGCAGGCCGGACAAGAACACCGTTTTGACGGCGCAGAACGCGCCATTCGCTGACTTTATACATCACAGGACAAAGACAATGACCAAGATCGTTCTCGTAGGCGCTGGAAGCCTTCAATTCGGCACAGGCATGCTCGGTGATATCTTCCAAAGTGCGCATTTGAAAGGCGCAGACATCATCCTGCACGACATCAACCTGAAGGCGGCTAAGCGCACGTTGGGTGTTGCCGCGGACTACATCTCCGCCAACAACCTGGACCATAAAGTCTCCGCCACCACCGACCTCGGGGATGCCCTTGCAGGAGCGGACTTCGTTGTGATTTCCATCGAAGTCGGAGACCGCTTTGCTCTTTGGGATTTGGATTGGAAGGTTCCTCAGCAGTATGGCATCCCTCAGGTCTATGGCGAGAATGGTGGCCCCGGTGGTCTGTTCCACTCCCTTCGCATCGTGCCGCCAATCCTCGACATATGTCAGTCGGTTGCTGACACCTGCCCCGACGCAACCGTCTTTTGTTATTCCAACCCGATGAGCCGCATCTGCACAACGGTGCACCGCAAGTTCCCGGACCTAAAGTTTGTGGGCATGTGCCACGAAATCGTTTCACTGGAACGCCATCTCGCCCCATTGTTGGGCGTCGAACGGTCCGAAATCACCTATCGCGCAGGCGGCCTGAACCACTTTTCAGTGATGACGGATGTGACCTACACCAAAGACGGAAGCTCTGCTTATGCAGACGTAGTAAACAAGGCAGAAGCTTATTTTGGTGCCAAGCCCGGCTATTCGGAAATTCTGCAAGCCTCTCGCAAGACCGGAACCTCCATCGAAACAGAAGGGTGGATGGAAGTGGACCTTTCCAAGGTCGAAACCATCCGCCCTTGGTCGGATCGGTGGCTGTTCGCCCATGTATTGAAAACTTTCGGTGCGCTGCCCATCACCTATGACAGCCACTTTGGAGAATATATCCAATGGGCGCACGATTGTTCGGATCATCAGGGCATTCTCGATTTCTACACCTACTACCGCAACTTCCTTGGCAAGACTGACCCCAAGATCGAAAACACCCTCAAGGAACGTGTTGTACCAATCATCGAAGCCTTGATCGGTGCCACACCGGCCTACGAGGAGTATGCGGTGAACATTCCCAACAAGGGCTTCATCAAAAATCTACCGGAATGGATATGCGTCGAAGTGCCAGCGATTATCGACGAGACAGGCATCCAAGGCATCTCTGTAGATGTTCCCGCCGGTGTCCGCGGCTTGCTAAGCAACCAGATAGGCGTGCATGACATGACCGCTGAAGCCATACTGAATCAGAGTCGGGAACTTGTGGTTCAGGCGCTGTTGGTGGATCCGGTGGTGATCAAAAGCCAGGGAATGGAAGCCCTTGTGGATCACATGATTGCAGAGCAATCGCCTTGGTTGGACTACCTTTCCTGATCCCGTCCAAAAACGAAAAAAGCCGCGCGATCAACGCGCGGCTTTCCTATTTTCCGAATGGGCCGGAGATTATCCGTCAATCCAGGACTGTACGGTCTTCATGTTGTCCGCAATCCAGTCTTCGGCAACCTCACGCGGATCACGCTTGTTCTCGAACATCTCGACGATCCAAGCATTGATCTCGTCGCCGGTGAACTGCACGTTGGAGAGCATCTTAGCCACTGGCGGGTTGCGTGTTTCCAAAGATTTAGAGTAGGCCACGTAGATGTCGTTGGAAGCGATCACGCAGTTAAACTCGGACACTTCCAGCCAATCTTCAGCGTCAAGGTTCACGTCTTCACAGCCTTCGGAGCGCGCCGGTTCTTTGACCGCAACAAGATCGTATTTCACGTGAATAGCTTCAGGTGTCCAATAGTAGAACAGCTGCGGCTTTTCAGCAGTATACGCGGCTTCCAGACCAGCTTTGAATGTGTCTGCAGATACAATGTTCGGCTCCCACAGGCCGTCCAGACCATAGGATTTGAACTTGATCTGCCAGCGCTTGGTGGACGCCCAAGTCACGTCCCCCGCCCAGTATTCGCCTTTGCCGTTGCCATCGGTGTCGAACATTGCGGCGACCTCTGGATTGCGAAGGTCGTCAATACTGTCGACGGTACCGCGCATATAGCTCGGGACATAGATGTTGGACGTACCTTTGTAGGGCGAGTTGGTCACGACAGTGCCGTTGCCGTCGATGTATTCATCCCAAAGAGCCTGCTGGTTTGGCATCCAGAGATCCGTGAAAACGTCGATGGATCCGTCACCCTTGTCCATGCCTGCCATAATCACGGCAGCCTGGTTCATGCCTGAGACGATTTCAGCGTCTCCGCCCATCTGGTCTTCAATGATGGCGGACAGCACATGACCGATGGCCTGTGCTCCGTTCCAGCTCAGGTCGGAGAAAGTGATTTTCTCCTGAGCCGAGACGCTTCCGGCCGCGGCCACAAGGGCGGCCAGTGCTACGGTTGTCTTAATGGTCTTCATTGGTAGTTCTCCCTGTGTATTTTGGTGGTTGATTTAGATGCGGCTGAACGAATTGCGGATACCGCGAAGGATGCGGTCGATCATCATCGCCACCAAAGCGATTGCGATCCCCGCGAGGAGGCCCTTGCCCGCCTGCGCATCCCCGAGCGCAGCCGTTACGATTGCGCCGAGGCCTTCGGCGCCGATAAAGGCCGAGATGGTGGCCATCGAAAGGGCCAACATGATTGTCTGGTTAAGCCCCGCCATTATGGACGGGACCGCCATTGGCAGCTCTACTTTTCGCAATAGCTGCCGTTCTGATGCACCAAAAGCCAGAGCGGCTTCCTTGGTGCTTTCGGGGACTTGCCGAATGCCCAGCGCCGTGAGCTTGATCATAGGCGGCATGGCAAACACCACTGTCGCCAACACAGCGGGTGGCTGCGAAATGCCGAAGAACGCCACCGCTGGCACAAGATAACTCAGCGACGGGATGGTCTGCATCACGTCCAGTATGGGTTCGGTTATGAACCTCGCTATCTTGTTCTTGGCCATCCAGATTCCGATTGGCAGGCCGACAAAGACGCACACCGCCGTTGAAACAACAACCAAGGCCATTGTCTGCATCGCGATCTGCCACAACTCGAAAAGCGCGAGGAAGGCGAGCGACGAAGCCACAAAGGCTGTTGTCCCCCAGCCCGTGTAGGCCCAACTCAGGACAAGGAAGAGGAATGCGACAACCGGCCAGGGCGTTTGCATGAACGCAACCTCAACCCGGATCAGGGACTGTCGCAATACGTTGGTCATGGCATCAAAGGCACCGGCAAAGGAAGCGCGAAGCCAATTGATCGAGATGTCGATGCTTTCGGCCGAGTATGTGAACAAGGTGACCTTGCGGCCCTCAACAGGCGGTTTGATTTGGGCAACAACCTCTGTGCTGCCGTCGTCACCGGTCACACGGCGATACGTGACGTCCTCCGGCGGATCGAGCCTCGCCAGCGTTGGGAAATCGTCAATGAAGAAGCAATCAAACCGGTCACGGGGAGTGATTGTCATGTATTCCTCAACCAAGTCGGAACTACGGCCAAGATCGCGCGCTTCGGCGCGAGCCACTTTGCGGGCTTCGTTTTGCTCAGCAGTACGATCCGAAATTGCATCCAGTTCGTCGAACCTGGACTGTGCGGCGGCTGCATCGTCCGCGACACGCCCGCTTAGAGAAGCAACATCGGGCAGCTGGTATCTCGCAAGCAGACTCTCAACACTTTCGGTTGCGCGGATCTGGTTGAAACATGCCCTTTCGTCGAGCCGCAACTGCGTCGCTCGATATGTGGTGATCGGCGTGCATAGCAGCATGATCGCGCAGCCGATCAGAAGCCTCTTGAGGGACACGCCGTTGGCCACAGTCGGGTCGATGCGCCAGCGATTGTATTGATCATAGTACCAGCGGTTGGCCTGGCTTCCCATCCAGATACGACCCGCGACAAGCAACAGCCAGCCGATGCTGCCATAGGTGCTGATCCAGTTCGTATAGCGAGGGATGAGCGTACGGTTGGCCTCGGGATCAAGCTGGGCCTCGGCAAGAAGCGGAGAGAATTTCACCACCTGCATCAGGCACACGATCGCCACCACATCGATGGCGAGCGACACCCAGAACATCAGCCAGACACCGCGCCATGCCGCCCAGAACCAAGGTACGATCAAACCCCAGATGTTTATGTGCCAGCGTGGCAGCTTGCCTCTCTGGTGACGCTCGAACACCGGCGCGTAGTAGGTTTCCTTGGTGTCGCAGAATGCGCCAATGGAGACATCGCGCTCTTCGATTTCGCGCTGCTCCGCGCCGCTATTTACTGTCGTGCTCATTCGTCCGCGCTCCCCTGAAGGCCGTGCAGCAATGTGTTCTTGTCGACAACCCCGACAAGTTTTCCGTCAGCCTTGATGAGGACCGGAAGGTCAGCGTGCGTGCTGAGTTCAACCAATGAATCAAGGTCATCTTCGGGGCGTGCTTCGGGGTGTTGTTGCGTCAGATCCAATGGATGCCGCTTGGCTTGATACTCGTCAGGCGGCACCATTATTTTCGCTGCGGAAACAAGTTTCAATCGGGAGATTCCCGCAACAAAATCAGCGACATAATCATCTGCTGGGGCTGTAACGATATCTTCGGCCGTGCCAATCTGGACGATCTCCCCATCCTTCATAATCCCGATGCGGTCCCCCATACGGATCGCCTCATCCAGATCGTGGGTGATAAAGACAGTGGTCTTTTTCAGGTTGGCCGAAAGTCCCAGAAATTCGTCCTGCAGATTGCGGCGAATGAGCGGATCCAATGCAGAGAACGGTTCGTCCATCAGTAGAATTTCAGGGTCCGCGGCCAGCGCACGGGCCAATCCAACCCGTTGCTGCATTCCGCCGGAGAGCTCTGATGGAAGCCGGTCCCCGTATCCGTGCAAGGAAACAGTTTCCAAAGCCTCATCCGCAAGCTTGGCGCGGTGATAGGCGTCCATCCCGCGCAGCTCGAGTGCGAAGCCGATATTGTCTCGCACCGACCGGTGCGGCAACAGCGCCATATTCTGAAACACCATCCCGATCTTGGTGCCACGCAAGGCGCGCAATGCATCTGGGCGCATCTTGCCGATGTCCTCACCCAAAATCCTGATCGAGCCCGCAGACGGTTCTATCAATCGGTTGATGTGGCGCACCAACGTCGACTTACCGGAGCCAGACAACCCCATCAGGCAGAATATCTCTCCCTCGCCAACGGCAAAACTCGCGTCCTTGACGCCAACGACGGCACCAAAACGTGCAAGCACCTCCGCCTTGCCAATTCCTTCTGCCCTGATCGCGTCCATCGCTTCCTGCGCGCGATCTCCAAAGACTTTCCAGACACCATCCAGTGCCACAACCGGGTCGCTCATGCCCTTGCCCTCTCTCGTTTTGGGTCAAAAAACGGCACGTCGCACACTGTCGCGGTCAATCTCTTCATCCTTCCGTCAAGTTGGCCCACCTCCAGCGTTTCGCCGGCAACTGCAAATTCGATTGCGAGGCGGGCCATCGCAATGCTGCATTCAAACATTGGGGATCGGGTGGCCGAGGTAATCACGCCAACTTGCCGTTCTCCCGCGAATATTGGCGCACCATGTGCTGGCACGTCATTGCACGCGAACTTTAACCCGCTCAGCACCCGACGTGGGTCGCGGGCATTGCGCTCAAGTGCTGCCTTGCCGATGAAGTCGGCCTTTCTGAGATCAACTGCAAACCCCAGCCCAGCCTCAAAGGCATCAATTCCAGCCGCAAACTCGTTGCGAGAAGCCAATCCAGCCTCGATGCGGATTGTTTCCAGCGCCTCACCGCCCATGGGAGTAATCCCCAAATCCTCGCCGGCAGTCATCACCGCATCCCACAACGCAGGCGCATCGCTGGCCGCGCAGAACAATTCGTAACCGAGCTCACCAGTGTAGCCGGAGCGGGAAAGCATAAATGGTATTCCCTCACGATCGCCCACTCGCGCGATCGTCACCCCAAACCACTTTAGCTCCTGCAAAGAGGGATGCGTCGGTTGAGTGAAGACAAAGCGCTCAAGTATCTCCCGCGACCTTGGTCCTTGCAGCGCGAGGTTTGGCAGAGCGCTTTCCATCCCGTGAACCCGAACCTGAAGGTTGTCCCGCTGTGCGACGTCCTCAAAGACGCGCGCGCTTTCTTCGGATCCGCAGCACCAGCGATATAGGTCGGGCGCCAGGCGGAACAGTGTTCCGTCGTCCACAACTGTACCGGCTTCATCACAAATCAAGGCATAAGTGCCTCGCCAAACGGCAACCCGGGACACGTCACGGGTGAGCGATTTCTGCAAAAGCGTTTCCGCGTCCGGACCAATGATGTCGTATTTTCTCAGGGACGACATGTCCTGCAAAGTCGCCTTCTCGCGACACGCCCAATATTCCCCGACGGTCCCGACCGACGGAAAGCTGGCTGGTGCCCACACATCGCGCGCCGGGGCAAAATGATTTGTCAATCTGGACGTCGCGGGGTGAAAAGCACTTTCCCGGCTAATTGTCATGGCCGCATCTTCCTTTTCACGATAAGCGATCGCACGCCGGATCGGGGCATCCGGACGATAGATGCGCACATGCACATCAGTTGGGTTCCAGCCGTTGATCGGATCGATGTCGTCAGGACAGGCCGTTGTCACACAAACCAACTCTTCCAGCGCCCGCATCGCCACGTAGTCGCCGGGTCGAGAGTGGCTTTCCTCCGTATGAATTTGATGACTATGCGGATCGACCCATGTGCTCCAAAAGAAGTTGATCGCCGGCCATGCGGCTCTGGCGGCCACACCTCGAGACGACAGAGCGCCTGAAATATTGTCCGAGCAGTTCAGATGTCCGGGAAAGCCTCGGTCAGCATATCCTCTGTCCGTACAAGCCATACCGAACGCATCGTGACGCCCGCAGGTATCCTGCAGAACCTGCATCATCGGCCTCAAGTCCTGATCGTAGAACTTGTCATACAGGCCCGGGCCCGGATAGGCACCGCGCACCATTGTGCGCGTGGCCGTCGTATCGATCATAATGTCGCGGCCTTCGTCCAGCGCTTTGCTTCTGAGCGCAACAAAGTCTGAACACTGCTGCCCTTCCACATCAATAATCTGAACAATTTCCCCCGGGCGCAGGTCGTAAGCCATCGCAGTCCCACGACGGACAGTAAATTCCTCTCGCACGTCGCCAAGCGGCGGTGGGAGAGCCACTCCCGCATCTACCGCGGCAGGCTTGACGGACACTTGGACCGCACCAAGAGCGGCGGCACTCACCAGTTCATTTGCGCTCTGCGGGCGGACGACCCAAACGGTACATGTCGCGGATGCGGACAGCGCTAGAAGGTCGTCAAGCGGCACCCAAGCGGCTGGAAGAGCCGCGTTACGATCGCCACCGTTCGCAGATACCCAGCCTAACAATTCGTCACTTTGAAAGGACGAGGGCGCCAAGTCCTCTCCGGCCTCCAACCCAAGAATTGTGGGCGCAACTTTACCCCGCGCGTCAAAAACCAGAACCGCAACCGATTGATCGCCCCCCATCGGGCGCAAACTCAGCATGTCGTGTTTTTTGAGATCGAAGCGCGCCGTTTCACGTGCCGCAATCACGTCAGTCCGACTGTGAGATCTTGGGACAAAACCGGGGAACGCTCTGCCGTTGCCGGCAAAACCGATGTTTTCAAAGCTATGTAGTAACGCGCTATTCAACACGACAGCCCCGAGAATCCTCAGATGTAACTAGTTACACAACAGCGTCACATTCGGAGTCAACAAAATTTGTAACCAGTTACATTTCGTGCTTTATGTGTGTGCATGACCAGGAAACGAGACAAGAAGCGCGCAAACCTCCGCGACGTGGCACGTGCAGCCGAGGTCTCGGTGGCGACAGTTTCGCGTGTTCTCAACACACCTGATGTCGTTCAAAAGAAAACCCGCGAGAAAGTTGAAAAGGTCATCGCGGAGCTCGGATTTCACCCCAGCGCTGCCGCCCGCGCAATCAATTCCGGCCGCACCAAGATCATCGGAGCGCTGATCCCTACTTTGGACAGCGATATCTTTGCGATAACGATAGACGCAATCGAGAGCCGCTTGGGAGACTTTGGATTTTCCTTGGTCGTCGCCACAACCGGTGAAGACCCGGACGTGGAAGCGGCACGTGCCAGGGAATTGCTCGATATTGGTGTTGAAGGCCTGTTCTTCCCGGGCATCCATCACAGTCAAGAACTATACGATCTTCTTGACCGCACTAAGGTGCCGACGATCGCGATTTCATATTTCGATGCGACTTTTGCATATCCGACCATTGGCTATGACAACCGCGAAGCCGCGCGTCTGGCGCTGGACCATTTGCTCGATCTGGGGCACCGCCGTATCGCTGTCGTACATGGACCGAAAGACCACAACGACCGCACACGCGCCCGCGTCACTGGGGCGTCGACGCAACGCTCTGGTACGGAACTGGCTTTCTTTGAAACAGATCTATCTGTTGCCGGAGGCGCCAAAGCCGCACGCGATGCAATGAAACAACCGACAGAGTTCGACGCCTATCTCTGTACCTCGGACACGCAAGCCTTTGGGGCCATTTTCGAATTGCAACGCGCAGGTATTCAGGTTCCCAACGACGTATCCGTGATGGGGTTACATGATCTACCCAGTGCGCAATATGTAAATCCAAGCCTGTCCACGATTGAACTTCCGGTCAGGGAAATGGGCACTTTGGCAGCTGAATCTCTGGCGCGATGGGTGGAAAAAGACGTTCGTCCCGCGCCTGTATGCCTTCCCTCACAACTACGCGCCCGCGCCTCCACCGCCCGCAAAGAGAATTGATTTTGGAACGGTAGCGCATGCCCGCCCACTTCAAAAAGGCAAGAAAACGGGCGTAACCCAGCCCTCCATGCCCCCTGACGATGTACGTCCGCGGCAAGCCAACCATCCCCGTCGGCATCCAAGTCACGCCTGCACCTTCCCATGCAGCTTGCAACTAAATTGCTGCCGCTCCGGGAGACTGATCATTTTCCGGAAAGGTAAACCCATGCCATCCATCACAACGATCAATCTTCGAATTGAACATGAACCCGAACAGTTGACCCGGGATGTGTTTGCGCGCGCCAATCGAAGACAGGAACGCCGCCGCGTACATACCAGAGCATTTAGTGCATGCACGCTTTGGCGAGCTTGAGCGCCTCATGCGCAAGGCCACATCCGGCGGCGACGCCGCAATCGTACCTGAACATACCGAAGAGAAATTGAACCCACATGAGGCCCAAGTACAAACTGCAGTGGACAATCAAAAAAGAAAAACCGCTGGCAGGCGTGAGCGTCAAAAAAAAGAATAGACGGGCCCCAGCAACGCAACAAAATCCGAAAAACACAGAGTGCCCCACAGGAACGCACTCTGACGACTTATCAATTCGACGGATTCCAGAGACCTGAGCCGGTTGCTTGCCAACCGCGGTGCTGACAGTGTCTACTTCCACGCATTTAGTCCGCACCGCAGCCGTGGGAAATTCGACAACGGCGCCCCCTCTCCTTCAAGAGAACCAAATGACCAAAATCAAGTTTCCCACAGCTTTCACAATCCTGTTTTTGTTGATCGCAGTTGTGGCTGCGTTGACCTGGCTCGTTCCGGCTGGCGAATACACTAGGGAGATGAACGAAACCCTCGGCAGCGTCGCGCCGGTTCCGGGAACGTACCGACAGGTCGCGCAAAACCCTCAAGGCCTCTCCGCGATAGTTCTGGCGCCGATCGCCGGCCTGTACGATCCCGCTCTGCTTGGATCCTCAGCCAGCGCCGCGATCGATGTTGCCCTATTTGTTCTGGTCATCGGAGGATTTCTGATGGTCGTTACCCGAACCGGCGCGATTGATGCCGGCATCGGCTGGCTCCTGACCAAGCTTCAGGGGCGCGAACATCTTATGATACCGATCCTGATGACCGCCTTTGCATTGAGCGGCACTTCATACGGTATGGCCGAGGAATCTCTGGCTTTCTACGCCCTGATCATCCCCGTGTTTCTCCGCGCCGGTTACGACACCTTGACCGCAGTGGCGGTTGTCATGCTCGGAGCCGGCATCGGCACCATGGGTTCCACCTTCAACCCCTTCGCGACAGTTGTCGCATCACAGGGTGCGGGCATCGCATTCACCGACGGCATTGTTTTGAGATTCGCGATCTTTCTAGTGAGCCTTGCAGCGGGCATTGCCTTCGTTATGCGGTATGCCGCAAGGGTGAAGTCGGACCCGGCCGCATCTTTGGTTGCCAATATGGCAGATGAAAACCGCGCGCATTTCCTGACCTTGGATAACAGCGGGGAAATGCCCGCCATGACCTTCACTCGCGGGATCATCCTTGGCCTTTTTGGTCTTAGCTTCGTTGCAATGATCTATGGGGTTCTCATGCTGGGCTGGTGGATGGGTGAGATGTCCGCGCTCTTTTTATCGATGTCTGTAGTTGTCTGGGGCGTGGGAAAACTGTCTCCTGCGACACGGATGGATGAGGCAACTTTCGTCGAGACGTTTCTCGACGGAGCCCGTGACTTGCTTGGGGTGGCACTGATCATCGGAGTTGCGCGTGGCGTGGTCGTGGTCATGGACGCAGGCAAAATCACGGACACCATACTTTTTGCCGCGGAAGGCATGATTTCTGGCCTGTCCGAGTTTCTGTTCATCAACGTGATGTTTGGCATCCAGTTTCTGATGTCTTTTCTGGTTCCCTCCTCCTCAGGGCTGGCGACGCTCACTATGCCCGTCATGGCGCCGCTGGCAGACTTTGCCGGCGTTGGGCGTGACCTTGTGGTGACCGCTTACCAATCAGCCAATGGCCTCGTGAACCTGTTCAACCCGACCTTTGCCGTCGTGATGGGGGGACTTGCAATTGGACGCGTCCCCTATGACCGCTGGCTCCGGTTCGTTGGACCGCTTGTACTGTTATTCATCCTGATCATTGTTGCCCTTCTCAGCATCGGCGCGGCCTTTTCCTGATCGCTGCCCTACGGGAAGGCGGAGACGTCTCCGAATTTGAAATCGCAAAACGCAATATCAACGCCTTCATTCCGAACGGCGCCGGCAAATTTCACCTCGAACACCGAAAATCTATTCCCGACATTATTTTGGAGCAGGCAGCAGACGAACTCTCTCGATGCTCGCCGTTCATGACCCGAGGTCAATGAATGAACGTTTGCGAAAATGCGCAGAAATCTGCCGGTCAAACGGCAAAACTCCGCGCCTTCTAAGGTGACAAGCCCGCTTTCGGTTAACCCTCTCTTAACCCGCCGATCAGGCGCCCTAGATCTAAAGGGTACCCACCTCGAGCCTATTCTGTCGCGGCGCCATTCTCGGAACCGCACCTTGGCAGCAGAAGCCCGCACCTGCCAAAATTTTGGGGAGTGACCCAATGAATGAAATGACCAACTTCGACCACCAAATCACGGCGGATCGGCCACACTGGGCGCGCCCGGCAAATGAAGTAGAGCAGGCGCTGAAAACCTCTTCCGCAAAGGGTCTCTCGACACCTGAAGCTACGGAGAAGCTTGCTGAAGTTGGGGAAAACAAACTGGCCGATACGGCCAAAGTCTCGCCTTTCCTGCTTTTCCTTGAGCAATTCAAAAGCCCGCTTCTCATCATCCTGATGGTCGGTGCAGCCATTTCTTTTTACACCAACCACCTCGTCGACGCCGTTGCCATCGGAGTCATCGTTCTGCTGAACGCGACCATCAGTTTCTTTCAGGAATTCAAAGCCGCTCAGTCTCTGGCCGCGCTAAAGGACATGGCTGCGCCTATGGCCATGGTCAAAAGGGATGGGCAATGGGTCGAAATCCCGGCGGCGCAACTCGTGCCGGGCGACCTCCTGCGTTTCAAAGCAGGCGACATAATCGCCGCAGATGTCCGCTTTACCGACGCTGCACGGTTGGCCGTTGACGAAGCTGCGCTTACCGGAGAGTCGGAACCGGTCGACAAGCACACCCTGCCAATCGACGACGACACCCTTGTTCTGGCAGATCGCCTGAACATGGGTTTTATGAGCACCAAGGTGACCAACGGCACGGGTGAAGGCATCGTTGTTGCCACGGGCATGGACACAGAAGTTGGCCATATCGCGCACCTGATGGCGACCGCTGAAGACCCCAAGACGCCTCTACAGGAGCGTATCGAGAAACTCTCCAAAGTGCTGATTGGTGCTGCACTGGCCGTGGTCGCTGTTGTGATCGGGATCGGCATTTTTCAGGGCATGGATCTCAACGAGATGCTGAGCACCGGTATTTCGTTGTCGGTCGCCGCCATTCCCGAAGGCCTTCCAACCGTTGTGACCATTGTGTTGACCCTCGGCTCGCAACGTATGGCATCCAACAACGCTTTGGCACGAAAACTGTCTGCAGTGGAAACTCTTGGTACAACGTCGGTCATCTGCTCTGACAAAACTGGCACGCTAACGCAGAACCAGATGCAGGTGATGCGCGCATGGGCAGGTGGCAAAACTTGGGACGTCACAGGCGAAGGCTTTGATCCCAATGGCGCATTTGTGGATGCCAACGGAGTCGAAGCCGACATCCGCAAAGAATTCGACTTGCGTCAGATGCTAAACATCTCGGCCTACTGCAACGACGCCGAACTGGTCATCAAGGACGGACGGCCGATGGTGCAGGGCAACCCTACTGAGGGCGCTCTCGTTGTGGCCGCTGCCAAAGTCGGCCTCTCAAGAGAACGGCTACAGGAGCGCAAAGTGCGGACGCTTGAAGCATTTCCCTTCGACAGCACCCGCAAGATGATGAGTGTACATGTTCAGACCCCTAACGGAGAGAATTTTCTCGTCGCGAAAGGCGCTCCCGACGTCATCCTGAACCGCGCCAAAGGCGTTTGGATGGATGGCGCAGTCCATCCATTGACCGCGGACATGCGGGCACAGGTTGAAGCCGTCATAGATGACTTCGGCTCCCGCGCGCTGAGGACGTTGGCCGTCGCCTTTCGGCAAACGGACGACGGGAGTTTTGACCCGGAAGACCCGGAACAGAACATCGTTCTTATTGGTATTCACGGCATCATGGATCCTCCGAGGCCTGAAGTGCGCGATGCCGTCGCCGACGCAACGAGCGCGGGCATCCGTACTGTCATGATTACTGGCGACCACGCCAAAACCGCAGAGGCGATTGCCACGCAAATCGGAATCAAGACGCACGACGTACAGACGGTCCATACCGGCGCCGAACTCGACCAGATGTCAGACGAGGAACTCGAGGCCATCGTGCCACATGCTGCCGTTTTTGCGCGGGTCACGCCAGAGCACAAACTTCGCATCGTGAGTGCAATGCAAAAGACCGGCGAGGTGGCTGCCATGACCGGCGACGGCGTGAATGACGCCCCTGCCCTCCGCAAAGCCGATATTGGCGTCGCGATGGGCATCACCGGGACTTCCGTCGCCAAAGACAGCGCCGCATTGGTGCTTCTGGATGACAACTTCTCCACTATCGTGAAAGCGGTGAAAGAAGGTCGTCGAATCTACGACAACCTGCTCAAATTTGTCCGCCAGGCGCTGACCGCCAACGTTGCCGAGGTCTCCACGATCCTCTTTGCCTTCATGCTAATGGGCGCAGACCCCCTGATGCCGCTGACACCCTTGATGATCCTCTGGGTCAATCTTGTTTCTGACGGCATTCCCGCTCTGGCGCTTGGTTTTGAGAAAGCCGAGGGCGACATCATGCAGCGTCAACCAAGGGCGCGTGACGAAGATATCTTTGCCGGTGGGCTCAAACAGCGCATCCTGATCCGCGGTCTCGCGGTGGGCGCTGTCAGCTATTGGGCATTCCAGGAAGCGCTCAGCCTCGATCTCGACCTTGCAACGGCGCAGACAATGGCGTTTGTCACGATCATGTTTGCCCAACTGTGGCATGTGTTTGATGCACGGACGACAACCACGCTCTTCCGCAAGTCACCCTTCGGAAACCCGAAACTGCTCATGGCGGTGGGCCTGTCGCTGGCTTTGTCGTCCGTCGCAGTCTTCACCCCGTTGGGACACTATGTGCTGGGCACATCAAGCCTGTCGCCCCAGTTGTTGCTCGGCTGCGCCTTCGTCGCTGCCTTGCCCACACTTGTCCTGTCCGGAGCCAAAGAAATCTTCGGATGGAAATGGCTCTAACAAGCAACGTCCAAGAAACCAAAGGCGGCCCACTCGGGCCGCCATTTTCGTTCGCCTTGCAGGCAAGCATTCTGAAGAGCCACCACAAATCATCATGAAAGGGCATCTCTAAAGGCTGCGGCCTTCACGGCAAAACAGACACGAAGTGCATCATCGCCGATAGTCGAACAACGTTGTTTAGAGTGGTGCCCGGGGGCGGAATCGAACCACCGACACGAGGATTTTCAATCACATTGCCAATAATAAAATCAGTAAGTTACATCCAACTACGCAATTTCCTACGTGACTATCACAATAGGAATCACCAGCTAACACATTGTTTAAACATGGAAAATCACCATTACCGCGACCACATGTCAGCTGTGCACACATTCCATTTCTGGTATAATAGCTATACAGCTTTGAAGAAATATTCTGAACATCGATCAAGATCAGGCAGAGGTCTATGACTCAGAGTACCCAAAAGCCATGGAACAGAGCAAAGCACTGAGCGATACAGGTCTCATCAATCGAACGGTTAATCTCGACGAAAAAACTGGCTGGTCGCTCTGACAAATGTTGCCACAGGCATTCCAGAAGACCAGTCATTCGGGCAGATTGCAGCTAAGGTCCGGAGAGAGCCCATCCTTGACGAATGCTGCGTCGTCGACGAACGTCTGCTTGGCTAATAGAGGTATAACGTCTGGCGCAACGCTTTTTGATTGTCGGCTGAGATGATAAATACCGAGCAGCGTTTCATCAGCCGCATAAGGAAAAATTAGGTGTTGGTATTTCTTGCCCATGCGATTGAACAACTTGACCTTGCCGCTGAGCATATTTCAAAGGGTGATCCGAACAACGCACGATTTGGGCTCATGTTGACAGACAATGTTCTGGAGCTTGTGTTGCATCAAATGGCAAAGGACGAACAGCGTGAGCGAACTAACTTCTTGAACCGCGAGAAGACCTACGCCGACGAGTCGGACTTGAGAGCCGCACTTGGCAGGCATTTTGATGCCAAAATCTCATTTTTCAGATCACACAACAAACTGAGTGCCGAAGAAGCAGAAAGTATCACAATCTGCCATAGCTATCGTAACGAGGTCTACCATATCGGCTTGCACCATCAGGACATCCTGCCTGCTCTTGCGCGTTTCTACTTCTATTTGGTTTGCGGTGTTCTTGGCCGCTATAAAACCAATACGATGAGCTATAGCCCTTCTATGGTGTTGCCAGAGCGAGCCCAGAAACACCTAGGATCAAAACCAATAAGTTTTCATGTATTTGACGAGTATCAAAGTGGTTGCCTGACGCTTCAAGAAGGCATCTCATTCGAAGCCTCCAATCTGGTTTCGTCACTGGCGGATCATATGACCGAAATCATAGAACAGCAGGACATTGGTGTTGGGATGATCGCCACGGCTGGACCGAGACAGATGACACGTGATGAAGCTATAGTTGAAAGCCAAGCTTGGCGGTTGGCGTTCAAGGAAGAAGGTAAGAAGTTTGCGACGGGAAAATGGTCCGGTGGCAGCGTGTTTGATTTTGTCAACTGGATTGGCGCAAACTATCCCTTCAAAAACAGGCGTGATCCTACTCCATCATGGCAAAAGCGCGAGCAATCTTTGCGCTTGGAAAAGAACCCGCACAAGGCGCTCAAGAAATACAAAGACTTCATGACACAAACTGAAAATATCCGGGAAGTCATCGAAGAAAGCCACATGCAGGTCGAGATGTACATTGATGAACAGATCGACAGAATGCGCGGCAAGTAACTCGAAGCAACGACAACTCAAAACCCGTTTAACATCAGCGGCCAGCTTTGGCGAAAAAAACTAAGAGCGGACAGCAAGATCGAATTGTCCAAGTTCAGCTCCGTCCCGCTTCTGAGCCGTTCGCCAAGTTCAAGATGAACGTCGGCATATGCTCGTATCAAGCTCATGGCAACCAAGGCATTGTCGGACAGTTGGTTTCGAACTCTCAGCAGATCGGAAGACCGCTTGGTAGCTTTGCTTGCGCTTCTGATTAGAGTTTGTAACTTCCATAATCAGAAGCGGTAAGGCGCTGTTTTTTCTCGGCATTTTTCGGACACCACTTTTCAGGCTGGATGGACCTGTTAGCATCTTGCGCATCAACGCAATTTTCTAATGGGTTCACGATGGCACAAGGCAAACAGGCCAAGATACTGACCAACGCTCAAATTCAAGCGGTGCTTCGCCACCTTGAAGCAGGGCGCAACGCAGATCGAAACAAGGTCACCTTCTTGCTGACTGTAAAAGCTGGTCTTCGCGCGAAAGAGGTTGCGGGTCTGCACTGGTCGTCAGTTCTGAATTCAGAAGGTGAGATCGGCGATCACATCGAACTGACAGATCAAACAAGCAAGGGGCGATCTGGGCGCATCATTCCGATGAACCGTGATTTGCGCAAAGCGCTTGTCGCGTGGCAGTCAGTTTGTGTGCCAAAACGTCTGCGACGTGATGCTCCGTCCTTCCCTGAACGTGCCATTATCTGCACAGAGCGAAGCGACAGCTCGCCCGCACAGGTCATCGTGAACATGTTTCATCGCTGGTACCGCGACCTCGGGTTTGTTGGCGCAAGCTCGCACAGCGGTCGGCGCACATTTATTTCGAATGCTGCGAAGAAGGTTGTGCAGGCGGGTGGTTCGTTGCGGGACGTGCAAGAATTGGCGGGGCATTCCAGCTTATCGATGACACAGCGGTACATCGAGGGTGACACAGACGCGAAAAGACGTTTGGTTCAAATGATCTGAGCTCTTTTGCCTTGAACGAAAGGCAGGATACAGCCCGAAGCGGCCGTTGGCATAGGGCCCCCACACCATCAACGCCGCAGTTGCGAGATTTGAGGTTCGGCTTCCCCAAAGCGGACCTTGAACCACCCAAGCGTTGGATCATCGACGCTACAGTCAACACCAACGGCAGCGATGGGTAGGTTATTGCTTTGATCGTTGTCGCACTTCTGAAAGTTGGTCAGGCGGCGACAGATACAGGGCTAAACAGGGCTTGATCAGGTACATTGGCAAAACTCAATATTCCTGATCTGCCGGGAAGGGGATAAGCTTGGTTCAATTCAGCGAAATTGCTCAGCTTTCCAGATAGTGAGACGCCATGTAGTCTGTGACTTCGCTCACGACCTCGCGCTTTACATGGATATGGTCTTGCTCAAACGAATGAAGGCCACCGGATAGAACGATTTCATAGCTTGGAAAATAGTTCACCTGCTCAGGGAACATGTTCAAGAGCTCGGTCACGGCAAGGCGTAGCGTTGATTTCGAATGAGAATTTGCAATCGCGCAATCAATCGGCAGGAACGTCTGCTGCAGTGGAACAGGGGACACGGTCAAAAGGACGCCCTTTACGCCACTGCTTAGCGCGCGTTCCAACGCATCTTTCAGCAAGTCCACTGTTTCGCTCAGGGTGAGAAAACGGCAGGTATAGCGATTTGGTTCTTTCTTGATGTCTCGTGGGCTGGGCATGCGGTTCAGGTAGTGTCCGGTTTCGTGGTCCACCCAACACTGTGTCATTCCCAATGTAATGATCAGGAAATCCGAGGCGGGCAGTTTGTTGTACACCTCATCAATTCTCTCTCGGATCCCAAGCAGATCTTCGACGGGCAACTTGTGCCCTTTTGCTAGCAGCAGGTCTGTCGCAACGTTGCCTGAAGCAGAAAATGATTGGTCAAACTCTCTGGTGTCTACACCGTCAATCGCCCAGCGAATACGCTGAGAAATCGAGCCTGGGTTGAACTCGTTCAAGACACTGTTTTCACGACCCTTTACAATCCTCTCAGGAAAGGTGAGCCCCAGCGTCGGGACGTCCAGGAACGTCAGTTTCTCCTCGATCTCGCGTGCAAAACAGGACCCGATAGTGAAGGCGGTCATATCGCGTTTAAATTTGAACGACGGCGTGATTTTCGGAAAGATCAGTCCGTTTCTGACACGCTCGTCGTCTTGTTGCGGGTATTTGTACGAGGCCGTCTTATCAATGCGACGATTCTCCAAGGCTTCAGCGCCTGAATTTTCAAATTTGATTCTCATTTTTCCCTTGTGGTACTAGTCGTGGGATCACGGTAAGAAATGCATCTGCGTAGGACGCTGCTCAGGTTTAAGTATGCACCACACCAATATTTGTTTGCAATGGGGCCATTGCACATGAGGCGGTCAGCATAGCCTATGATGACCGACCCCTTCGTGACAGCTGTACGATGTGTGGCCAAACAAAATAAGAATTAGAGGCCTGAAGAGACGTGGGTGAGCGCAGAAAGTGGCGCGACCTGAAGACGATACACCGGAATTGACTAGGGTCAGGACTCATAGCCAGTAAATGACGAGTGCGGCGAGGGCGATGGCTGAGAGGAAGACCTTCGGGCATCTGTCGTATCGGGCCGCCACACGCCGCCAATCCTTGAGCCTGCCGAACATGATCTCGATCCGATTGCGGCGTTTGTATCGGCGTTTGAAGTACTTGACCAGTTTTCTCCGCTGCTTCCGGCCGGGGATACACGGGCATATCCCTTTGTCTTTCAACGCTTCCCGGAACCAGTCGACGTCATATCCACGGTCCCCAAGCAGCCAATCGGCATCTGGCAGGCTGCTTAGCAAAGCCCGTGCCCCGATGGAATCGCTGACTTGCCCAGCCGTCACGAACAGGTTCAACGGACGTCCCTGGCTGTCGCAGATGGCATGCAGTTTGGTGTTCATGCCGCCCTTTGTTCGGCCAATCAGGCGTCCGTGTCCCCCTTTTTGACGCCCAATCTGGTCGCTGTGCGGTGTGCCTTCAGGTAGGTGGCATCAATCATCACGGTCTTCTCTTCGCTGTATTCGGCGGCGCGCCTGACCATCGTCCGGGCGAAGATGCCCTTGTCGCTCCACCGTTTCCAACGGTTGCTGTTTCCCGGCCAAGTTTCGATGTTTGCCGGGCCGTCTAATCTCGGAAAATCTGCCATCATCGCAAGTATTTGTGCCCATGTTGCTATGGGTCGAGACTTCTGCGGCTTGCCGGTAAGTCGAAGTGGAATTCTTTATATTGCCGCAGAAGCTCCAAAAGGCGTCCTGAACCGTGCCTATCCCTACCTCAGTCAGGAAGCCGCTCAGACAGCGCCTTTTGAGGTGCTGGACCGGCCAGTTGATTTGACCGACCAACAAGTTGTTGGCCGGTTGGCGGAGGACGCGCTAACGTTTCGAGACTATCACGGTTGTGACGATCTGATGATCGTTTTTGATACTCTGAATATCTGTATGCCGGATGGGGATGAAAATTCTTCACGAGACACCGGAAGAGTTTTGGCCAATGCCCAGAAGCTCGCACAATCAACTAACGCTCATGTCCTGATTGTGCATCACACTGGTGCATCCGAAACTTCCAGGCCTCGTGGCTCCACGACTTTGACAGCGAATGTCGATACCGGCCTGACACTACACAAAGCAGACGCGTCACAGCCCGATGGAACAGTATTAATCAACATTCATAAGCAGCGCGAAGATAGTAGAGCTGCGCCATTAGCTTTTCATATCCGAGGATTTGAGATCGGCAAAAACCGCCACGGCGAGACAACAATAGTCCCTTGGGCTGTCCCATTTGAGGCAGGCAGTTCGCTGGTTGCGGAAGCTCCCGCAAGAGCCGCTAAGTCCGGCAAGGTGCCACTTTCGGCTCAGCGTGCTGACGATTTGCTAAGAGTGATAACGGAGCTTGGCAAAAAGAATGCTGGCCAATGGCACAAACCAAAGTCTCTGGGACAAATGTCTGGCGAACCTTTCAATGGCATTCGTGGCAACGCTGACACCATGCGCAAGAAAGTTCGAGAGTCTTTGGATACCCTTCTGAAAGACGGGAAAATCGAAGAGTGCAAAGAAGGAGTTCGTCTTCGCGCAGCGAACCCAAACCAAACGAAATGTGCATGAACTTGTGGTGCGGTCCTCAGTGAAGTCGTGTTCGCTGAGCCTTTCCGACCACTGAATCCGCAGTTTGCGCCCCTGTCCTCGGGGGCGTGTTCTTTTTCAATTGCTGAACACGAGTCACGAACAGATCGACAATTTCATTCCCGATCGCATCAATGGCTGAAGGAGGCAATTCCCTTATGTTGAAATCCATTAGCCTGTGGTTACGACAGTAAATAGCCACCATTTTCAGAAGCTGCGCTGACTGTTTCCGTTTGTCCGACAAGAGGTCCAGTTTTTTTGATTGCATGGTCTGTTTCCTATTTCCAACCCAGAGAGGAGATAGGGAAGGCGCACAACGGATAAAAACACAGTTTTTATCCACGCCACCCGCAGCAGAAGCATGGCACTGTTTTCATTTAGGCATTCGGTAAAGACATTCTCAGACAAGCGCACGACTGAATCCCGGGCGGCAAAGCCGGGTCAAACTGCAGCCCACTTACGCTATATCGCTCGGCCGCAGGCTGCTCGCATTGTGATCCAAGAACGACTTGCGGGCGGCACCAGATGTAAGACGGCCGCAATGGCGGAGAAAGAAGCTCAGAAGCGAAAGGGGCGTGTCTGTGAGCGATTTGTCGTTGAGCTCCCGGTGGAGGCTACAAAGAAGCAGAGAGAGGCTTTGGCAAGCGCATTTGCTGAACGGCTGTCCAAAGGCGTCGCCGGGTATGTTGTGGCAATTCACGACCAGCATGGCAACGACATCAGGAACCCTTACGCCCATTTCGTTTTCTTCGATGTGCAGAAGAAAACCGGCGGTCGCGGCAGGCCAAGGAGCACGCTTGGCCTTGCCAGAAAGAATGCAATCGAAAACGCAGCGCAGCTTTGGGCGAAACTTCACAATGCGCAGATGCGCGACTGGGGGTTCGACGAGAAAAGCGAGATTAGCCATCTGTCCTACGCTGATCGAGCCATCGACAAAATTCCTACCATCCACGAAGGCGCCAGTGCCCGCGCAACTCCCAAGTCCCAGAAAACCCGCAAAGAGAAATGGAAGCACATTGACCAAGGCCACACACGCGCCGAGGCAAACGCCGTCATAAGAGAAATCAACCAACTGAAAAAGGAGCAGAAAAATGCAGGAACACTTCGACTGGGAACAGGCAATGGAAACAACAAGGCGCAGCGCAGCGGCAGCGTCGCAGAACAGCGAGAACGCGGTGGCGGGCATGTCGAAGCTGCTCCGCGCAATCGACCGCCATTCAAGCAATCTGGCCGACCTGTCCAAGCGCATCGACAAAGCGGTGGACCTGCAGGCCCAGCAAATCGCCGGCTCCAAAGCTGTCCTCAACCGCACCCAAGCCGACAACCACCGTTCCTGGCGACCAATCGCCTTGGGCTACCTCGCCATCTTTGTAGGCGGCGTAGTATTCGGCGGAAATATAGTGAGCTAATAATCCTCCGTGACACCTTGAAGGCAAAGTTTTTGCTTCGAGAGATGCAACGCAGTATGCGCCCAGATGCGCCCTATAAAGAAGTCCATCACTCAGAAACGACGAAGCCCCGCCAGAGCGGGGCAGAGCGTTGAGTTTAGGGAGCGGGTGGACGGTGGCCATTCCGCTGGCAGGACTGGATTATTCCTATAGGCTTCCTTCCGCCGCGACGATTTTGTTGAGGTCCGACACGCGCCAGCGAGAAGAACCACCGCGCTTTTCTGGCTTAGGAAAATCACCGCGTTTGATATCTCTGTAGATACTGGCCCGAGACCGGCACAGGGTCGCGCATACTGTTTTGATATCTACAAATCGGTCGACAATGAGTTGGTTTTGGATAGTCATAGCGTTCCTTAAATGGTCGTTCGGAAGCTATGTTTTCTTTTTCTCCAAAAACCGAATACCTCAGAAGCATTTTTTTGAATTTTTTTCTGGTGCCATCGCTTCATCTCTCCGTTTCATAGTATTGGTATAGGCGAGATTTTTTGTGCGACAACCCACCTTGAAAAAACCAGGTCAAGTGAGACAGAACTTTCGTCGGCCAGAGAGAGAAACCGCACAACGCTACCTGTCCAGAAGAAAAGCCAGACTAAATGTCGCGGCAAATACTAACGAGCTACCAGAACACTGTGTTGTTGACGGTTTTGAGATCAATCAGGTTGGCGTTGGCGTATTCGTGGGCTGGTCATTTGGGGACCCTAATTTTCAAGGACCACCTTGCATTGATATGAAACTTCATATCCGAAGGGCTGATTGAAAATCAGTCTCCAACTGCTCGCATGAACCACATGAATATTGGTTCTGCGCAAAAGCACCCGCTTCAGTTGAATCCATATCCATGCTCTATTGCCAGAAAGGCTGATATGAGAGGCGATTCTGTGAGCAATTTCAAAGAGACCTTGATTTGAAAGGCCGCGTTAAAAAGTGAGCAGGCCAAAGAGCACCAATCTTCCGTTGATACTCTCATTGGCGTGCTCGACAAGGCCAGGGAAAATGCCCGAACCCTCGTATCAGAGATCGCCATAGATCTTCCTGGATACACCGTTCACGACATCGAACACCTTGATGCTCTGTGGGAAATAGGCAGCCAAATCGTCGGGCAAGATTTTCGCATCAACCCGGTTGAAGGGTTTGTCTTAGGTTGCAGCTTTCTAATCCACGATGCTGCAATGACGATGGCCGCCTATCCGGGTGGATTGGCAGAGATAAAGGCCTCACGGGAATGGAAGCGCATCTCTGGCAGAATGAAGGCTTCCCAAAATGGAAACCCAGATGAAGCGGCGATAATTGAAGTGTTTTTGCGTGAACAGCATGCCGTTCGAGCAGAGAAATTACCCAAAATATCCTGGAAAGGCGACGTTGGCCCGCGTTTCTTGATAGAAGACGCAGATTCCAGGGAGAAATTTGGTGATTTCATTGGCCAAGTTGCCGCTTCTCATTGGTGGGACCATTCGAAACTGGAAAGCCAGTTGCTGGACAAGACTATTCCAGCACCCGCTCCATTCCCAAGCAGCTGGTCAATTGATCTCTTGAGCCTTGCTTGTGTGCTTCGGTCTGCGGACGCGTCTCAGATTGATGAGCGAAGAGCCCCAAGCTTCCTTCGAGCACTGCGCCGCAATCGCTTGTCTGAGTATTCAGCACAGCATTGGACCTTCCAGATTAGACTCACTCAGGCACAGCGCCGGCACGACACGCTGTACTTTGCGGCGTTCCGCCCTTTCACAAAGGCGGAAGCAAAAGAGTGGTGGATGCTGCATGATACACTCAAGATGGTGGATGGCGAGCTACGTAAGACAGACGATTTGCTTGCAAGATGCCGAGGTCAAGAGGCTCGATTTTCCGCTCGAAGAGTGGCCAATATCGAAGCCCCAGATAACCTAAGAACCTGCATACCGACTGACGGATGGCAACCCGTCGACACAGCATTTTCCATCTCAGATATACCTCGCTTAGTTGAAAACTTGGGTGGAGAACAACTGTATGGCCGGGACAAAATGGCAGCGATACGAGAGGTCATACAGAACGCTATGGATGCGGGACGCATCCGTAGGCTTGTCGATCCTCAAGCGCCAAGTCCGAAGGTTGAAGTCGAGCTATTGCAAGAAGACTCTTCTACCGTTCTCATCATCAGGGATAATGGCATCGGGATGTCAGAAGGTGCGATAGTTGGGAACCTTTTGTCTTTTGGAACAAGCGGCTGGCTTTCTGACACCGCCATAGGTGAATACAATCAAGCATTCCCCGATAAATTCTCAGTTTCTGGGCAGTTTGGGATTGGCTTCTTCTCCGTTTTTATGCTTGGAAAAAATTGACATCAAGTCCCGCAGGTTTGATGCCAGCCCGGATGAAACAGTCATCCTGTCATTCCCTGAAGGCCTAAAAATGCGCCCGCTTCTTTGTGGAGCCGAATACTCAGAACGCATGACGTCTGGCGGAACAGAGATCCGCATTCTCCTTGATACCGATGACCATCGGAGCAACTACTATCCAATGTCAGGCAAGCGCGGACGCGGAGGGCTCGGGAAAGTTAACTACAATTCACTTACAGAAGCTATTTCCACTCACTTCCCAACTTCGGATGTGCCGGTTCTGGTTCGCGCCAATGACAAAACCTTTCTAAATGATGGTAGCAATTGGCAAGAGGAACCCGCTTCAACGTTGCTGCAAAGGATAGAGGGAGACATGTATCCTGGCGAGGAAGGGCGCTTGTATGAAAGGACGCTCTCCTTGGTCAAAGAAGAAGACGGGACGGTTGTTGGAAGAGCATCTTTCTACCCTGACCGTCTCTCTGGAAGGATCCTTACAAGGAAAAACGAAGTCGAGGGTGTCATCACTGCAAAAGGAGCCAAAGTCTGTATTGGAAACTTTCGTGGTATCCTTCTGGGCTCTCCTGTAAGGGCTGCAAGAGACGCCGCAGTTCCTTATGCTTCTCCTCAAGCACTGAAAAACTGGGCCAGCGAACAGGCGAGGCTCATTTTTGACCAAAACCCAAGCGGGGAAGACCAGCTCGATATTGCGGCGCAAGTAGCATCACTTGGAGGCGACATCGGGAATTTGAAATTCTGCGAGGTGGGTGGTGAGTTCTTGAACAGGTCCGAGCTACGTGAATTTCTCAAAGGCAGAGACGACATTTTGGTTGCTCATGATGCTGGTGTCTATCTTGCGGGTTCCCCCGAAATTTCACCAAGAAGAACCGAGTCCTGTATCTCAGTTGCACATGGCTTGCGGACGCTAATTCCCACCATGCACTGGCGGCCCCGAACGCGCTCTAATTTCCTTGGCATTCCACTACACCGAATCGCAAACACTATTGTGGCAGAGGAATTCGAAATCGATCCATCGATCATCCAAAAGATGACCAAGGTAGAAGATGGAAAACACGTATACGAGGCGTTCTCCCCCGCTTGGGTTCGTTCGAACGGAACACTCATCAAGGTTAGTGGTGAGTTCTACAAACGAGGCATGACACTGGAGGACGTTGATGAATTCTTCGTCCCCGAGGAAAAGAGAGAATGACCTACCGTATCGACCCGGAGTTCTAAAAATGCCGCTCGATTTGGCAGACCTTCTTTTGTGGACATCTCCAGGGACTGCATTAGGGTAATAGCAGTCCCGGTGCAGTCCGGGGCAACAAACCAACGAGGTGCAACACTGGCCAAGCCGTCAATGTATTGATTTTCTTCTATAAAAATGGTGCCCGGGGGCGGAATCGAACCACCGACACGAGGATTTTCAATCCACTGCTCTACCCCTGAGCTACCCGGGCACGGGTGAACGTTCAACGTTCGGGTTGCGGCGTTCTATGTCACGCATGGCATGGTGTCCAGAGGGATTCGCGAAAAAAATTCAGTGCAGGCGCGAGGCCTGCTGTTCCAGTTCTTCCATAGCTTCAACTGCCTCTTCGGGATCTTCTGACGGTACCGCATAGTCCCCGCCAAACCACTTGCCGAGATCGATATCCGCACAACGTTTTGAGCAGAAAGGACGATAGCGTTCCACGGTCTCTTTCTTGCAAATCGGACAACTCATTTCAGCAACCCCCGAAGTTCCTGGCGGGCATTTTTTCTCTGTAATTCATAGTGTCCCAATGGGGTCCAGCCCACCAGCGTCGTATCTATGGTGTCCCGCTTAAACGCGGCCCGCAGAGCGCTTTCAAATCCACGCCGGTCTTTCTTGGGCATAGGGGCGAGATCAAGTACGACTTGCCCCCCGAGACCCCGCACCCGCAGTGCGCGCGGCAAAGCTTTTGCCGCGGCGAAGTTTGCTTTGGTACCCGCCGCCGCCGAGGTGTCTCCGCCCGTGTTCACATCCACAGCCACAAGCGCGCGCGTGGGTTCGACAAACAGGCTCGCCCCCCCTTCCAAGGCAACGCGGATTCCTTGCACGTCTTCCAGTGCGTCCAGCACGCCATGTGTCTCAAAACTGCCTTCTTCGGTCACCACCTCCGCGGGATCGGACCAGTCGCGCCACGCAGCGACATGTGGGCCGTCTCCGTCGATCAACTTTTCCGCAGGCCCTTCAGCATCGGCCAGAACCTGCTCTGCCAAATCCAGCATGTTGTTGATGTCTTCACCAATCTCGTCCGCCCCTGCGCCGTCACAGGCGGAACGCAGGATCAGCCCCATTCCGGCTTCCCCGGCCACCTCGTGCGCAATTGCCAAAATTCGGTCCCGCTCGTCATCCTCGCGGATAGACCGGCTCAGATTGATGCCGGGGGCCTCTGGGGTCACAATCACATACCTGCTTTTGAAAAGCACCTTCTGCGTAACCGGGATCGCCTTGCCCGGTTCGGCGTACCCCGTCACCTGGACCAGCATCACGTCGCCCGGCGCAAGCCCCTTGACCTGACGCAGGAATACATTGCCATCAGGCGTCTTGAGGAACATGCCCCCTTGCCCTTTGACAGGCCGGTCCGCCACCGCGCGGTAAATCGTGCCGGGTCGTGGCGCGTCACCGTCAATCAACAAGTCATCAAGCTGGCCATCCACCATCAGGGCCGCGGCCTCGCGCCCGTTGATGTGGTCGAGAATGATCTGACGTCCCTTCATCGGGTCCCTTTCAATCGCTATAAAGCGGATATCCTGCGGCCTGTAGCAGGTTGGCAGTCTCTGCCACCGGTAGGCCCACAATGCCCGTGAATGATCCGGAAATCCATGGAATGAAGGCGCCGGCTGGCCCTTGAATGGCATAGCCGCCTGCCTTGCCTTCCCAATCTCCGGCTGCGAGATACGCGTTCACTTCGGCATTGGAGAGCCGTTTCATCTTGACGATGCTCTCCACATCCTTTTCCCACAACCGGTCGCCTTTGCGGACGACAACAGCGGTCACGACGCGATGGCGTCGGCCGGACAAAGCGATCAAGAACTCTGCGGCTTCACTTGCGTCGCGCGGCTTGCCCAAAATACGCCGTCCAAGCGCAACGGTCGTATCCGCGCACAGCACAATGTCGTCTGGCGCCGCCTCTACGGCAAGCGCCTTCTCATGTGCAATCCGCCGACAATACGGCCGGGGCAACTCACCTTTGTGGGGATCTTCGTTGATATCGGGCGGGCGGATATCATCCGCCACCACACCCAGTTGTGCCAGCAATTCCCGGCGGCGCGGGCTGCCGGAGCCGAGGATCAATTTCATCCTAAGCCTCGCATTCGCCCGCGCGGAGCGCTTACTTGAAGCGGTAGTTGATCCGACCTTTGGTCAGATCGTAGGGGGTCATCTCCACCTGAACTTTGTCGCCAGCCAGAACGCGGATGCGGTTTTTGCGCATCTTGCCTGCCGTGTGTGCGATGATCTCATGGCCGTTTTCCAGCTCGACCCGAAATGTCGCATTGGGCAGGAGTTCCTTCACGACGCCGGGAAATTCGAGCAGTTCTTCCTTGGCCATGGTCTCTCCTTCACATTGCACCCGCTCGCCGCGGGCTGCCCCTAAATGGGACCAAAAGGGCCGACATACAAGGGGATTCTCCGGCCGGGCGCGCAAATGTGACATGCCCGTCACGCAGAGTTCGGCGGAAACTGGCTGTTATCCCCAGCGCGCCTTCAGGTGGTTCACGATGTCATCCCGTGACCCGCGATAGGCTTCTAGCCGAGCCTCGCGTCCGTCACCGGCACCTGTAGGGTCGGCAATCGGCCAGAATTCCAGCTCTGTATGGTAATACTGCGTCAAGCGCTCGGCTTCCGCCTTGCTCGCAGGCGTCAGCGCCACCACTAGGTCAAACGACGACAACTGATCGCCTCGTTTTTCCATCTCGTCAAAACTTCGGGACTGATGCCGCGACAGCTCTACGCCGATTTCCTCACAAACCGCGATGGCGAACCCGTCGATTTCCAGATCGGAATGGATGCCTGCGGACTGCACATAAACATCGGTGCCGTAAAGCTTCTTCATAATGCCCTCAGCCATAGGCGAGCGCACGGAATTCTGGTCGCAACAAAAGAGGATCGACTGTGGCAGCGCCTTAAAGGGGGTTCCGTCCTCCATGGCGTCAGCCCCCGAAATGCAACACACAGATCAGCGTGAACAACCGCCGCGCCGTGTCATTGTCAATCTCGGCCTTTCCTTCAAGCCTTTCCTGAAGCACACGCGCGCCTTCATTGTGAATTCCGCGGCGGGCCATATCGATGGTTTCGATCTGGCTGGGTGGCAGGTTTTTCACCGCGTCAAAGTAACTCTCACAGATGGCCCAGTAGTCTTTTACGACTTGCCGGAACGGAGAAAGGCTCAAGTGGAATTCAGCCGCCTTGTCACCTTCGTTAACCGCAATTTCAAAAACCAGCCGCTTGTCACGGATCGATAAATCCAGCGCATAAGGCCCGTCCGGCACTTCTCTGTCGTCCCGCTTGGGAAGATCAAAAGTGTTCTCCTCAAGAAGGTCAAACACGGCAACCTTGCGTTCCTGATCGATCTCCGGAGTCGGAGGCGGAAGGTTGCTGTCATCGATCTCGATGCGGGCGATATAGGACATGGCTGTCTCGTTGGAAGGTTTTGCAATGCAGCATTGCTATCCCAGCCGCGCGTTTGTCGCAATCCCGTGACACTACGGCGGCGGTTGACTTCACCAAGACTTGTCGCAATCTCGGTTCACCGACACAGCGAGTGGTGCCCATGCCAGACCTTCTCCCATTTGACCTCACGGGTCAGCACGCCCTTATCACCGGAAGCTCGGACGGATTGGGCAAAGCCGCGGCGGAACTCTTGGCGCGTGCAGGCGCACACGTTTGGATAAACGGTCGCGATGAAAGCCGGTGCTTCAAGGTCGCAGGCGAAATCGAAGACAACGCCGGCATTGCAACAGCACTACCTTTCGACGTCTCCGACGAGGTGGCGGTTGCCGCCGCGTTTGAAAAGCTTGCCAAGGCCGGAGGTCTGTCGATCCTTGTAAACAACGTCGGCATGCGGGATCGCCGAACTTTACAAGAGTTCTCTCGCGAAGACTTGCAGCGGCTTTTTGATGTCGACCTCGTTTCTCCGTTCCGCTTGGCACAGCGCGCCGCGACACAAATGACGGCAAAAGGCTATGGGCGCATCGTCAACGTTTCTTCCATCGCAGGCCTCATCGCGCAGCCGGGCGATGCAGCCTATACTTCCGCCAAGGCCGGCATAAACGGAATGACGAAAGCACTCGCCGCGGAACTTGGTGCGCAAGGGGTCTGCGTGAATGCCATCGCGCCAGGCTTTTTTAAAACTGCTCCCAACGCGGAGGCCGCAGAGAACCCTGACATCGCAGAAAAGCTGCGCAACGCGACCGCACTTGGTCGTTGGGGAGAGCCAGAGGAGTTGGCCCCAGCGATTCTTTTCCTCGCGTCACCCGCTGCCAGTTACATGACAGGACAGGTGCTCGCAGTGGATGGCGGCTACACCAGTCACTACTAAAACGGGAAATTTCCGCGCATCCAATCATTTCATTTAATGAATTAATTCTCGATAAAGCATTTCCGCTCAGAGAAGGGAAATCCATACCGACTCAGCTTCCCCAAAGCTGATTCCCGACTCGCGGAGAATTTAACAAGTGAAACGCATCTTCAGCCTTAGCATCGCAACCAAAGTCTACCTGCTGATCGGCTTCTTCCTCGCCGTGATGTGGGGAATGTCCATGGTCACAATCAACAGTGTCGAAGACAACTCCTACAAACTGCGCGAGGCGCACGTACGGGACGTTGTTTCAAGCACAGTCAGCCAGCTCGAAGCCCTGCAGCAGTTGGTCGATGAAGGTATTCTTTCCCTCGAAGAAGCCAAGAAACAGGGCTCCTTCCTGCTCGGAAGCGTCCGCTACGAAGGCGACTCCGGGTATATTTTTGCGTCCGACTATCAGGGCCGCATTCAGGCGCACCCTCGCCCCGACCTGATGGGGTCAAACCAATGGAACCTGCAAGACCCCAACGGCCAGTACATCTATCGCGACCTGATCGACGTCGCAAAGCAGGGTGGCGGAAGCTACTACTACATCTGGGAACTGGAAAACGACGACGGCATAATGGTGGACAGCCCGAAACTGTCCTACGCCCTGCCTTTCGAACCGTGGGGCTGGATGGTCGGCACCGGCACATTTGTAAACGATATCGAAGCCATGACCGGTGAAATGCGTGCTGAAATCCGCAACATGATCATTCTTGCGATGGTGGTGACCACGTTGCTTGGCACGCTTGTTGCCTTCTCGGTGTCCCGACCTGTCAATCGGCTGCGGGATCGCATGCAGGGTCTTGGCAAGGGCGAGTTTGACGAACCTGTGCCATACACCGACGGTCACAACGAAGTGGCGCATATGGCGCAAAGCATTGAAGTCTTCCGCGAAGCCCTCGCGCAGAAGGCCGAAATCGAAGCCCGCGAAGAAGCCGTTCGCGCCGAACGTGCGGCCGACGCCAAAATGCAACAAGACGTCGTGAACGACCTTGCTGCGGGCCTCAACCACCTCGCATCCGGCAACCTCGACGCCCGTATCGAGCATCAGTATGCAGGGGCCTACGAAGTTCTGCGCAAGGACTACAACAAAACCGTCGACGCCCTGCGCGGACTGATCGGAGACATCGTTACCGTTAGCCAGGAAATCGACGCACGCAGCCGCGGAATCCATAGCTCCGCTCAACGTGTGGCCCAAAGCTCCGAAGTGACCACATCAACACTGGAACAGACCGCAGCCGCGCTCGAAGACCTGACCGCTACCGTATCGCGTGCAGCAGACAGCGCGGAAGAGGTCAACGGCATCGTAGAAGGCGCGGCCAGCAGCGCCGCATCCAGCGGCGACGTCGTTGATCAGGCCGTCAGCGCCATGAACGCGATCGAGACCTCGTCGACAAGCATTGCCAATATTACCAATGTGATCGACGACATTGCCTTCCAGACCAATCTTCTGGCCCTGAATGCAGGGGTCGAAGCGGCTCGCGCCGGTGAAAGCGGTCAAGGCTTTGCCGTCGTGGCCTCAGAAGTGCGCGCGCTTGCAGGCCGGGCATCCGAAGCTGCAAGCGAGATCAAGAACCTGATCAAGGCTAGCGGCGAAGAGGTCGGTCGCGGATCAAGACTGGTGGATGATGCAGGTGAGGCGCTTGGCGGCATCGCCAAGTCAGTTGGACAAATAACGGAACACGTCGCCAACATCACAAGCGGAACACGTGAGCAATATCTAAGCCTCAGCGAAATCAACGAGGCGATTGCCGAGCTCGACCGCTCGACCCAACAGAACACCGCAATGTTCCAAGGGACACTTGGTGACAGCGAAGTGCTGACGCAAAAAGCCCGGGAACTTGCCACCCGCGTGCAACACTTCAAGATCGGCGACGCCAAAAGCACCAAGCGGCCAGGTTTCAACTCACGCCGCGCCGCGTGACCTTGTCGCCTCGCCCCTTCACGTTCAAAAAGAGCCCGCTTTGCCGCGGGCTCTTTTCTTTGATCACGCCCTGAAACTCAACTTGCCAATGCGATGTTCCCTGAGCGCAGAACTCGTCGTTCGGTCGCGGATTCGCATGACATTCAAGCCGTTTTTGGATGCACCGGCATTGCCGGTAGGAAACCCAACTTAACTATCCGGCAAGAATTGTTTGTCACTAGAGGCCCAAGACCGGATTCGTTGCCCCAGCGGCAACCAGTGTTTTGGAGACCACTATCCATGTTACAAAAGCTATTCAGCTTCCGCATCGCCACCAAGATCTATGCGCTGATTGCCACGTTCCTTCTGCTGGCCATGGCCGCAACGTGGGTGATCCTGACTCAGGTGGACCGTAACGCCTACACCATGCGCGAGGCTCACATTCGCGATATTGTCAGCACCACCGTCAGCCAGCTTGATGCGCTTAACAAACGAGTAGAAGCCGGTGAAATGACGTTGGAAGAGGCCAAAGCCGAAGGCGCGTTTGTGCTCGGCGCCGTCCGCTATGACGGTGTATCCGGATATATGTTTGCTTCTGACTACGAAGCCAAAGTTGTGGCCCACCCACGCCCTGACTTGATGGGCAAAAGCCAATGGAACCTTCAGGACCCGAATGGCAATTACCTGTTCCGTGACATGATCGAGATTGCCAAACAAGGCGGCGGCACCCACTACTATCTCTGGCAGAACGGGACCGTAGATGATGAACCGGTTTTCGACACCAAACTGTCTTATGCACTGCCGTTTGAGCCGTGGGGCTGGATGATTGGTACAGGCGCTTTTGTCGACGATATCGAAGCCATGAACGCTGATCTCCGCATGACAATTGGCAAGGTTATTCTCGCCGGTCTGGCTTTTGTTCTTCTGCTTGGCGGATTGGTTGCGCGTAGCGTCAGCCGTCCGGTCAACCGTCTTCAGGCGCGTATGCAGGGTCTCGCCGACGGCGATTTCGAAGCAGAGGTGCCATACACTGGCGGCCGCACGGAAATCGCAAGCATGGCCAAAAGCATCACCACTTTCCGCGACGCTCTCAAAAACAAGGCCGAGGTCGAAGCCCGCGAAGAGACTGCCCGCGCCGAGCGCGATGCGCAGGCCAAACTGCAACAGGAAGTGGTCGCGGACCTGGCCGAAGGCCTCAACCACGTTGCGAGTGGCGATCTGAATGCTCGCATCGAGAAAGAGTACACCGGCGCCTACGAGGTGCTACGGCAGGACTACAACAAAACCATCGACACTCTGCGGAGCCTCATTGGTGATATCATTGGTGTCAGCAAGGAAATCGATACCCGCAGCCGCGGAATTCACAGTTCCGCTCAGCGTGTCGCAGAAAGCTCCGAAGTCACCGCCACCACTCTGGAACAGACGTCCGCAGCACTCGAAGACCTGACGGCTACGGTTTCGCGTGCGGCCGACAGCGCCGAAGAGGTCAATGGTATCGTTGCCGGAGCTTCGGCCAGTGCCAAATCCAGTGGCGAAGTTGTCGAACAGGCGGTCGATGCCATGAGCGCAATCGAAAACTCTTCGACCTCGATCGCAAATATCACCGGTGTGATTGACGACATTGCCTTCCAGACGAACCTTCTGGCTCTGAACGCAGGTGTCGAAGCCGCCCGCGCTGGCGAAAGCGGTCAGGGGTTCGCGGTTGTGGCTTCCGAAGTGCGCGCGCTGGCCGGTCGTGCATCTGAGGCCGCCAGCGAAATCAAGCAGCTGATCAAAACGAGCGGTGAAGAAGTGTCGCGAGGTGGCAAGTTGGTGGATGGCGCCGGCGAGGCCCTCGGCGAGATCGCTGAATCTGTGTCCCAGATCACAAGCCACGTTGCAAACATCACGTCTGGCACGCGGGAACAATCCATGAGCCTGACCGAAATCAACGAGGCAGTGGCCGAACTGGACCGCTCCAGCCAGCAAAACACCGCAATGTTCCAAGACACGCTGCGGGATTCCGAAGTGCTGACACAAAAGGCACAGGAATTGGCGAAACGGGTCGAGCACTTCACTCTGGCCGCCGAAAAAGAAGCCCCGAAGGGCGGACAAACATTCAATTCGCGTCGTGCCGCCTGATTTTCCGTCAGGCGAACGCAAAGGGCCGGCTCTCAGGAGCCGGCCCTTTTTTGATTGGCAAAGGCGGGATCAGTTTCCTGCGCTCTCCATTTTTCGGTTGGCGATCACATCTTCCAGCCAGCCGAGTTTCATCTCTGGTACAGAGCTCAGCAACAAGTCGGTATAGTCGTCAAACGGCGGACTTAGCACATCTGTCTTGCCGCCATAGCGAACCACTTCGCCCTGATACATCACCGCAATGCTGTCCGCGATGGCCTTAACCGTCGCCAAATCGTGGGTGATGAACAGATAGGCCACATCCTCGATTTTCTGTAGATCAAGCAACAGTTTCAGAATGCCGTCCGCCACGAGAGGGTCGAGTGCAGAAGTCACTTCGTCGCAAATAATCAGCTTGGGCTTTGCAGCCAGCGCACGCGCAATGCACACACGCTGCTTTTGCCCGCCGGACAGTTCTGCCGGATAGCGATCGATAAACTCGACCCCCATCTCGATCTCGTCCAACAATTCGATTATCCGCTTGCGCTTCTCCACGCCTTTGAGGCCGAAATACAGCTCCAGCGGCCGGCCGATGATCGTCCCTACCGTCTGGCGCGGGTTCATCGCCGTGTCCGCCATCTGATAGATCATCTGCAATTCACGCAGGTCTTCGTTGCTTCGTCCGGCAAGATCATTGGAAAGATCCCGACCTGCGAAGTGTATGCGGCCTTGCTTTTGCGGCAACAAACCCGTGATCACCCGCGCCAGCGTCGATTTGCCAGATCCACTCTCGCCGACGACCGCCAGAGTCTGACCCGGGTGCAGCTCGACATTGATGTTTTTGAGAACATCAAAGTTCGTACCCTTGTAACGCGCGGTGATGTTCTGGACCTTCAAGACCGGCTCAGGCGTCGGCTCCTTTTCCTCATGGGTGATCGAGCGCACAGAGACCAGAGCCTGCGTGTACTCCTCCTGAGGGTTGTTGATAATCTGGTCAACCGACCCGTACTCGACCATGTCGCCCATTTTCAGAACCAGAATATCGTCGCTCACCTGAGCAACGACGGCAAGGTCGTGGGTGATATAGAGCGCGGCAACACCGGTGTCCCGAATGGCTTCCTTGATGGCCATAAGAACATCGATCTGCGTGGTCACATCCAGCGCCGTTGTCGGTTCGTCAAATACAACCAGATCAGGCTCCGGACACAATGCCAGCGCCGTCATGCACCGCTGAAGCTGACCTCCGGATACCTGGTGTGGATAACGGCTGCCAATATTTTCCGGATCAGGCAGGCCCAGCTTCCGGAAAAGTTCAACAGCGCGAGCTTCGGCTTCCTTCTTGGAGAACTTGCCCTGAAGGATCGCCGCTTCAGTGACCTGATCCATGATCTGCTTGGCAGGGTTAAAGGACGCTGCCGCCGACTGACTTACATATGTGACTTCACCTCCACGCAGGTTGCGTACGTCGCCCATACCCGATTTCAGGATGTCGCGTCCGTTGACCCAAACTTCACCACCAGTGATTTTCACACCGCCGCGGCCATAAGCCATGGATGCCAGACCGATTGTCGACTTGCCGGCACCGGACTCACCAATGAGCCCGAGCACTTTGCCCTTTTCCACCTCGAAGCTGACGCCGTGCACGATCTCGATATCATGCGGCTTTTCGCCGGGAGGATACACCGTCGCGCCGATCTTGAGGTCCTTGACTGTGAGAAGCATGTCGCTCATCCGCGGCCCCCTTTCAGCGATGTGGTGCGGTTGAGAACCCAATCCGCAACGAGGTTTACCGAGATTGCCAGCGTCGCAATGGCCACGGCCGGATAAAGCGCAGCGCCGATACCGTAAACGATACCATCCGCGTTCTCTTTCACGATGCCACCCCAATCAGCCTGCGGCGGTTGCACGCCAAGGCCAAGGAAAGACAGCGTCGACACGAACAGGACCATGAAGATAAAACGCAGCCCCATTTCCGCGACCAACGGCGAAAGCGCATTGGGCAGAATTTCTCTGAAGATAATCCAAGCCCGACCTTCTCCGCGAAGCTTCGCAGCCTCGACATAGTCCATCACGTTGATGTCCACCGCGACAGCGCGCGCCAAACGGTAAACCCGCGTGCTGTCCAGAAAGCCCATGACAAGGATCAGAACCGGTATGGTTACCGGCGTCACCGAAAGCACGACAAGCGCAAAGATGAGTGACGGGATCGACATGATAAGGTCGACAAACCGGCTCATGGCCTGATCAGCCCAACCGCCAAGAACGGCAGCCAGAAAGCCAAGCACAGACCCCGTGGTAAAGCTCAGGATCGTCGCCGCGGTTGCGATAAAGATCGTTGTGCGCCCGCCATAGATCATGCGTGAAAGGAGATCGCGACCGAGATTGTCTGTGCCCAGAAGGAACTCGGACGAAGGCGGCAGCCATACATCACGGCTGACCACTTCAGCCATGCCATATGGTGCAATCCACGGCGCAAAAATCGCAACGAAGAAGTATGCGAAGGTGAAAACGAGCCCGATCAGGGCAGCAATGGGTATTCTCATAGCTTGTCCCCTATTTCGGATGCCGCAGGCGCGGGTTGGCCACGATGGACACAATATCCGCGATCATGTTCAAACCGATGTACACGGCCGCAAAGATCAGGCCACAGGCCTGCACAACCGGAATGTCACGCTTGCTCACGTGGTCCACGAGGTATTGCCCCATGCCCGGATAGGTAAAGACCACCTCGATCACGACCACGCCAACAACCAGATAAGCCATGTTCAGCATGACAACGTTCACAATTGGCGCGATGGAATTCGGAAATGCGTGCTTCCAGATGATATTGAACATCCGCAAACCCTTGAGTTCCGCAGTTTCAATATATGCCGATTGCATCACATTGAGAATCGCGGCGCGGGTCATACGCATCATATGTGCCAGTACAACAAGCGTCAGAACCGCAACAGGAATGGAAATCGTGTGCAGCTTCTCGCCAAGGCTCATGGAGTCGTTGATTGTCGTCACCGAAGGCGCCCAGCGCAAACGCACGGAGATGAAGAAAATTGCCACATAGGCAATCAGGAACTCCGGAACCGAAATCGACGCCAGAGTGAATGCGGAGATCAGCTTGTCCGGCCAGCGTTCACGATACCGCACGGCAATCAGGCCGAGCAAAATCGCAAGAGGCACGGAGATCAAAGCCGCCCAGAATGCAAGGAAGAGCGTGTTGCCAAGGCGTTTGCCAATGGCGGTCGCAATGTCCTGTCCCGAAGTAAGCGCGGTTCCCAGATCACCTTGAAGCACACCACCCAGCCAGTTGAAATAGCGTTCCACAGGCGGATCGTTCAGCCCCAGATCGCGGCGCAGGTTCGCTAACGCTTCGGGGGTTGCGGACTGTCCAAGAATGGATTGGGCCACGTCACCTGGCAGAATGATCGTGCCAGCAAAGATCAGAATCGAGACGAGGAAGAGAAGAAGCAGGCCCAGCGCAATGCGCTGGACCAGTAGTCTTACGAGAAGCGGCATATCAGGCGTTGACCCACATGCGCTGTGCGGCATAGCCGTTCATCATCGAGAAGCCGGCAACACCTTCGACCCAACCGCCAAGATTGTCGGTGTAGGCGTCGATGAAGTCGTTGAACATCGGGCAGATGAGACCGCCTTCGTCGCGCAGGGTGCTGCCCATGTCGGCATACATCTGCTTGCGCTTGCCTTCATCCAGCTCCGCACGTGCAGCGATCAGTGTCTTGTCGAACTTCTCGTTGAAGAAACGAGTATCGTTCCAGTCCGCGGTAGACAGATAGGCAGTGGTGAACATCTGGTCCTGAGTCGGACGACCGCCCCAATAGCTGGTGCAGAACGGCTTGTTGTTCCACACTTCGGACCAATATCCGTCGTTTGGCTCACGTTTGATCTCAAGCTCAATGCCTGCAGCTGCCAGCGACTGCTGGAACAGGGCCGCTGCATCGGGTGCGCCCGGGAAAGAGTTGTCCGAGGTGCGCAGCAGAACCGGACCTTCGTGGCCGGACTTCTTGAAGTACTCCGCGGCTTTCTCCGGATCATACTCGCGCTGTTCCATCTCGGTGTAGAGAGGATAGGCAGCGTTGATCGGGGTGTCGTTGCCCACGGAGCCATAGCCGAACAGAACCTTGTCGACCATTTCCTGACGGTTCATGCCGTACTTAAGCGCCATCATCAGGTCGTTGTTGTCGAACGGTGCCGTATTTCTGTGTGCGATGAACACATAGTGGCCAGGACCTGCGGTCGAAGCTACGGTCACACCAGGTGCACGCGACACCAGACCGGCGGTGCGCGGCGGCACGCGGTCGATCAGGTCAACTTGGCCGGACTGAAGCGCGGCAACACGTGCGGTGTTGTCATTGATCACAACCAGTTCGATGGTTTCTGCGTGGCCCAAATCGCCCCAATAGTTCGGGTTCTTCTCAGCAACGAAACGCACACCCATGTCGATGGACTTCATGATGTACGGGCCGGTACCGATCGCCGCGTCTGGTGCGTCTTTGCCGCCACCCGGCTGGATGATCAGGTGATAGTCCGACATCAGGTAAGGCAGGTCGGCGTTGGCATTGTTCAGCTCGATGATCACGTTGCGACCTTCGGTGCGGACATCCTTGATATCGCGCAGCAGGCCCAGCGCACCGGATTTGGTGTCTTCGCCGGAGTGACGGTCAATGGTCATTGCCACGTCTTCTGCGGTCACTTCTTTGCCGTTGGAGAAGGCGATGCCCTGACGCACTGTGAAGGTCCAGGTTTTCGCATCTGCAGACGCTTCAAAGCTTTCCGCGACTTTACCCTGCAGGCCGCCATCGTCGGTGAGTTCGACGAGTGGTTCACCCCACATACGGATCAGAGCCACGGCCACGGTGTTGGTTGCCAGAGCCGGATCCATCGAGTCGGTGGTGGAACCGCCCTGCAGACCCATGCGGAAGGTGCCGCCTTTTACTGGACCAGCGGCCTTTACTGCGGTGGACAGCATGGTGGTTGCTGCCAGCGCCGATACACCCAGCGCACCTGCGCGACCGACGAACTCACGGCGGGTCATCAGGCCCGACGCGGCGCGGCGCGTAAGATACTTCAGTTGATCATTCATGGTTGTACTCCCTATTGAATTTGGTTTTTTCCAACATGCTGCGGCTCGCAAGCGACTCAAAGCAAGGAAAAATTAACGGCTGCGCTCAGTTTTTCGCTACGTCCAAACGGCCGCAGTCCTCCCCCTTCGCCTGTCCCCATAAAACCGGCGCATCATGTTCTGAAACCGACAGTAAAGTCGCTTTTGTTTCATTGCGACCTTTACTTTAGGGAAAGCTCAATTTTGTGACACAGCCATAAACTTCGCCGTTCAACGCCAAATAAATGGAAGGCATTGCGACCCAAAACATCAGAGTCGCGGCAGGCTGACGTGCCACCTTTTGTTAAACTGGACGTCGTCGTCGCCATAGATATGCAGGCGGGCTTCGACCTCAAATGTGTCTGCCAATCCTCGCATTCTGACCTCGCCTTCAACGGTTGCACGCCACCCGCCACGGGCCATGCGCCGCTCCCAGAAAAATGATGCTTCCGCAGATGCGGCATCATCTTCACGGATAAGGAAGAGTTCCTTGTGCTTGATCGAGTGTGACAATCCGGTGTTCAGATCTTCATCGACGCCAGAGTCGCTTTCAATTTCCAAAGCCAGGCTCTTGTCGCCGGAATCACGGATCAACCGCTTGGACTCTCCGCCTTCCCGCAGCCGCCTCGTTTCCCGGGCAGGGGCACCTTTGGGTCCCTCGAATGCCCAGTTATCCCCCAGGCCCTCTGGCAACACAGGCAAGTGAAGCGCGCCGCTCTGCACCGTCAACGTGACCGGAGCCGGCTCCGGCCAGACAAACGGCCAATAGCTGGTCGAAATCGCTACGCGCAGCCGGTGCCCCACCGGCAGCCGGTACCCGCATTGATCCAACACGACGCGCGCCTGCACAACCTCTCCGACTGGTATGTCGATCGAGGTTTCGTGCCCCTCTCTGTGGCGTAGGTTCAGGAACCCGTGGCAGATCAGGGCGCTGCTACCGTCCGGCGCGACGTCACATAGACGGACCGCAACCTGCGCACGCGGCTGATCACTGGAAAGAGACAGGGTCACCTCCGGCGCGCCAAGAATATCCGTCTCAGCCTCGGCAACCGGCGCATCGAAACACAAACTCAGCGCATCGTCCAACCTCTGATCGTCCGGGAGTTCCCCCGGTCCGAACCCGAACGGGAAAAACTCTCCTGCCGCCTGACCACAGGCCAATGCCGGAAAGGCCTTTCGATCAACAATACCGGCCTGTTCACACAGTTTCTCACCGCTAAAGTGCAGGACTTCAGGTGCTGGCCGCGCCTTCCAGTCTTGCAACGCCACCCAGCGCCCCGGTCGATGCTCATAGCTAACTGCGGGCGCGATACCGTCCATCATCCAGACCCGCATGTCCGGCAGATCTTCGGCTCCGTTGTCGATGCCTTTCAGCCAACGATCCCACCACCGGAGCATCTCGCCAAGGAAATCAATCTGCGGACCGGGCCACGCAAAATGCGGATATTTGTGGTTCCACGGTCCAATCAGCCCTTTGACCGGTGCTTGGAGATTTTCCACAAGATGGGCGATCGTATTACGATACCCGTCATGCCAGCCGCCCACACTCAAAACCGCTGCCTTGATTGCCCCGTAGTCCTCACAGACCGAACCATGTTTCCAATAGTCATCCCGCAGTTGGTGTTCCGCCCAGCGCCCCGCCAAAAACGGAGTTTCTTCAAGCCGGTCCATCCACATTTCCATGCCACCTTCGCGGATGATCTCGGGGTCGGGTGGCAGGGAAAACCAACCCAATACCGTCGCCGCCCACGCCGGGTTTTCGCCCAGCATGATGCCTCCCTTGTAGTGGATGTCGTCTGCATAGCGATCCACGGTGGAACAGATTGATACGACAGCCTTCAAGGGTTCGGGCTGAAGCGCGGCAATCTGCAACCCGTTAAAGCCGCCCCAGCTGATCCCCATCATGCCGACATTACCGGAACACCAATCCTGAGCCGCCAGCCACTCGATCACCGCCACTCCGTCAGACAGCTCCTGTTCCGAATACTCGTCGTCAAAAATACCTTCGCTATCGCCGGTGCCACGAATATCCACCCGCACACAGGCATATCCATGCCCGGCGAGATACGGATGTGTAAGCGCGTCCCTCTCGGCGGTGCCATCCCGTTTTCGATACGGCAAATACTCCAGAATGGCAGGCACCGACCCCGCGCCCTTCGGACGCCAGATGCGGGCCGACAGGTTCACTCCATCCGCCATAGGAATGAGAACGTGCGGCGATTCCTCTACTTCATACGGAAATTCAGTGACATGCTGCATGAACTGGCCCTCCTCCGGTCGTCCCTGCAACCTTCGCGCCACATGCCGCATTTTTCTAGCAGTTTTCGCAACTCAGCGGATCACAACGTCCAGCGGACGCCTCTCAGACCTGACTTTCCGCAGCCATATCTGTGCGTGCGATCACGATCAGCCTTACGACCAGCATGCCGACAAAGCTGATCCCGACCGCCCATTCCTCTCCAATCTGACGATCCAGCACGAGGTACAGCGAGCCCCCGATCAACGAGATCGTTGCATAGAGATCTTCCTTGAGCACGGACGGCGTCACGTTGCACAAAACGTCGCGGATCATCCCTCCAACCGTTCCTGTAATCACACCAATGACCACGGCAATTGCCACATGGGTCTCCATTTCCTGTGCAACCCGCACCCCGACAAGAGTGAAAAGGGCCAGCCCCACAGCATCAAGTTGCATCAAAAGGCGCAATCGCCGCCCGTTGCCGGATGGCAGGCGGGTCGCAACGAAATACATCACCACGGCCATCGGCACCGCCGTGAAGAGGTAAGTGAGATCGGTGATCCAGAAAACAGGCATGCGGCCAAGCAACATGTCCCGCACGGTTCCGCCCCCGACGGCGGTGGCAACCGCGATCACAGTCGCACCAAACAGGTCCAGTTCCAGACGGGCACCCTGAATTGCGGCCGAGGCCGCCATGACGGCTGTTGCCACAACCGTCAGGATGAACATCACGGACATCAGCTGCTCAATCATCTCCGCCCTCTTCCTCTGCGTGCTGCGCATCGTGGTGCATCTGAGCCAAAGCCCCAAGGGTTATCGGCTTGATCGGAGGACGCACGCCAAGCGGTGCGACATCGCCCATCAGAGTCCCACGCTCATCAGCCAGAATGCGCGCGACACCGTCCCCGCACATGCGCCCCTGACAGCGCCCCATGCCCGCGCGTGTCATCACCTTGATCTGGTTCGCCCCCTGCGCCCCGGACCGCACAGCGTTGCGTACCTCGCCCGCCGTGACTTCCTCACACCGGCAAAGCGTGACGCCGTCCGCAGGCGCCAATGCTGCCGGGTATGGTGGAAAGGCACGTTCCACAACCGGTCGCAGGCTCAACTCAAACTCGCGTTCCTCAAACCACCCTGCAGTCCGACGATCCCGCTCAGCACTGCGCACATAGCCAAGATCATGCGCAATCCCTAATGCCGCTATCCGCCCTGACAGCTCCGCGGCACGTGCTCCGCCGATCCACGCACCGTCCCCTGCAACCCAAACATGCGGTACTTCCGTCCGGCCCCAAGTGTCACAAACAGGCACAAAAGCCTGTTGTCCCTCATTCCAGACCTCTGGCACGCCCGCCGCGCGACTTGCTTGTAAATGCGGTATGACTCCGTGATGCAGCAAAACCGCTTCGCATGGCACTTCTCGTCGCCGCCCTCCGCTTGAAAACGCGACCGCCTCGACCCGACGCTCTCCGAGCAGGGCCACATCGCGGCTCGCCATGTACCGCGCAACCCCCGCGTTTCGCACCGCAACAAGGTCCGCAATGCTGCGCTTCACATAAGGCGTGGCGCGAAGCGCAAGACGCCACATGAGCATGGCCCGACGCGCATCTCCGCGTTTCCGCGTTTCTACCAGCGCCTTGGGCGGTGTGCCTGCTCTTACCAATTGCACCGCCACAAGGTGTAAAAGTGGACCCGACCCGACCAGCACAGCGTTTTCCACCGCGACGCCAGACTGTTTGAGCATGACTTGCGCCGCACCTACGGTCATCACCCCGGGCAAGGTCCAGCCCGGTACCGGCATCGGACGCTCGATCGCCCCGGTGGCCAAAAGGACGTTGCGCGCGTGTATGCGACATCCTCCCTCCACCGAAGACAGGGCCAGCCAGCCTCCCTCTATTCCGCAAAGCGCATGTCCGGCAAAGTGCGTGATCCCCTCGTGCTCCAGCGCCGCTGCCAGCGGCGCCCCCTGCACATAGTGTTCGCCCAACACTTCACCCATCGGGCGCGCCGCGCGCGCGACATTGCGATAAACTTGACCGCCTGCTCTGGGTTGCTCGTCGATAAGAGCAACGCTCATACCCGCCTCAGCACCTTCTCGGGCAGCCGCCATGCCCGCAGCACCGGCGCCAACGATCGCCAGATCAAAGAGACTCATAGGGTCCCTCCCGACTTTGGCGGGCCGGTCGAATATCGATCCCCGCGCGCACCTCGATCATGCAGGATTGTCTGGTGACACCGTCCACTTCGAGTAAACAGTCAAAACATACGCCCATCATGCAAAACGGAGACCGCGCCACACCGCGTGTCGGCGTCTGCCGGAAACCTTCGACGCCGTACTCCTGCAAAGCAGTGGCCAGGTTGGCGCCTTCCGGCAAAGAGATCACTTCGCCTTTGAACGTCACCTCCACGAGCGGTCCTTGTGGCAACAGAGATTTAAGCCGCAAACCGGTCATCGCCAAATACTCCGAGGTCCGGCGCATCCGCCTGCTTCAAAATCCAGGACGGCAACCGCATCGCGTGAACCGCAGCCAGCGTGACACCACTATGACAGCTCACCATGAACGCCCCCGGAAACTCATCGCTTTCCTGATAGATCGGCAACCCGTCAGGCGACATCACCCGCAACGCCCCCCAGGCGCGCAGAAGTTGGGCACGCGCCAACGCCGGGTAAGCGTCAACAGCGTCTGCCGCCAATTTTGCAACGCCTTCAAAAGTCACGCTGCGGCTCATACCGACATCTTCGTTGGTTGCGCCTATCTGAATTCCGCCGGCATGGACCTGCCGCGCAATCAATGACGGCCGCCGCAGCAATGGGGGCATTTTCTCCGTGATCAGAACCTGACCTCGCTCCGGCTTTAGCGGCGCACAAAATCCCAACGATGGGCCAAGCTTGATAGCCCCGAGACCTGCAGCCAGAACAACCCGCGCCGTCCGCACCTGCGACCCGTCTTCACACGTCAGACTGAAACCGCCATCTCGAGGCGCGACGCCGACCACCGGCGCACCGGCCAGTATTTGCCCGCCTTTCAGAGAAACCGCTTTCGCCAACGCGGTCAGCAACGCCAACGGATCCGCATGTCCGTCACCTGGATGCAGTACCGCACCTGCAACTTTAGGCCCCACTTCCGGCTCCTCAGAGCGCAACGCATCAGGCCCTAGGACCTCAAATGGATAATCCGCGCCCAACTTGGCCTGAATGGCTTCGTTTTCGGAAATGGCGAACTCCAGACTGTCGTCACTGAAGTGCAGGTCCAGTCCACCTTCCTGACGCAAGCCCAGATCCACCCCGGTGATGTCAGACAGGTCCCGCGCAAAGCCGACCCAAAGGTCAGCGCTTTCCTTGCTCCAACGGGCGTATCGCGGTTGCGAAACGCCTTTTCCTTGCAGCCAGATAAGTCCGAAATTGCCACGGCTTGCCTTGGGATCGGATTCGGCACCGTCGATCACAACAACCTTCTGCCCCGCGTTGAGCAATCCCAACGCCACCGACAGGCCTACTAGCCCACCACCAATAACAGCAAAATCCGCCTCCATCTGGCGTCTCCGACGACAACAACCGTTCAGGTTTCCTGCACGTTACTGGAGCCGCACTCATGCGCCAAGGTCAGCGATCTGAAAGGTTTGGACCTGTGCAGTGCAAACTGAGGCATGAAATTGTTCGGGGGGCCGAAATGCCCCCCGTTTTACCTGCCTGCCTGTCCCGATAAGTCTGCGATCTTTCTTTTCGATTTCTTCGTTTTGAAAGACCCGCGTTGAGGCGACTATAGCTTTGGTGATTCGAATCAGTCAACGGGGTGATTCGCAAAAACGAATCAGTTGGCCAAAAAAGTTGGCGACTCGGGCTTTCTGCTTATTCCGAAGTCATCCGTTGCTGCGCAGAATGTGTCCTGCCAAATACAGCGACCCGCAAATCAGTACCCGAGCATTCGGCTCTTCTGAAACAATCGCATCCAGCGCCGCTTCAACGGTTTCAGCCTCGTAAGCCGTTATCCCGGCAGTTCGAGCTGCCTTCGCGGTTTCCTCGGCGCTCAGCGTCGCAGCCTCTTCTGGAATGGACACCGCGTGCAGGCTGGCCGCTTCCGTAGCCAGTGGTGCCATATATCCGCCGACGTCCTTCGTGTTCAGCATCCCGCAGATCAGGTGGGTCGGACGCACTGCCAAGCCTTTCAAATACGCTCCGAGTGCTTGCCCTGCGGCCGCGTTGTGTCCACCATCAAGCCAAAGCTCGGCTTTTGGGGCCGCCGCCACCAAAGGTCCGTTCTTCAGCCGCTGCATGCGTGCCGGCCAAAAGACATCACGCATCGCCGCTTCACAGGCAGCCTCGTCACATCCAAGATACCGCAAGGCCGCGATCGCTGCGCCCGCGTTCTGGATCTGGTGCGCGCCGGGTAAAGCCGGAAGCGGGAGATCCAGCAATCCGTTTTCGTCCTGAAAGATCAGTCGGCCGCGTTCTTCAAAGACATGCCAGTGCTGGCCGTAGGCAATCAGCGGTGCACCCAGCCTGGCTGCCGTGTCCTCGATCACGTCCATAGCCTCTTCGGGCTGGGGCCCGACAATCACCGGAACGGCCCGTTTTATGATGCCCGCCTTCTCGGCCGCAATTTTGGCGACTGTATCGCCCAAAAACTGTTCGTGGTCTTTGCTGATCGGCGTGATCACCGTCAGCTTGGGCGCATCAATCACATTGGTCGCATCCAGCCGCCCGCCAAGGCCGACCTCAAGCAGGGTGTAGTCCGCTTTGGAACGGGCAAAAGCCAGCAATGCGGCACAAGTCGTGATCTCGAAATAGGTGATATTCTCGCGATTGTTGGCCTCCCAACACTCATCAAGAACTTCCGTCAGATGCGCCTCGTTGATCAACTCGCCCGCCAGACGGATGCGCTCATGAAACCGCGCCAGATGCGGGCTGGTGTAGGCGTGCACCGACTTGCCTGCGCCTTCAAGCCCGGCGCGGATCATCGCCTGCGTGCTGCCTTTGCCGTTGGTGCCTGCCAGATGGATCACCGGCGGCAATTCCCGCTCCGGATGGTCCAGCGCACCAAGCAGTCGCCACATGCGGTCCAACGTCAGATCAATGATCTTCGGATGCAGCGCCAACATACGCGCAAGAATGGCGTCGGAGGTTTGTTCGGTCATAGCCAAAAATCACACCTTTTTGCATCGTCTGACCAGAAGCAGAAAATGCCCTTAGCGTATCCGGGTTCATAGGAGCGGTTTAGTGTCAGGAAGCCACCCAAAATCCAAAATGGTTCAACGGAGACGATGGGTGCCTCCCAGTCTCCGTTGACCTTTTCTGGCGCAACGTAGCCCGAAATCCCTTTGACCACCAATGGCAGGGCATCCGTTGGAAAGCCCGCGCCCCAAACATACTCATCCATTGTTCCCGGCTGACTTGGTCCAAGGACAGCTTCCGCGTCCTTGAGCTCTTTCCCTATCAAAGTCAGGTCAGGCGAAAGACGCACATTCAGGGAGACCACAGCGACGAGAATAAAGCAAAGCAACGCCGCAAGAACAACTGCAATGGTACTGACTGCCAACCGAACTATCCGCATCCGCGACACCACATCCGCCAAAGTCGGGCGCCGCCCTTACTTCTTCGCGTCAGCCTTTTTCTCGGCTTCGGCTTGATCTGCCTTGGCCTCTTCCACCTTCTCGGGTGCAGGCAGGTCGCCTTTCACCGCGGGTGGCAGCCCCATCAGCATGCGCGTGATGGTCACCAGTTCATCTTTCATCTGGTTGCGATCAATCACGCGGTCCAGCATGCCGTGATCCAGCAGGTATTCCGCTCTTTGGAACCCTTCAGGCAACTTTTCGCGAATGGTCTGCTCGATCACACGCGGACCGGCAAAACAGATCAGCGCGTTGGGCTCGGAAATGTGCACGTCCCCCAGCATCGCATAAGACGCCGTTACACCACCAGTCGTCGGGTGTGTCAGCACTACGATATACGGCAGACCCGCTTCCTTGAGCATCTGCACGGCCACAGTTGTGCGCGGCATCTGCATCAGCGACAGAATGCCTTCCTGCATGCGTGCACCACCCGCTGCGGAGAACAACACCAAGGGGCGCTTCAACGCAACGGCGCGCTCGGCCGCCGCAATGATGGCGTTGCCGACATACATGCCCATCGATCCGCCCATGAACGAAAAGTCCTGCGCCGCCGCCACAATCGGGGTGCGACCCATCTCGCCTTCGGCCACCAGCATCGCTTCTTTTTCGCCGGTGTTTTTCTGCGCAGCTTTCATGCGCTCGGGATATTTTTTGCTGTCTCGGAACTGCAACGGATCGGTCACCGGTTGCGGCACGTCGACCTCTACAAACACTCCGCCGTCAAACAACGCCTCAAAACGGGCGCGCGGCGTGATGTGCATATGGTGCCCACACTGCGTGCATACATTCAAATTGCCCGACAGTTCGCGGTGAAACAGCATTGTTCCACAGCTGTCACATTTGGTCCAAAGGTTGTCCGGCGTCTCGCGGCGCGAGAAGATCGAGTTGATCCGCGGACGGACATAGTTGGTGATCCAGTTCATGCGATCAGGGTCCTCTGATAACGTTGGGGCATGAAATAGGACGCAACGCCACGAAATGCAATCAACGTCGCAGAGCAATCCTCGCGATCAGCCAGACGCACAGCATGCTCAACAGTTCCAACGGCAGCAAAGCTCGCATGACTTCGGCATCGTTTGGCGCGTACGGCAGGTGATAGAGTGCCAGCCCTCCAAGATCGTTCTCGAAGCCCGTCACGCTCATCGCCATGAAATTGTTGATAACGTGTATGACAATTGCAGGCGCCAGCGTTCCGGCCCGCGCCGTAATGTCGGCCATCATGACACCAAAAACCGTGGCCCAAACGGCAACCCAGACTGCTGTCTCGCCATAGATGTCCGGAGCATAGTGCAGCATACCAAACAACAGGCTGGGCACGCCGATCCAAACCAAAGGGGGCATGCCGTCCGCGGCGAGCTGGCTTTGTAGATATCCGCGAAAAACCAACTCTTCCGCGCTGCACTGTATCACCAGCAACACCAACGACAGAGGCAACAGCACTATCCAGCGCGATAGCGACATGGCCTGAACAAGATCACCACTTCCCGGCAAGGGGATCAGGAAAAACACGCCCGTCAGCAAGAGACACATTTTGCCCACCGCCCACGTCTGCCGCCACGCTTCGCTCCTTGGCCCAATCAGCGTCGCAAGCGATCGCTTGTGCAAAAGACGCAGCACCAATTTCAGCGCAACAGTCATTGCTCCGAACCCGGTCATCAGGATCACCATGTCCGCAACGGTCCGTCCTTGCAGGATCACGTCGATGTCGTCCCCAACCGGCAAAAGGGCTGCCGCAAAGACTGTCCAGGCGATAAGGAAAACGAGATAAAGCACGGCAACCATTGCCGCTCCGGCCACAAGACGGAATATCCCTCTTTGCGACCGTGCGGGAGCCACCAGGGCCTCAAAAGCATCATAAGACGTCATGCCTATTCCCTAGGCGATTGTGCTGGCTCTGCCTACTCTGAAGCTTGAAGGTGGAAATTTTTTTCTGCTCTTAACGCGGTTTAAGCACAATGCAGGTTTGTCTCAGGGCAGCCATTTGGGTAGACAGGAAAAAACCACGGGCGAATTGTTTCGCCACGGGAAACAATTGGGGACAGACGAAAGAGCATGGCGCGTACAGGCGGTTTGATCGAACGCATCTATCAGTGGGGCCAATCCCGCTATTGGGCACGCATCGCCCGCAAAGCCGAGCAAACCGAGCTCCCGGCTCTGCGCTCGCACCGTCGCCGAGCCCGCACACTGCGCCAACATCTCGACACACTGATCTCGGTTTCCGAAAGCCGTCTTGCCCTCCCGATTATTGGTTCCAACGCTTTTCCCAAACCTCACGGTACCGACTGGTCGTGGCGCCCCGCTCTCTGGCGCGAGCCCATTGCGGTCAAAGGTCGGGCGGCTGTTGAGAACAAGGAAATGCTTGGCGGCGAAGTCACGCTCTTTCATGATTGCCGCATCTCGGAACTGACCCTTCGCCAGCTGCGCAACACCCGCGAAAAGGATCTCGCGCCATTCGGTTTGCGAATGGACGTTTTTCGCTTTGACGGATCTTTCTTGTCTCTGGTTGTGGACATGCCCTCTGCAGGGGTAGAAGGCCTTCTTCGCAACCATGTGATCCGCATGGACACGATTGTTGAAATGGAAAAGCCGCTCGAGATTTTCGCCCGCCTGAACATCCGCCACGGCCCAAATACCGAGCAGATTGTCCGCGAACTGCCATTGCAGGAAGAAGAAATCCGTGTGGAATTTGACCTCGCCTATTCCAACCTCAATGAAAAGCGGGTCGAAAAAATGTGGATCGACTTGATCTTTGAGGGCCCCGAAATGAATCAGGTCATCCTACGTGACCTGACATTCAGCCGCCGCCCCCGCGCGGAATTCTGACGCAGCCTAGGAGCACGAGACAATGAGCCAACTGATCCTGACAAAGACCCGGCTGTTTGAAGGCACATGGGAAGGCGTACTCAGCTACGAAGGCGGCACCGGGCCTGAGCCATCGGTTGAAGTGACTTTCCTCGAAAAAGCGGTCCCGGGTGTGTCGATCAAAGCCGCCAACGACGAAGGCAAATGGGCGCTTCACATCCCAATTCCGCCGGAATCACTTTCGGATGGCACCCACACCATCCTGATCGAGAACGCCTCCAATGGCGAGCGTCTGGACAAGATCACCTTTATTGCAGGTGAAGCTCTGGCCGATGACCTGCGCGCCGAGATCGATCTGCTGCGCGCCGAACTCGACATGCTCAAGCGCGCCTTCCGTCGTCACTGCGTCGAAACAATGTGATCACGCCGCACAACCCTGAGTCAGCTTGTGACCCATTCTGGCCGGGCACCATCGCGCGTACCGTTAATGCCGTTCTGCCCGCTGTTCAAACCGACGCAATGCCGACGTGTTGCAGACGTTTTGCAGACAGCCATTCAGCATCAATTTCAGCGAATTAACTACAATTCGCCTCATAGAACTGTTTTTGCGGCGTGACGCTGGGTCCTATGACGCGGCGTTGCAAGTGACAGCGTTCTCCCTTTACGTTTTGGTAAGCGGCAAAATCTCTGCCCGCAACAAGCGCGCGGCAAAGGATTCTGAGGAGACACCCATGACCCAATACCCGCACATGCTGGCCCCGCTCGACCTTGGCTTCACGACCCTTAAAAACCGCGTTTTGATGGGGTCGATGCACACCGGCCTTGAAGAAACCAAAGACTGGAACAGAGTTGCCGAGTTCTATGGTGAACGTGCCCGTGGTGGTGTCGCTCTTATTGTGACCGGCGGTATGGCTCCCAGCCGCGAAGGCGGTGTTTTCCCCGGCGCGGCCGGTCTTTTCTCTGACGAAGACATTGCCAACCACAAAATCATCACCGACCGTGTCCACGAGGGTGGCGGCAAGATTGCGATGCAAATCCTACACGCAGGTCGTTACGCCTATGGCCCCGAGTGTGTATCCGCGTCCCCGATCAAATCCCCGATTTCCCCCTTCCCGCCGAAGGAACTGGACGAGGACGGCATCGAGAAACAAATTCAGGATTTTGTGACGGCAACAGTCCGCGCCCGCGAAGCCGGGTATGACGGCGTCGAGATTATGGGGTCGGAGGGCTACTTCCTGAACCAGTTCATTGTCACCCACACCAACAAGCGTACCGACCGTTGGGGGGGCTCTTATGAAAACCGGATCCGCCTGCCCATCGAAGTTGTGCGCCGCTGCCGCGAAGCCGTCGGCGAAGACTTCATTATTATCTATCGCCTCTCGATGATCGATCTGGTGCCCAACGGCTCCACCCACGAAGAAGTGGTACAACTGGCGCAGGAAATCGAAAAGGCCGGCGCAACGATCATCAACACAGGCATTGGCTGGCACGAGGCCCGCGTCCCGACCATCGCCACTTCGGTACCGCGTCGCGCATTCGCATGGGTCACCAAAAAGCTGATGGGCAAGGTCTCCATTCCGGTCATTACCTCGAACCGCATCAACACTCCTGAAGTTGCGGAAGACGTGCTGGCAGAAGGCTGCGCAGACATGATCTCGATGGCCCGCCCTTTCCTTGCGGACTCCGATTTCGTCAACAAAGCCGCCGAAGGCAAAGGTAACCAGATCGCGCCTTGCATTGGCTGTAACCAAGCCTGTCTGGACCACACTTTCTCGGGCAAGCTGACCTCGTGTCTGGTCAACCCGCGCGCCTGTCACGAAACCGAGTTGCCGATCCTTGCAACTGAGGACGTAAAATCTATCGCGGTTGTCGGCGCGGGTCCGGCCGGCTTGTCGGCCGCCATGACCGCAGCCCAGCGCGGCCACAAAGTCACGCTGATTGACCGGGCCGACAAACTCGGCGGGCAGCTCAACGTCGCCAAGCAGATTCCGGGTAAGGAAGAATTCTGGGGATTGGTTGACTGGTACGAAGTGATGATTGCAGACCTCGGAATCGAGGTAAAACTCAACACGGAAGCCACTGCCAATGCTTTGGCGGGATACGACGAAGTGATCATCGCCACTGGGATCATTCCACGTGATCCCGGCATCCCGGGTCAGGACCGCCCTGAAGTTCTGTCTTATCTGGACGTTCTGCGTGACAAAAAGCCCGTTGGCGAAAAGGTGGCCGTCATCGGCGCTGGCGGCATTGGCTTCGATGTTTCCGAGTTCCTCGTTCACGAAGGTGAAAGCCTCACCGAGAACCTGCCGGAATGGATGGTCGAATGGGGCGTTACCGATCCTTCCGAGCATCGTGGCGGTCTGGCTCCGGAGGGTCCTCAGCCCCACGCCGCCGCGCGTCAGGTCACCCTGATGCAGCGCAAGGCCAAGGCGCTTGGCAAAGGTCTTGGCAAGACCACCGGCTGGATTCACCGCGCAGCACTCAAAATGAAGAATGTCGAGATGCTCGGCGGCGTGAACTACGAGAAGATCGACGACGACGGTCTGCACATCTCCTTTGGAGAAGCACGTGAAAACCCCCGTGTGCTGGATGTCGATAACATTGTGATTTGTGCAGGACAGCTGTCGGATCGCTCTCTGGCCGACTCTCTCGAAGCTGAAGGCGTCACCTGTCATGTGATCGGCGGTGCCGACGTAGCGGCGGAACTGGATGCCAAACGCGCAATCAATCAGGGCACGCGCCTCGCAGCGTCTCTCTGACCCGCTCCCAAAATCAAGCGCCGGTCCCTCTAATTTTGTTAGGCCGGCGCCTGCATTTTTCGTAAGCTGAGTCGCAACGCGCGGTGGCAAAGAGCCTCGTTTGCCACTGCGTGTTAGCCTTGGGTGAAACTTGCAATCGTATGCGTCGGGAGGTTGTCTTCTCCGCACCGAATTCAAGGGCGGAAACCCGCCGATATGTTGCGAAAAAATGGCAAAATTTAGCTTTTGGTAACTTTTAATACTTCATTGACTGAAATAACTATAGCTACCTTACGCGCACGTCACTATTCTCGGGGCAGTCTTTAAGTCGGAAAGGATTTCCCCGTGTCAGAGAAAAAATCTGTGAGCATGATGGGCATTCTCCTGGTGGCCGTAAGCTCGATCCTTGTGATCGACACGGTCGCAGCGTCTGCCATCATTGGACCGTCAGCCATTGGCTGGTGGGTATTGTTCTTCTTCGTCTTCTTCCTGCCCTACGGGCTGGTGACTGCCGAACTTGGCACCACCTACAAGGACGAAGGCGCAATTGTGGACTGGGTGAACCGCGCATTTGGTCGCGGCTCAGCAGCCCGTGTGTCGTGGCTCTACTGGGTGAACTACTCGCTCTGGGTGCCGGCCGTCTATTATATGTTCGCCATCATCGCTGCCCAATTGATGGGGCTGGAACTCGGCCCATTCGCGATCGCGATTTTTGCGACGGCCATGACGTGGCTGACATCCTATATTGCGACCTTCGATGTTGAACGTCTGACTTGGATCGCTTCTCTTGGTGCAATCTTCAAATCGGTGATCATGGTTATCCTGGGTGTTGGGGGCCTCTATGTTGGCTTCACCAACGGTTTCGCAAACCCGTTCACCATCTGGGACACCCTGCCGTCCTTCGGTGACGGTGGAACTTACCTGCCGATCATCATTTTCAACGTTATGGGTTTTGAAATCATCGCAGGCGCGGCCTCGACCTTCAAAGATCCCGAGCGTGACATTCCGAAAGCCACAGTGCTTGGCGGTATCCTGATCACCTTCTTCTATCTGTTGGCGTCCCTCGGCATCCTGGCGGTTATCCCGCTGGCCGAAATCTCGGACAGTTCCGGCGTTATCGATGCCTTCCAACTGGTATTCGGCACGTCCGGCGGCGCACAAATCCTCGTCTACGTGATTGGCGTCATGGTGCTCTATACTCTGGTCTCCAACGTTGTGACCTGGGCGATGGGCGTGAACCAAACTGTGGTCTATGCAGCCCAACAGGGCCTGATGCCGAAAATGTTCGAAGGTGTTTCCGAAAAAACCGGCATGCCGACAACCGCCTCTTGGGCCAATGCCTGGATGGGTACAGCAACTATGGTCGCTTACCTCGTCATGGTGGACAGGACCGGCAACGAAGACCTCTTCTGGAACGTCTTCTCTCTCGGTGCGATCGGGCTTCTGGCATCCTATGTCATGATGTTCCCGGCCTTCCTGAAACTGCGCCTAACAGACAAAGAGGCCGTCCGCGGTTACACCATCCCCGGCGGAACCCCGGTTGCAGTTTTCTGCTCGGTCGTCCCGACGCTGATCCTGCTGGGCGGTCTGGTATTCTTCTTCTGGGTACCTGGCTCTCCGATGGACATGGAGTACTTCTACACTGTTGGCGCCGGTCTTCTGATCGCAGTAATCGGCGGCGAGTTCCTCATCGCCAAAGCAAACCGCGAACACCGCGCGCGCACAGATCAGAAGTCTGTCGCAGCGGAATAAGGTCCGACAGAGACGGGGCCGGCAAACCATCGCCGGCCCCGTTTCATGACTGGGGAAGAGCACCTTGGGTGAGGTGCTCTTTCTCAGTTTCTACCTGTCACCTTCACAGTGTGGCGCGGACGCCAGCTTCAGCCACGTTCTGTCCTCGCGTAGGATGAATTTCTCCTGCATTGCGAAGTCATAGTTCTCTCTCCCCAGCGGGTCCGCCGCAAGACGCGCGCGGTAACTTTCATACTCGTTGAGACTGGGTATGTTGTATATCCCGTAAGCCAATGTCGTGGAGCCTTCGTGCGGCGCGTAATAACCGATGAGCTCGGCACCGTTGCGCGGAATGGCCTGCCCCCAATTTCGGGCGTATTGCTCAAACATCGCTTTCTTTGTGGGATCGATCTGGTAACGGATAACACAGGTCAACATTGTACATCTCCTTTTTGCTGCTCCCGATCCTAATCCCTTGAACCGCAGCAATGCTTCGGTGAACATCGAAGTATGGAAAGCACTTTCAGAGACGGCCCCGACATCGCGCGCATTGCCGCGTTGATCGGCGATCCTGCCCGCGCCAACATCCTGTCGGCCCTCATGAGCGGGAAGGCTCTCACCGCTTCTGAACTGGCGACAGAGGCCAACGTCAGCTTGCAAACCGCATCCAGCCATTTGTCGAAACTGACAGACGGCGCACTTATCAACGCGCGCAAGTCCGGCCGTCACCGTTACTTCACCTTGGCCAACGAAGAGGTGGCCAGCGTCCTCGAAGCACTCATGGGGCTGGCGGCCACGTCCGGACATCTCCGAACGCGAACGGGTCCCAAGGATGCTGCGCTCCGCAAAGCGCGAGTTTGCTACAACCACCTGGCCGGAGACATGGGCGTGCGCATGTTTCGCGCGATGGTCGCAAAAGGCCATCTCGACACATCGGGCGGTGAACTGACCTTGACGAACGCGGGCCAGGCATTTGTGCAGATGCTGGGGATCGACGTGGAGGCCTTGCCCAAAACCCGCGCGCCTCTATGCCGCGAATGTCTGGACTGGTCTGAACGCACCTCTCACCTTGCAGGCCAGTTGGGCCGTGCGTTGCTGGCAGAGTTTATTTCCAATGGCTGGGCAAAACGGGAGCACAGCAGCCGCGTCATCACCATCACCAGAGCGGGCGAAACAGCATTCGATCAGCACTTTCCCGCGCCCTGAGCCCACCGTTTCCTGGAAAAGGTTAACTGTTTCTCTGTTTCCTCGCCGCAAACGATCCCTGACAAAATCCAGATATTGTCTGCTGTTTGCCCTCATCCTGCCCGATTTCACCGTCATTGATTGTTTCCAACGACGAGAAAGAGGACGAGCAGATGGATCGCCTGACGGAAATGGAAGCCTTCGCCACAGTGGTGGATCAGGGTGGATTTACAGATGCTGCCAAGAAGATGGGCATCTCTAAATCGGCCGTGTCCAAACACGTCTCAAGCCTTGAGGCGCGTCTCGGCGCTCGCCTTCTAAACAGAACAACCCGTCGCGTCAGCCCGACCGAAATCGGTTTGGCGTACTATGACCGGGCCCGCCGCGTTCTGAATGACGCCGGTGAGGCGGACGCGCTTGTGACCTCCATGCAGTCCGCACCCTCGGGGCTTCTGCGTATCTCGGTCGCGACCGATTTTGGTGTGAACCACCTCTCACCGGTCCTGGGTGAATTCCTAAGCGAGTTCCCTGAGATCACTGTGAACATGGTGCTCAACAACCGCTACGTCGAACTGATTTCCGAAGGTTTCGATATGGCGATCCGCATTGGTGAGCTTGAAGACAGCACCCTGCGTGCCCGCAAGCTGACCGAAACCACCAAGCGAATGATCGCCTCTCCTGCGTATTTCGAAAAATACGGTCGTCCGGAAAAGATCGACGATCTCAACGATCACAAGCTTTTGCATTACTCCAGCCAGTCCAACGGTGCCGTCTGGAAACTGACCGCTCCCTCGGGCGAAAAGCGTCAGGTGCGCACCGCCGGCTGGCTGTCGGTAAACGACGGGCAATCCCTGCTGAACGCAGCCGTCGCCGGTCTCGGCATCGCCTATCTCCCAAGCTTCCTGTACGCCGACGCATTGGAGCAGGGTTTGGTTGAGGACGCGATCCCCGATCTCCCGATGGAAACTCAAGGCATCTACGCGGTCTACCCACCTGGCCGCTTCACCCAGCCCAAAGTGCGCGCCTTCATCGACTTCCTGGTGAACGCATTTGCTGAAAAAGGCCCAAGCGCCTGGTGATATTCGACCTTCCCTGGCTTTCGTGAAGAGAGCACCCTGCGACCCGGGTTCCTGCATGGCCCGGGTCTTTTTTTGCCTGGGGAGCGCCATCGCGGATCAAGGCCTGACACGGCCTCATTCGGTGTTCAACAACACGGCCTCGACACGCCGGTTCGCAGATCGACCTGCCTCTGTAAGGTTAGACGCAACCGGAGAAAGATATCCTACACCGCGCGCTTCAAGTTGGTCTGCGGACACGTTATGCGCCTCTTCCAGCCTCTGCTTAACCGAGACCGCGCGTTTGCGGGACAATTCCGTGTTCGCATCCAACCCGCCTACCGAGTCCGTATGCCCCACTAGTGCCACCCGCCGTGTGTCATCCTCATTCAAAAAAGCAGCCAACATCTCAAGCGACGCAAATGGCCCTGTGCCAAGTTTGGAAGATCCAGTCTCGAAAACCAGATCTCCCAAAGTAAGATGACCTTCCGCCTGAAGCGTAGAAACATCTGCAGCAGACACATTGGGAGCAATTGGAGTTGCGGAGACCGGTCGCAGTTTTGGTCGTTTCTGGGTCACCCGCTTCGCTGGCCCGACGTCGGTAACTTGCACCATACCGGCCTCTGCCGTGCGACTGACGAGAACGCCGACGGCTTCCAATCCTGCGCTCGTTTCCTTCAACGCGGCCAGAAAGACATAGTCTGCCAGATCGACAAACATGTGAGGCGGCAAAAGAACCTCTATGTCAAACCGGAAATCGAACCCGCCACAAGCAGCCGCGTCACAACTATAAAGAATGTCAAAATCCTGCTCTAGAAGTTGCGAAGCAAAGGAAGACGCGAGCGCGTTGGTGCCGCCAAAGCCGCTTGTGATCCGCCAAGATCGACGTCGCACGTCGCCTGGAACCCGATCGACCGGAACCGCGCCACCTTCGTATGGGCCTGTGGGAAGCGCATAAATCCGCTGCTCCGGCGCTTCCGCATATATCTGTTGAGCCCCATCGGGCAAAACTGGCTCAAACGCCGCCACCGGCAGCCCCACCATCACGGCAAAGGTTATGGTGGCGGCCCGGATCACCGGGCCAGCGCGTGATATTCGTCGTTGGGACGCATGTCTGTGGCCGACGCGACGCGGTTTGACATGTTGTAAAAACCAGCGACATTGGCGATGTCCCAGATATCCCGTTCACTAAATCCGACATCACGCAGTCCCTGCCGGTCCGCCTCTTCGATTGTGTAGCTGGCCACCGTCATCTTTTCCGCGAACATCAGCATCGCTTTTTGTCGCGCATCCAGATCAGCCACGCGCCAGTTCATCACCATCATCTCGCCCAGCATCGGATCGCCAGAAAGCTGCCTGACGGCCGCTCCGTGCGCCACAAGGCAATAGAAACACTTGTTGATCGAACTAACAGCCACCGCGATCATCTCGCGTTCCAGCTTGCTCAATCCGCTCTCGCCCAACATCAGATCGTTATAAAGCGCTGTGAAAGCGTTCAACTTCTCAACGTGGATCGCATACGCCTTCAGCACATTGGGCACCATGCCCAACTTCTCCTGACAAATCTCGAAATAGCGTCGTGTTTCCGGCGGCAGCGGGTCCACCATCGGAATGTCCAGCGCAGTTGGCTTGTCTGTTGCTGACATGAGTCTCCCCCTCAATCCTTCGTTTTTTGTCTGTAGTGGTACTGTCCCACAACCGTCATGCCGAGGGAAGCGTAGAGCCCGTTCGCTCCCTCATTTGCCTGTGTGCAGATTACCGAAAGAGTGTGCCCACCCTGTTCCAGCACCCAGAACGCCGCCCGGCGCATCAGAAAACGTCCGACGCCCTGTCTGCGCTGGTGCGGTAATATTTCGACCGCGTGTACCATGCCGATACCCGCATGCATCGCCATGAAAGATGTGCCCGCAGGTTGATCGTTCCAGCGCGACACAAACCCTGTCTTTGGTCCGTTGGCACGCTGCATCACATTAATCCGAGCGGGTCCGATGCCGCCCTTGGCCCAGATTTCTTCCATGATCCTGAGCGGCTCCCACCCCGGGATGGCCGCAGTTCGCGGAGGACGCTCTGTAGCAATATCCTCTGCCTTGGCCGCATAGACATTGACCGGATCGACAATTTCGTAACCCCGCACTTCCAAGGCCTCATCAAGCGTATCTTCGCCTTCACGAACCATGAAAATTCTGTATTGTCCCAACGCCAGCATCGCAGCCTCTGCCGCATCTAGGTCGGCTTCAGTAAATGCACCGTCCACAGTCCCTGCGCTCACCCGCTTGCCACCACCCTGACCGTCGCGGATGGTCACAGGGCCAACCCGCGTTATGCTTGCGGGCGGCCAGGTTGCCTCGACAACGTCATACAAGGTCCGGATGTTCGGCAAACTCATTCAAACATTCCCGCCAATTTGGTGATCGCCGCATCTACCCGCGCGCCATCTGTTCCGCGAATAACAATGTTGGCACCAAAGGCCCCGTTCTTCTGGAAAGGGTAGGAACCGATTGAAAGGTCATCGAACTCCGCCGCAAGTTCGGCCAACGGACCCGCAATATCCCCTTCACCTCGGTCGATCCGAAGCGTCTGACTCAATAACGGCGCCCCTCCGGTAAGTGTTGGTAAAACGCTTGCAACCATCGCCTGAAAAACAACGGGGACACCGGCCATAACATGCACATTTTCCACAGTAAATCCGGGCGCTACGGACACAGGATTGTCAATCAGCGTGGCATGCTCGGGAATCCGCGCCATTCGTTGGCGTGCGGCATTGAACTCCTGCCCGCTGGCATCATAGTGCGCCTGCAAAAGCGCCGCAGCATCCGCGCGCACGTCAATGCTTTGACCGAAAGCTTCGGCCACACAATCCGCGGTTATGTCATCATGGGTCGGCCCGATACCACCTGATGTAAAGACAGTGTCATAGGACGTACTCAAAGCCTTCAAAGCCGCTACGATCTGGGGTTTTTCGTCCGCCACGATCCGCACTTCCGAAAGCGATATGCCCTGTTTGGTCAGTTCTCCGGCTAGGAAATGCATGTTCGCATCTCGCGTGCGTCCCGAGAGTATTTCGTCTCCGATCACCAGCATTGCCGCCGTTGGGTTTGCCATCGCACATACTCCCGTCTCTATCGCTTGCCAGAGGATACGGTCATCTATACGTCTGAGACCATGCGATTTTCCACCCCTCTCGTGCCCGCCGTGCTGATCCGCCGCTACAAACGCTTCCTCGCCGACGCACGTCTGGAAGACGGCAGTGAAATCACGGCACACTGTGCCAATCCGGGGAGCATGATGGGACTTGCGGAACCGGGAATGAAAATCTGGTTGGAGCCAAACAACGACCCGAAGAAAAAGCTCAAGTTTGGCTGGCGTCTGGTGGACCATGAAAACGGACATTTCACCGGCGTGGACACGTCTGTTCCGAACAGGGCACTAAAGTCTGCTCTAATGTCTCGACGCGTCGCCGCCCTTGCCGACTATCCCGAGGTGCGCCCGGAAGTGAAATACGGCGAGAACAGCAGAATTGATTTCTTGCTCACGGACGACAACAAACCCGATCTCTATGTCGAAGTGAAATCCGTAACACTGTCACGACAGGGCGGCCTCGCCGAGTTTCCTGATAGCGTGACTGCCCGTGGCGCCAAGCATCTGGCCGAATTGCAAAACATGGTGTCCGAGGGGCATCGCGCCATGATGCTTTATCTGGTGCAACGCACGGATGCAGAGAGAGTCACTCTGGCCGAGGACATAGACCCCAAATATGCCGCGGCGTTTGATGCCGCCACCGCTGCCGGTGTCGAAGTAATGGCGATCGGCTGCAAAATCACACCTGAAGCGATTGAGGTCGGCGCCGTGCTGCCATTCAGTCGCAAGCCATGACCGCAGGTCGTAAGAGACAGGAAAACTTTCAAAAATCCGCCCCCTCTGGTTCTTTGCACCAATAGCGCTTAAATAGCCTCAGACTCAGCTATTCTCGGAGCAAGACAGCATGATCGGCAAGGCCCGCCAGACCAAGGAAGGCATCCGCATCCACGACCCTTCGGATTCCGCCGGTATGTACACCGCCGGCGCCCTGACTGCGCGCATTCTGGATGAGATCGCCGAACATGTTTTTCCGGGTCAAACCACCGGAGAGATCGACCGCCTCATCGAAGCCAAGGTCAATGAGGCTGGCGCGAAATCCGCCACCATCGGCTACCGCGGCTATGAACATGCCAGCTGTATTTCGGTGAACCACGTCGTCTGTCATGGCATTCCCGGTGATAAGAAACTCAAGGATGGCGACATCCTGAACATCGATGTGACAGTGATTGTGGATGGCTGGTTTGGCGATAGCAGCCGCATGTACGTCGCAGGCAAGCTGAACCGAAAGGCCGAGCGCCTCATTCAGGTGACCCACGACAGCTTGATGAAAGGCATCGAAGCCGTCAAACCTGGCAACACTTTCGGCGACATCGGGCACGCGATCCAAACCTATGCAGAAGGTCACCGCATGTCCGTTGTGCGTGACTTCTGCGGACACGGCCTTGGACAGGTGTTCCACAGCCCGCCCAACGTGCTGCACTACGGCCGCCCGGGAACCGGCGCGGTTCTGGAAGAGGGCATGTTCTTCACCATCGAGCCAATGATCAACCTTGGCCGACCGGAAACCAAAGTGTTGTCTGACGACTGGACGGCCGTCACGCGTGACAAATCCCTGTCAGCGCAATTCGAGCATTCCATCGGTGTGACCGCTGACGGTTTCGAAATCTTCACGCTGTCACCCAGCGGCAAGTTCCACCCGACTTACGGTTAAGCGACAGCTGGTGCTTCGGCGGGGTTGATGACAAACCCCTCAGGGCGCAATTGCCAGTCGCGGGCGCGACGTACTTCTTCGACTGACAGCAATGTGCGCGCAGGAAGCGGAAGCGGGCCGTTGACCGGATAGCTGTCTGCGATCGCTTCGCGATCTTTGACCGACAGGCCACGTATCACCTCGTCGGATGCAAAGAGGCTCTCGGCAGAGACACCCTCAGCCATGACAATGGCATGGTGATCCAACAGAATGTGGAAATAGGACACCTGCTTCATGCCGATCTTGCGACGGACCTTGCACCGTTCGGTCAATCCCACCGCAGGCGCCAGAACCTCCCGCCCACGTTGATCTACCATCAGCATTCTGTGCTGTGGCGATACCAACAACGGGCGCAAGGGCAATCCAGGTCCAAGACTACCTGTCTTGAACTCCACAGGGGCCTGTTCACGGGATTTTTCAGTGTCGAACTGGACGGACCGTTTCCGCAGCAGGATCACAGGTTGCGGGCCTCGGTCCCGGGTCATCACAAGATCACCCTTCTGCAAATCCTCTACCGCACGCCAACCTGTCGGCGTGTCAATATGGGTGCCGCCCGCAAAACAGGGAATCCAGGCTTCCTTATAGACATACTCACCAAGGGCAGCATCGTACTGATAGGAATAGCCTGCATTGGCATCATCCTTGACGCTTTCACCGTCAATCACACCGGTCATGTTGTCGCCGGGAAAGCCGGAATACACTTCATAGTTTGGCGTATTGCCACCCATGTTGAAGACTATGTACTCGCCCGTATCCGGGTTCACCAAACAAATCGACTCGTTCGTATTCGACTGATGGTCGCCTTCCGTTAGAAGGTTTTTCCCATCTCCACCCTCGCTGGCTTCGGTGGCCCAATGACGATCTTCACTAAGTTCAGTTACGACCCAAAGAGGCTCTCCTGGCGCGAGAATGGTCCCTTCCTCAAATTCATGAACCAACCCCGTTTGGGCTTGTACCGGAGCCCCGGCGCCCGCAGAAATCGACCACACCTGCCACCCCGAAATGTCAATCGGTTGACCACTTGCGTTTTGGAAGGACACGAACTCGTCTTCCATTTCGGTAACGCCGTCGCCATCCGTATCAAACTCTGGGCCGCCGGTATTGTCGGGCATGATCTGGTGAAAAATGATGCCATCTAAGTTCGCAGTCATGGCGGGGGGCGCTCCGGAGATTCTTTCAAAGCGAACCCATACGAACATACGGTTAGTGCTTCTATAATGAAGCCCTTCCAGTTTTAAGTGTCCTGCGAATTACTCGGACGAAATGACTCTAAATTGACAGACCAAATCTGACGGCAACCTCCCGCATGTCTTTTACAGGTTCGGCCCCAACCAGACGCAGGGCGTCAGCCTGCCCTCTTTGAGCAAAACCCAATGTTCGCACTCCCGCACGCACACCAGCCAAACAGCCGCTTTCGCTATCGTCGATCATCACTGCTTGGCCCGTTTCGACTGCGCTTTGTCTGATAGCATGTTCAATCATGTCCGGAGCGGGTTTCGCCGCAAAGTGTTCGCGCGACAAAATGCGCCCGCACAACCGTTCCCAAAGCCCATGCGGCCCCAGTGTAAGGCGCATCTTCTGCATCGGTCCGTTGGAAGCGATCCAGACCGGCACGCCTTTCGCTTCCAACGCGTTGATCACATCCATTGCGCCGTCTATCAGGTCCACGCCCTGAGATAGACGCTCGAACATCTTGGAATATATCTCGTCTAACCAGTTATCTGGAAGATCTGCCCCTCGCCTCCGCGCTTCCCGGAAAACACTTGGCATCGCCCCTCCTACAAACTGGTTCTCGCATTCCTCCACTGTTGTGGGCAGCCCGTAATGCGTCAGGCTTGCTGCGAGCAGTTCATTCACAGGTCCTTCGCTATCCACAAGCACACCGTCACAGTCAAAAACGGCCAGCCGCGGTGTCACCTTTCAGCCTCCAGAAAGGTCACGTGCGTATCGCCATAGCGACGATGGTCTAGCAGCGAAAACCCGATCGGAGCCTGCTGCGGGCTGCTTTCTTCCCAGACGATCAGAGCATTCTCTGCCAACCAACCACCTTTCGCCGCCGCGTCTAGCGCCCTATTGCCAAGTGCTTTCCCGTAAGGCGGGTCAAGAAACACCAGATCAAAAGGAGCATCAGAATTTGCGGGCAGCCTTGTCGCATCTGTGGTGATCAGCCGCGTGCAACCTTTGGCGCGAGTAATCCGGACATTTTCCCGGATCAGCTGGCCTGATTTCCGCCCGTCATCAACAAAACACACATGTTCCGCACCGCGTGACAAAGCTTCAAGACCCAAGGCGCCCGTACCGGCGAACAGGTCCAACACACGCGCGCCCTCAATAGGATCACCAAATTTCCCACCCTGCAAAACATTGAACAGGCTTTCGCGCACCCGATCTGTGGTGGGACGCAGGTGAGCACCCGCGTCGCCCTTACCGACACTGGCAAGAGCGATCCCGCGATATTCTCCTGCGATGATCCGCATTGCGGCTCCTTACATGCGCATCAGCGCTTTCATGTCTGTCTCGGGATCGGAAATAACCGCAGGAGACGGCGACTTACCACCTTCAATCAAACGCTTACCGATCATGTAATCTCGAGGCGCGTTCATCGCATCAACCGCCAAAAGTTCTTCGCCGCCATAATACCAGAACGACACGGAGCCGCCCTCCCCTTCACGTCGCACGACACTGTCGTACCCAGCGTTCAGCCCCGCGATTTGCAGTTTTACATCGAACTGGTCAGACCAGAACCAAGGCTTGGCCACGTACTCTTTGCCAGCGCCCATGATATTCTCTGCGACTACCTCGGCCTGATCGATCGCGTTCGGTACACTTTCAAGTCGAATCCGCCCGCCGCGATAGGGGAAGGAGGTACAGTCACCGGCTGCCCAGATCGCGGGGTCTGATGTCTGTCCACCTGCATCTGTTGCGATGCCGTTGTCCAACGTCACACCCGCCAGTTCCGCAAGCGCCGTGGCAGGTGAAATTCCAACGCCGACAATCACAAAATCAACGTCCAGCTCCCGTCCGTCGGTCAAAACAGCCCCGGAAACATGCCCTTCACCGGTGAGCCGTTCCAGCCCGACACCCTCGACAATCTCCACTCCGTGGGACGTGTGCAAATCGCGGAAGTAGTCGCTGGTCTCCGGCGCGGCCACGCGTTGCAGGATGCGGTCGGCCATCTCAACCAGAGTTACTTTCAGACCCTTCGATGCAGCCACCGCTGCGGCCTCAAGCCCAATGTAACCGCCACCGACAATCAACACGCGGCTGCCTTCTTCAAACTCCGGCGCCATCGCATCCGCATCCGCGAGATCGCGGACCAGAAAGACACCCTCAAGATCGCCACCAATGGCCGCAGGCAATCGTCGCGGCTCTGAGCCGGTGGTCAGTACCAGATGGTCATATCGCAGCGTTTCGGCGCCTATGCTCACCGTTTTCGAAACAGAATCAATACCGGTCACCTTGGTGCCTGTACGCAACTTTATGTTCTGCTCCGCATAAAAACTCTCCGGGCGCAGGAACAGCCTCTCAAGCTCCATTTCTCCCAAAAGATACTTCTTGGAAAGAGGGGGGCGTTGATACGGCGGCACTGGTTCCGCTCCAATCAGTGTAACGTCTCCCTCGAACCCTCCGTTGCGCAATTTTGCGACACAAGACGACCCGGCTTGCCCGGCACCAATCACAACCACGTGCGTCACGTCACTCTCCCTCGAAATCATTTGCGCTGACCGCCCGCGAGCCTATATCGCCCAAGACAGGAAACGCAAACAAAGAGACCGCTTCGATGACGATAAAATCCGGTGACACCCTGCCTTCGGGCACTCTGATGAAACTTGGCGAAGCCGGCCCCGAGCCGGTGGCGCTCGACAGCCTCACAAAAGGGCGCAAAATTGTGCTCTTCGGCCTGCCAGGTGCCTTCACCGCAACCTGTTCCGCAGCGCATTTGCCCAGCTTCATGCGCACCGCGGACGCGCTCAAGGCCAAAGGCATCGACGAGGTGATCTGTATGTCTGTCAACGATCCCTGGGTGATGGACGCCTGGGACAAATCCACCGGCGCAACCGAGGCAGGTGTAACCATGCTCAGTGATCCGGATGGCACATTGACTGTGGCCATGGGGCTCGACTTTTCAGCCCCGCCCGTGGGCTTTGTCAATCGCACCCGCCGCTTCGCTGCCATTGTGACGGACGGTGTTGTCGATCTGCTCAACGAAGAAGAAGAACGCGGCGTCTGCAATTTCACCGCTGGCGAAACCATTCTGGACGCGCTTTAAAACATCAAGGGTGCGCGGTTTCCGCGCACCTAACCTTGTCCCGCCAGCACGTCCATCTTTCGCGCGAGTTTCGCGTCCAGCGCCGACAGACCGCCCACGTCATGGGTGCTCAACACCACATCCACGGTTTTGTACACGTTAGACCATTCTGGGTGATGGTTCCATTTCTCCGCCCAGATCGCAGCCTGAGTCATCCAGCCAAAAGCCTCGATGAAATTGGCAAACTCAAAGGTTTTTTTGATCGCATCGCGCCCTTCAACCATGTTCCAGCCGCTCGCGAACAACGGTCCCAGCACCGCGTCCCGCGCAGCATCGCTCAGCACTTCTGTCATTCGTGATCCTCCTGCGGTTCATTGCGGAACGGCCCCCAGCTGGTCAGAACCTCGATTTCCTCACTGACAGCCTTGCGTTCCGCGTCCAAATAATTGCCGACGGCGTCACGGAAACCCGGATCCCGAATCCAGTGAAGGGAGTGCGTCTCCACCGGCAGGTACCCCCTCGCCAGCTTGTGCTCGCCCTGCGCGCCCGCCTCTACCGTTGCCAAGCCGTTGGCAATGGCGAAATCTATCGCCTGATAATAGCACAATTCGAAATGCAAGCACGGATGATGCTCGACGCAGCCCCAGTACCGCCCAAACAGCGTTTCTCGCCCAATCACGTTCATTGCACCCGCCACCGGCATCTCTTCACGGACCGCAAAAACCAGAAGGATATCGTCCCGAAGTGTTTGGTGTGCGATGTCGAAAAATGCTCGTTTCAGGTACGGCGACCCCCATTTGCGCGCACCAGTGTCCTGATAAAACCTCCACATTGCGTCCCAGTGCTCGGGTTTTATATCGTCCCCGCTTACCGACACGATCTCGCCGCCAAACGCTTGCGCCTGCTTCCGCTCCTTGCGGATATTTTTGCGCTTTCTGGAACTCAAGGCCGCCAGAAAATCGTCAAAGCCACCGTAACTGTCGTTGACCCAGTGAAATTGTTGTCCCGTTCGGTGCAATAGCCCCATCTCACGACCCGCTTCAGCCTCTTGCGGGGTACAAAACGTGATATGCGCTCCGGACAACTCGTTGTCGGCGCCGACCTGCACCAAGCCCTGAACAAGCGCCGCCTGTCCGGCGGCTTCAAAACCGGGTCGCGTCAGAAAACGTCGACCGGTAACGGGAGAAAACGGCACCGCGACCTGCAGTTTCGGGTAGTACCGGCCCCCTGCGTTCTCGTATGCATGTGCCCAGTTATGGTCGAACACATATTCGCCCTGCGAATGGCTTTTGGCATAAAGCGGCGCAACCGCAATCAGATGCCCTTCGGTTTTGGCTGTCAAATACCGCGGCTGCCAGCCTGTACCCGGTCCCACCGACCCGCTCTCTTCCAGTGCAGATAGAAATCGGTGTGTCGTAAAGGGATCGTTCGGGCGCCCACCTTCAGCGACTTCCGGACAGGCGCAGGCGTCCCACATCTCGCGCGGGATCGACTCCAACGACGTGTGCAACTCGATTTCGATCTGTCCGCCGTCCATATGCGCCTCCCTGCCCTAACACTATCTGGCAAGTCATACGCGGGCTTCAAGCGCCCGGATGGGTCACGCGGCCGGAATTTCCGCAAGGTAGCCCTCGAAGGTCACGTTTTCCGCAACCTCACGTGCTTGTGCCTCCTGCTCGGGCGACCGGATTGTCCAAGTGAACACATGCGCGCCTGAGGCTTTCAACTCAGCAACCCGATCACGCCCCAAATCACTGACCTGATGACTGATGAAGCAGGCACCGACTCGTTCATAGTCTTGCACGCCTCTCAGCTTTTCGCGCGTCTCCGGCTTGAGCAACAACCAGTCCTCGGCAGAGTAACCATCCGTCACGATCCCGCGCGGCACGTCCGGCGAATACTCCGCCAGTTTGGCCACGCTGTGCGGGTTGAACGACATGAACGCCAATGGGCCATTATACCCTTCCACGTCTCGTGCAGCGGCTTCTTCCAGCACTCCAACGTTCGGGCCCATAACACCGTCTTGGTCTTTTATCTCCACCAGCAAAGGCACTCGGCCTGCCACCAGATCGAGCACTTCGGCAAAGGTTGGGATGCCTTCATCCCCTCCCTTCAGAGGAATGTCGCCGAGCTCCGCAGCAGTCCGCTGCCGGACCGCGCCCTTCGCTTCGGCAAGGCGCTCCAATTGATAATCGTGAAACACCATGGCCACGCCATCCGCCGACAGTTGCAGATCGATCTCGATGCCATAACCATGGTCAATCGCCGCGCGGATTGCCGCGCGGCTGTTTTCTGGACGCCCGTCCTTCACATCATGCAATGCCCGATGCGCCAAAGGCGTGCTCACAAAACGAGGGTCCAGTTTGGGCATGATGGCCCCCTTATTTGATCTGGAAGATACCTTCGATCTCGACGGCCACGCCCAGCGGCAGGGCGCCGGCAGAAACGGCAGACCGCGAGTGACGCCCTTTTTCACCCAACGCTTCAACGAGGAAATCCGATGCCCCGTTGATAACTTTTGGCTGGTCGGTGTAGTCACCTGTCGAATTCACAAAGCCGGTCAGCTTCACCACGCGCACAAGACGGTCCAGATCGCCACCACACGCAGCCTTAACGGCCGCAAGAAGTCCAATCGCACAGGTTTTGGCCGCCTCTGCACCGGCTTCCGTCTCCATGTCCTGCCCAAGTTTGCCAAGGATAAGACCGTCTGCATTCTGCGAGATGTTGCCGGAGACATAAACAATGTCGCCAACCTGAACAAAGGGCACATAGTTGGCTGCCGGTGCTGCCACATCAGGCAGGGTTACACCCAGTTCGGCAAGACGTGTTTCGATGTCGCTCATGACTTTCGCTCCCATTGCGGTATTTGCCGCGACGCTACTGCCGCACGGCGCATTTGGGAAGCGCAAATCGGCGGCGGATCAGCTCTCGCGGAAAGCTTTCACAAAGTAGTCAGAAAGCGGTTTCACCAAATACGCGAGCGGCGTGCGGTCCTGAGTGCGCAAGAAGGCATCCACCGGCATCCCCGGGATCAAAGCAACATCAGTCGGAAGCTTGGATTCCTCACCTTCTGCGAGTTCGATTTCTGCCCGGTAATAGGCGACCCCCGTCGCGTCATCCTGAAACGCATCCGCAGAAATCTTGGTTACGCGCCCCACCAGTTCCGGCGTCGTTCGCTGATCAAAGGCCGAAAAGCGCAAGTTCACATCCTGTCCCGGATAAACCTGATCCACATGAATTGTCGGCACCTGAGCCGCAACAACCAACGGTCTGTCCTGCGGCACGACAAAAAGCACTGGATCGGCGGGACGAATGACCGACTGCAGAGCGAACACCTGCAATCCGTAGACGACGCCCGCCACCGGCGCGCGGATGTCCAATCGGTTCAAGCGCGACAACAGGTTTTGCCGCTTTTCGATCAACTCCAGCTCACGATATCGAAGGTCGCGCAGCGTCGTGATCGCCTCCTCGCGACGCGAGGTGTCGAGTTTCAGCTTTTCGATATCGATCTCGGTTATTCGGCCTTCTGCCTGCGCGCGTGTCGCTGTCAATTCGCCCACACGTCCGGACAAACCAGCCTCTTCTCTCTGTAACGCCAGCACGCGCGTAGCCTGCGCCAAACCTTTGTCGAGCAGCTGCTGCTGATCAGCAAGTTCGTCCTGGATCAAGCCCAACTGAACACTGAGTGCTTCTGTTTGCGCATCAATACCCTCGATTTGGTTGCGGATCTGAACCACCTGTTTGTCGAGCTGCTCGTTGGCCCGAGCGACAGTGTCACGCCGCGCCTGAAACAGATTGCGTTGTCCATTCACGATACCGGCAACATCAGGGTCGTCCATTGTGGCCGCCAAAAGGTCCGGCTCAAAGAAAATCTCGTCCAACCCGTCGCGCTCCGCCTCCAAACGCCCGCGGCGCGCCATCATTTCCCAAAGCTGCCCCTCAACAACCGACAGGTCAGACTTCAGAAGTGTGTCGTCCAATCGGATCAAAAGCTGATCAGCCTGCACCACATCGCCTTCCTCGACGTCCAGTTGGGTCACAATGCCGCCGTCGATGTGTTGGACCACCTGCCGGTTACGGTCGACTTCGACGCGCCCCGAGGCAATGATTGCGCCTGAGATTTCTGTGCTTACAGACCATATCCCAAATCCGCCCAACAATACTCCGAGCGTCAACAACCCGATAACGAGCTGCCTGCGCACCGAAAACTCCTGACGGCTTTTCTCTGGCGTCGTCATTGCACACCTCCCGGACCCGCGCTGGACTGCACATCTTGGTAGTTTTTCAGCACGTCTTTCATCACTTCATCGCGCGGACCGAATGCCCGACGCCCACCGTTCTCCAACATGAGCAAAAGGTCACATTCCTTAATCGCCGCCGGCCGGTGCGCCATAATCAAAACGCTACGCCCCTCCTTCTTGGCGGCTCTGATGGCCTTGTTGAGGGCATTCGATCCTTCGTTGTCGAGGTTCGAGTTGGGTTCATCGAGAACCATAAACGCAGGATTGCCGTACATGGCGCGCGCGAGGCCAATGCGCTGAATCTGGCCACCGGACAGGCGTCCACCATGAGCAGATACCTGTGTATCGTACCCGTTGGGCAACTTCAGGATCATATCGTGGGCGTCTGCCTTACGGGCAGCTGCGACAACCATCTCCGGATCGGGCATCTCTGCCAGTCGGGCAATGTTTTCCGCGATAGTGCCATCAAACAGTTCAACCCGCTGCGGCAAGTAGCCAATGTATTTGCCAAGTTCCGCAGGGTCGTATTGTTCAAGCGCCGCCCCATCTAGCCGCACTTTACCGCCCGCTGCCCGCCAAACGCCGGTCAATGCCCGCGCCAGCGTCGATTTACCTGCACCCGATGCACCAATGACGCCAACCGCTTGTCCCGGCTGGATCTCGAAACTGACCATGCGCAAGGTCGCCTGAGATTCCCCCGGCGGCAACACTGTAAGCTGCTGCACCTCCAGCTTTGCGGCCGGAACGGGCAACTTTGTCCGCTGTGGCTCTGGGGGAACTTCGCTCAGCAAATCTGCCAGATTGTTCCATCCGCGTCTTGCTGCCTGCACAACCTGCCACTGGTTCACGGCCTGCTCCACCGGTGCCAAAGCGCGGCCCAGAAGGATCGACCCGGCAATCATTGCACCGGGACTGACTTCGCCCCGCAACGCCAGATACGCCCCCAAACCGAGCATCGCTGACTGTAAAAAGAGCCGGAAGGTTTTGGTGACGGATGAAAATCCGCCTCCCCGATCCGACGCCTTGAGCGTGGCCATGAGCGAGCGGTCCCGCGCTTTTTCCCAACGGTCAAATGCCGCAGTCCTCATACCAAGAGCAACGATCATCTCGGCCTCGGTCTGCATCTGCGACGACATGCGATTTGCGGTATGTCCGGAAATAAGCATTTCTTCCGAAACCCGCCGCGTCGAAAACTGATTGATGACCGTCGCTGCAATCAGCACGCCGCCGCCAACCACGGCCAGCATCCCCAACCAAGGATGGAAGATCGCAATGCCGATCAGAAAAATAGGTGTCCAAGGTATGTCGAATATGCTCATCAAAACCGGCGATGTCATGAGACGCTGAACAGATTCCAAATCAGAAAGACCAGTTTCGGCATTCTGCGACTTACCCAACGCGGACCGGCGCATTGCCGCGTCAAAAACGCGGCGGTCCATGCGCGACTGGAACCGCGCTCCGACCCGCGCCATCACGCGACCACGCACAAAATCCAAAACACCCATCATCGCAAAAAGGAACGTCGCCAATAAAGCCATCGCGAACAACGTCTCTTCCGACTGGCTGCCCAGCACTCGGTCGTAAACCTGCAACATGAAAAGCGGGCCCGTGAGCATGAGCAGGTTCACAAAAACGCTGAATATCCCGACCGCCCAATATAGCGATCGACTCTCCGCTCGTGCGGCCCGAAGCTCTTCCAATCCGTTATGCGGCGATCTCGCGTTCATTCGTCAATCCTGCAATTCCCCCATTTTGAGTGACCACAAATTTGTGGCAATCCCTTCCAAACGGGTCTTACTGTTTCTAATCGGCCACAATCGCGACAGATTCGCTGTCCGCCATTTTGGTCCATGATTTGATCTACTAAATGTCCCTCAAGTGGTTACTAATTGAGAAATTGTACGGTGTCATCTCGGCTTAAGCTCAGTTTTGGAACGATTTTCCGGACCGTGCCTTTGTGTGCGGCCCTGTTTCTGGCAGCTTGCGGGTCTTCAAACGGCGTGAGCCGCGGCCTGATTTATGACCCCCACGAAGAGAACAATCGCGGCACTCACGAGTTCAACAAGGTCGTTGATCGGGTGCTTCTATCACCTGCCTCCACCGGCTACGGCACCGTCATTCCCCCTGAAATCCGGGATCGTGTCGGCGACTTCAGCGATCACCTTTCGTTGCCCAACGACGTGATCAACAACACACTTCAGGGTAAACTGGGGGGGGCGGGCAACAGCGCGGCGCGGTTTGTTATCAACACCGTTGTCGGGTTTGGCGGTTTTGTTGATGTCGCTTCTCTTTTCGGGATGAAGCGTCACGACACCGATTTTGGCGAAACCCTTCATGTATGGGGCGCACAGGAAGGCGCCTACGTCGAACTGCCTTTCCTTGGCCCGTCTACATCCCGCGACACGGTTGGCCTGCTGGTGGACATTGTCTTTGACCCGTTTTTTGTCGTTCTCTCGGAACCCACAAGTTATCTCAGCCCCACGGCTTATGTGATCAACGCCATGGGTGATCGCTATGATTATCAGGATACGGTCGACAGCCTGCTTTACGAAAGCGCTGACAGCTATGCGCAGGCACGTATAATTTATTTGCAGAATCGCCGCTTCGAACTTGGGATTGAAAGCGACGACTCCGAAGACGGTGCCGGTTTCGACCCTTACGAGGATCCCTATAATGATTTCTAGTTTTTCCCGCCGCAGTTTTGTTTTGTCAGCTTCCGCAGCTCTGGCAGCGCTCGCGACACCTTCTCTGGCCTTGACCGATGCTCAGGCCAAAGCACTGGTGGACCGTGCAGTTGCCGACATCAACAAAGTGATCGCATCCGGCAAGTCTCTCAACTCCATGATCCGCGAGTTCGAAAAGATATTTGCCAAATATGCGGACGTGAACATCATAGCCCGGTCTGCGCTCGGCCCGGATGCCAGAAGCCTCTCGGGAAGTCAGGCCTCCGCTTATACCAAGGCGTTTCAGGGTTACATCGCCCGCAAATATGGCAAACGCTTCAACGAGTTCGTCGGAGGTCAGATCGAAGTCACCGGCGTGCGCAAGGTAAAGAGCTTTCACGAAGTCAAAGCCATCGCCCGCCTGCGCGGTCAGTCACCTTTTGAGGTGAATTTTCTGGTCAGCGACAAGTCCGGAAAGAGTAAATTCTTCGACCTCATTATCGAAGGCATCTCTCTGCGTCTGTCCGAAAAAGCCGAAATCGGCGCGATGCTCGACAAGCGCAAAGGTGACATCAACGGCCTGATCGCGGACCTTAAGACCGCAGGATAAGACCTCAAAAATAGTGAAGCTCGCGACCGTCAGGCCGCGCCTTCACGTTGCTTCGATCTAGCGAGAGTGGAACATCCCTTCGAATGCCTGACGCATGCGGAGCCGTTCAGGATACTCCTGAAGGAACACCTCGGGCGGCTTGCCTTCCCAGACCTGCGCGTAAACACGCATCTTGTTGCCGCCATAAATCTTCGCCAAATCCTCGTTTGAATACCCGCGCGCCCACAAATCATCGGTGATCGCAGCCAGAATCTTGGCCAACTCGCCGTTGCCTGTCGCGCCCTTGTTGAACGCGTCGATCATGTAGCCGCCGTCGTTGTACATATCCGCATTGGCCTTGGCGAAATCGACGACCAACTTGGTGGAGAACATATCATCCGAAGCGATCCCGACGTGATCCACCCCAATCAGCTTCACATAATAATCGATCATATCCGCCGCCTGTTTAGGCGAGATATCTTCGGGCCAGACACCATCCATCATCCATTCGGTAAACGTCGGTGCCACATAGCCACCGGACTTTGCGGCCCGTATCGCCTCATCGTCGGGAATATTGCGATAGCACCCCAGCGGCGTGGCATTTGCTTCTCCTGCATAAAGCCCAGCCGGAATCGAATGCGTATAGACATAGGGAACGCCGGGATAATTTTCGTCCATATAGTCCATTGCATCATTTGCGGTTTTGGACCCGGTGTGGCTTAGGTCCAGAAGGATACCGAACCGCACCATTTCATCGATGACCTTCTGACCCCATGGAGTTAACCCGATGTCGCGGCCATTCTGCGCCGCAAGCTGACCCGATCCGGTGCGGAAAATGTCGTTATAGGCAAGGATCATCGATTTGACCCCGATATCCTTCAGCGTCGCCACCTTTTGAAGATCACCATTGAGAATCGTCGCAGTCTGACTGTTCCAGATCACGGCTGTCTTGCCTTGAATATGCGCCGCTTCGATGTCCCGTGTTTCATTCACGACCAGGAAATTGCCGGGTTGCTCCGCCATCGCGGCACGAAAATGGTAGTGTTGCTCCAGAAAGGTCTCCCATGACATATCCGCCGCCGCCAATGTCATTTCGTGGCCCGTAATGCCGTTGTCTCTCGACCGCTCGAAATACTCATGTAATTGGCTGTATTCCGTCCAACCGGTGCCATACGGAGACGCCAGCATTCCTATCACAATCGTATCCTGCACAAATTGCTTGGCTTCGGGCGAGGCGTCCCATGTCTTGCTCTCTTCGCTGGACAGCGCCGCTTGCGCTGTCATCAGCAATCCAACCGTCAATCCGATCAACCTGTTCATGAAATAGCTCCCGTTATCGCGATGAAAGCACTTTGACACACCGCATTGGCATCACAAAATCAATCCGGCCTCATCGGCCGCCGAAAATGTCCTGCAAGATACCGTTCACAACACCTTCAATACCCTGCCCTTGACGTTGACGCTGTTGTGGAGCGCGGCTTTGTGGTTTCGGAACGAATGCCGGCAGCGGACGCGGCTCAATGCCTTCATGGACCCGCGTCATGGTCTCACGCCAGATTTCCGCCGGTAAACCACCACCGGTCACACCTGTGAGGGGTGTGTTGTCGTCGTAACCCATCCAGACACCGGCCACATATTCATTCGTGAACCCAATGAACCAGGCGTCCCGCGCAGCCTGCGTGGTGCCAGTCTTGCCCGCGACCTGCCAGCCCTCGATCTTGGCGCGCCCACCGGTCCCTTCACTGACAACCTTTTCCATCATCCAGATCAGCTCACGAGCGGCCGCATCGGTGATCACCCTTTCACCAATACCGCCCCCTGTGCCCATCAGCGGCGCATCGTCTCCCAACAAGCGCAATTCAACGAGGCCGTATGGCGTCACCGAAGACCCGCCGTTCAGGATACCTGCATAGGCGCCGGTCATCTCCAGCAGTGAACTCTCGGATGCCCCCAGAGCCAACGCAGGCCCCGCTGCAAGATCGCTCTCGATGCCGAACATTTCAGCCACCGTCCGCACTTTTTCGCGTCCAGCCTTCTCGGATACTTTCACCGCCGGAATGTTAAGCGAATTCTGAAGCGCGAATGTCAGAGTCACGTCTCCATAGTATTTTCCGGTGTAATTCTTGGGACACCACTGGCCGGACCCCGGAATGCTCTGACAATAGGGTTCGTCTACGACGCGGTCGTCGTAGTGTCCGCCAAGATCGAGCGCAGTGGCATAAACAAACGGCTTGAACGCGCTGCCAGTTTGGCGCTTTGCCTGAACCGCCCGATTGAACGCGCCGGAAACCTTCGTCTGACGCCCACCGACCATGGCGCGCACGGCGCCATCAGCGCTCATCACGACAATCGCCGCCTGCGCTTTGGATCCTTCCCGCACCTTGTTTTCGAATACCCAGTCAAGCCCGTCCTCCGCCGCCTGCTGGATTCGCCCGTCAAACGTCGTCTTGAGGATAACGTCCTCCGTGGTGTTGCGGGTAAAGAACTCCGGGCCTGTCGACATTACCCAATCAGCAAAGTACCCGCCCGCATTCTCTTCTGCAGCCTCCGACAAGATCGCCGGATTGTCCTGCCAATACTGTGTTTCTTCGTCCGTCAAATACCCTTGCTCGTTCATCAAACGCAGAACGGTGGCAGCCCGATCCTGAGAACGGCCAAGATTGGCGGTCGGCGCAAGCGTGGATGGTTTTGTCAGCAATCCGGCCAACATCGCGCTCTCGGCGGGGTTGGCATTGGCAGCCGGCTTGCCGAAATAGCGTTGCGTCGCGGCTTCTGCGCCATAGGCACCGCCGCCCATGTAGGCCCGGTTCAGGTAAACCGACAGGATTTCGTTCTTGGTGTATTTGACTTCCATCGCCATGGCATAGATGGCTTCCTTGACCTTTCGCCACAATGAACCGCGCCGGCAGTCCTGTACATAAGCCGCCTCACTGTCCCACTGGGACGCATCATATTCCACGCCGAGACACAACAGCTTGGCGGTCTGTTGCGTGATCGTAGAACCGCCATGCCCGGACAATGGCCCCCGCCCTTCACGCAGGTTGATGCGTACTGCGCTTGCGACGCCGCGCGGGCTCACTCCGAAGTGGCGATAGAAGCGCTTGTCTTCAGTCGCCACCACAGCGTTTTTGAGATGCTTGGACACTGTATCAGCCGTGACAGCACCGCCGAACTGGTCCCCGCGCCATGCAAACACGCGTTCGTCCCTGTCCAACAGCGTAACAGATCCCCGAGCGCGGCCATCAAGCAGGTCCTCGACCTCAGGCAGGGACATGTAGACATAGCTCACCGCCAGCGCGATCACGACTCCCACCACAAAGCTGACACGCCAGACAACAGCCCAGATCAGGCGGAGCACCCAACGAATAATGCCCAGAAAGAACGCGACGATCGGATTGCGCTTTTTTGCGCTGCGCTTGGGGGCGCTCCGTCGTTTCGGAGCCGTCTTGGCCTTTGTTTTGGCTTTGGCCGTGCGCTTCGTAGCCGTCTTTTTTGCAGGCGCCTTGCCATAGCGCTTCTCCGCCACCAACGGCGGTTTCTTTTTACCTGAATCACTCATGCTGCAGCCCTGCTCGCCACTGTATTTTTGCGCAGTTTAGCCGATGCCCACCCCATTGTAGAGCGTTAGCGGCCCCCAAAAACGTCTCCAAGCAGATTATTTTTTGAGCAAAAATTTACCTATGCACACTTTTTGTGCGATTGCCGCCGATTTTGACGCCGAAATTCTAACTAAGCCTTCGTTTTCAGCACCCCAGCGGGCTTTTCTGCACCTGCAAAGCCGCAGGGGTGAAACCTCTGCACTCGGAAAGGGGAACAAGGTGAAACTCATTATTGCAACGATCAAGCCGTTCAAGCTGGAGGAGGTCCGCGAGGCGCTGACCGACATCGGCGTTCGCGGCATGATGGTCACTGAAATCAAGGGCTTCGGCTCTCAGTCGGGCCACACTGAAATCTACCGCGGCGCGGAATACGCGGTGAACTTCGTACCGAAGGTCAAACTCGAACTCGTGGTTGCCGCCAACATGGCCGACCAGGTGGTCGAAACCATCACGAAAACTGCTCAGACCGGCAAAATCGGCGACGGCAAAATCTTTGTGCTGGACGTGCAGCAAGCCATTCGCGTGCGCACCGGCGAAACGGACGCAGACGCCATCTAAGGCGCGCAAGGAAGGAATACACAACAATGAAAACCCTCACGAAATTTGCCCTGCCCGTCGCGCTGATCGCGCTGCCGAGCCTGGGCTTCGCACAGGAAGAAGCCGCCGCTCCTGGCTTCGACGAAATTGGCCCGTACATCATGACCACGCTGCTGTTCCTTGTGGGCGGCTTCCTCGTGTTCTGGATGGCGGCAGGCTTTGCCATGCTCGAAGCCGGTCTGGTGCGCTCCAAGAACGTAACCATGCAGCTGACCAAAAACATGGCGCTCTTCTCCATCGCGGCCATCATGTACTGGATGACCGGCTTCGGCATCATGTACCCGAGCGAATTCAACGGTTTCTTCTACTTCGGCGGCTTCTTCACGTCGCTTGAACCGGTTGGTCTGGACGCTGCTGACGCCGCTCTGGATTACGCCTCCGCTGGCTCTGACTTCTTCTTCCAGCTGATGTTTGTTGCCGCAACCGCGTCCATCGTGTCCGGTGCTCTGGCAGAACGCATCAAACTGTGGCCCTTCCTGGCCTTTGTTGTGGTCCTGACAGGCATCCTTTACCCGATCTCCGGCTCCTGGCAGTGGGGCGGCGGCTGGTTGTCCGAACTCGGCTTCTCCGATTTCGCTGGCTCCACCATCGTACACTCCGTAGGCGGCTGGGCAGCGCTCGCAGGTGCCATCGTACTGGGCCCGCGTATCGGCAAGTACAAAGACGGCCGCACCATCCCGATGCCTGGTTCCAACCTCGCACTGGCCACTCTGGGTACATTCATCCTGTGGCTCGGCTGGTTCGGCTTCAACGGCGGCTCGCAGCTGGCGATGGGCACCGTGGGTGACGTGACCGACGTATCGCGCATCTTTGCCAACACCAACATGGCCGCAGCAGCTGGCGCAGTCGCAGCTCTGATCCTGACCCAGATCCTCTACAAAAAGCCGGACCTGACCATGATCCTGAACGGCGCACTGGCTGGCCTCGTGTCGATCACTGCAGAACCGCTGGCACCTTCGCTCTTCGGCTCCCTGCTGATCGGTGCTGTCGGTGGTGTGATCGTTGTCATCACTGTTCCGCTGCTGGACAAACTGAAGATCGACGACGTCGTCGGCGCCATCCCGGTTCACCTCTTCGCAGGCATCTGGGGCACCATCGCCGTCGCATTCTCCGGCTCCGCAACCCTCGGCGCTCAACTGACCGGTATCGCAGCCTACGGCATTTTCACCTTCGTCGCATCGCTGGTGCTCTGGCTGATCCTCAAAGCTGTCATGGGCATCCGCGTCAGCGAAGAAGACGAGATCAACGGTCTGGACATGTCCGAACTCGGCATGGAAGCCTACCCGGACTTCACCAACGGCTAAGCCTTGGCGACATAAGCAAACAAGAAACCCCGGACATCATTGTCCGGGGTTTTTCTTTTAGAAGCCCCGCATCTGTTTTTGTCTCGGGAAAAGCATTTCAGGCTCTGCGCGGTTGCCGATCATGACCGCTTGGAGATCAATTTGACCAATGCTGCGTTGAACAACGAACGGCAGCAACGCGCAGGAAACGGACGTTGCAAATTGCGGTTAAGCGGCTGCGCGGGACGAAGCGGTCGCTACAGAACCGGTGCGCAAATTCGTGAATTGACTGATACAGTAACTGTCCACCAAGGTGATAGTAACGTCGTAGTCCCGGAGTAGCCAATGCTTAGAACCGCCGCAGTTTTCCTGTCTCCACTCGTGTTCGTCTCAGCCCTCTCGGCTCAGTCCGCCGATATGGTGTTTACCAACGCCAGTGTCCTCACGATGAGCGATGACAATCCGACCGCAGAGGCTGTCGCCGTGACTGGCAACGAGATCACGTATGTTGGAGATGCAGCGGGCGCTCAGGCGCTGATCGGGGACAACACCGAGGTGTTCGATCTGGGCGGAGATACGCTCCTGCCAGGTTTTGTGTCGGGACATGACCATCTAGTCGCAGCGGGCTGGAACTCTCGCGGCGTTAGTCTGTTTGGTGTGGAAACGATTGAAGAAGCGCAGCGTATGATACGTGAATACGCAGATGCCAACCCCGACGAAGACATCATCCTGGGTTACGGTTTCAATCGGAACAACTTTGGCCGTTGGCCGACGAAAGCCGAACTAGATGAAGCTGTCTCGGACCGGCCTGCGTTCATTCTCGACTATACCATCCATGACGTCTGGATGAACTCTGCGGCTTTCGAAGCAGGCGAAGTGGCCCCTGACGAAGAAGATCAGGTGCCAGGCGTGATGTACTGGCAGCGCGACGCGGATGGCAACCAGACGGGTATCGGAATCGAGTTTCAATGGGCTGGAGCCTACCTCAAAGCCGGAGCATGGAACCCATCCGAAGATCTTGCGCAGTTCCAACAAGCCAACTACGCGGCAGCAGTTGCAACCGGGATGACTACAGTGCACGTGCCACTAATCGCGATGCCAACCGTGACGGACGCGGAACTCGCGGCCGCCGACGAGCGGCTCGCGCTTGGATACCTTAAAGGTCTAGAGGACGCGGGCGAACTTGACATGCGGACTTTTATTGCCACGGCCTACAAAGACCCAACCGGCGATCCAGCCGCGGTGGTGGAGCACACTTTGTCTCTGCGCGAGACCTATGACAGCGACATGCTGCGAGTCTGGGGCATCAAGATTCACCCTGAAGGGAATTGGGGGTCTATGACGTCCTGGCAATTGGAACCTTATGAAGGCAGCACATCGCGCGGCGCTGCGGCCATTGAAGGTGAAAAGATAATGGCGACATACATGCTGGCCAACGCGGCGGGTATTCCAGTTGGCACCCATGTGGACGGCTCTCAAACAGTGCGGAACACCGTAGACGCTATTGTGGCGGCAAAGGGTGCTGGGTTCGACGTTTCCAACAACGTCCTGCACCACTATTTCACGGTCGCTGATGAAGAACACCGACGGGTGATCGAGCATGGCATAATGGTCAATACAACGCCCGCGTTCCAATCAAGCTGGGACGGTGAGGACCAGACAGCGTTGAACGTTCTGGGCCGCGCCCGCGTAGAGGCACAATATGCCCGATATGCTTCCTTGATGGCGCTTGGCCACAACGTCTCGATTTCAGCCGATGTACCATCCTCCCCAATCGACATGGTGGCGCCGCTATTCAGCGTGGAAATTGCCATGACGCTTCAAGACCCGATGAATCCTGACTCCAAACCGTTCCCATTGTCACGCAAACCAGCCTCACTGATGGAATCGCTGAAGGCGATCACAATCTATCCGGCAGCCCAACAAGCCATGGAAGACAAGATCGGGTCCATCAAAGTAGGGAAATATGCAGACTTGGTCGTTCTTGATCAGGACATCACAACGGTTGCTCCGCGCGATATCTCTGACATCAAAGTGCTGGGGACGGTGATGGACGGTCGATTCACCCACCGGGATGGCATTTAGGGGCGGCACATGCGGTCAAAACCTAAAGTCAGCCCTTCTCGTCGAGCGCTTCTTGCAGCGCTCGGTGCGACCGTTGCTTTCCCTCGAGACGCACTGGCGCGAGACTATGTAGATATCGGATGGCAGGACCTGCTTCCGGAAGGCATCCGACGCGTGGCCACTCCTCAGGTTTCGGGGGTCATAGAACATTCTCAGGCGGACCTGTTAAGCCAGCAGCCTGCGTCGGCTGGGGTGCGTCCAGAACTGAATGGACAATTGGTGCGCCTTCCAGGCTACATCGTTCCACTTGAGCTGGACGGTAGAGGCGTGACGTCATTTATCCTCGTGCCTTACGTCGGGGCCTGTATTCATGTCCCGCCCCCGCCAGCCAACCAGATCGTTCTTGTGGATACTGCTGAACCCTACGAAGCACAGGGTCTTTTCGAACCGGTGTATGTCAGCGGAGTGATCGAGACTGCAACGGCGAGCACTGCTCTGGCTGACGTCGGCTACCAGATCAACGCGTCCAAAGTTACGCCCTACGACTGACGCGGAGACGATTCGCAGCCACGCATGCTTCTAGAGGTGTCCGCATTGGTTCACAGGGGGCTTTAGCTGCGTTCATGGTTAATGACCGCTTCGGGCTGGCAAGAGACAATGGAACAGTTTCCGGCAAAGGCATCAAGGGCCACGCTTCGGACCTTGCCTTCAGCCGCAATTGCTGGCCGAAGGTCGGCTGCCATCGCGCCGTTCGGTGATACTTTCCTATCCCAGAAAAGGACGACCGACGCCAAACACCGGCTAAGCCGCAACAGACATTCCGGTCGGACGCGGTCCTGCCGCAGTACGCTGCTACTGACGGGCCACGATACCCTAGTGCGCCTCAGCCCAGTTCGCTCCGCGACCAGCGTCCACAATCAGCGGCACATCCAACTTGACCGCCGGCTCCGCTGCGCCCTGCATCACGTCCCGCGCAACGGCAATGGTCTCTTCAATCGCGTTGTCCTCGACCTCAAAGATCAATTCGTCATGGACCTGCAACAGCATCTTCGCCGGCAAGTCCTTGATCGCCTTTGGCATGCGGATCATCGCCCGCCGGATGATATCCGCGGCTGTACCCTGGATCGGGGCGTTGATTGCGGCACGGTAGGCAAAGCTGGCCCGTGGTCCTTTGGCATTGATCTCGGGTGTATGGATTTTCCGGCCGAACAGCGTCTGCACGTAGCCATGCTCCTTGGCGAATTCCTTGGTGGCATCCATGTAAGAGCGAATGCCGGGAAAGCGTTCGAAGTAGCGGTTGATGAAGTCCTGCGCTTCTCCACGTGGAATACGCAGGTTTCGCGCCAGACCAAATCCTGAGATGCCATAGATGACGCCAAAGTTGATCGCTTTCGCGCGGCTGCGAACTTCAGGCGTCATCTCGTCCATTGGCACGTCAAACACTTCCGACGCCGTCATAGCATGGATGTCATGCCCATCGCGGAACGCCGCCTTCAAGGCGTCGATCTCCGCGATATGCGCCAGAATGCGCAGTTCCACCTGTGAGTAGTCGAGCGAGATCAGCGTCTTTCCTGTTTCCGCCACAAAGGCTTCCCGAATACGCCGGCCCTCTTCCGTGCGAACCGGAATGTTCTGAAGATTGGGATCGGTTGACGCCAAACGCCCCGTGTTCGCGCCGGTCTGCACATAAGACGTGTGTACGCGTCCGGTGTCGTCATTGATGTGCGTCTGCAAGGCGTCGGTATACGTCGACTTCAACTTGCTCAACTGGCGCCAGTCCAACACCAGCCCCGGCAGGGCGTGTTCTGTCGCCAGATCCTCCAAAACGTCGACACCCGTGGCATAGGCTCCCGTCTTGCCTTTCTTGCCACCCGGCAGTTCGAGCTTGTCGAACAGGATTTCGCCCAACTGCTTTGGAGAACCCACGTTGAACGCCTGCCCCGCAACCTCGTGTATCTCTGCCTCCAAGCCCGCCATCTTCTGCGCAAAGGCATTGGACATACGGCTCAGCGTATCGCGATCCACCTTGATACCGTGCCGTTCCATCTGCGCAAGCACCGGAACAAGCGGCCGTTCCAGAGTTTCATAAACCGCGGTCACCTGTTTCCGGTGAAGCTTCGGCTTGAACATCCGCCACAGGCGCAACGTGATATCGGCATCTTCCGCCGCGTATTTCACCGCATCGTCAATGGCGACCTTGTCAAAAGTTATCGCGCTTTTGCCAGTCCCCAAAAGCGTCTTTATCGGGATCGGTTGATGCCCCAGATAGCGCTCTGACAGGGCATCCATCCCGTGATTGTGCTCGCCGGCATGCAACGCATAACTCAACAGCATCGTGTCATCTATCGGGGCAACACGGATGCCGTAGTTGGCAAAGACTTTGCAGTCGTATTTCGCATTCTGGAAAATTTTCAGAACAGAAGCATCCTCAAGCACCGGCTTCAGGGCGTCCAGCACCTGTTGCAATGGCATCTGCCCCTCTTGCGGTTCGTCACCGCCAAAAAGGTCATCACTCGCGCCTTTCTTGTGCCCCACCGGGATATAGCACGCTTCCCCCGGCTCCACTGACAGACAAATACCTGCCAGTTCCGCCACCATCTCGTTCAGCGAGTTGGTCTCGGTATCGACGGCAACATAGCCGCGTTTCATGATAGCGGCGATCCATCGATCCAACGCGCCTTGATCCCGCACGCATTCGTATTTCTCGGCATCGAACGGAACGGCTTCTTCCTCGACCACAGCACTGACCTGCGCCACAGGCTCGGCAATAACCGGTGGTTCCACCCCCAGCTTGTCCGCCGCACGCTTGGCCAGTGTCCGGAACTCCATTTCAGCAAGGAAACCCAACAGCGTGTCGGCGTCGGCATCCTGCACCTCAAGATCATCCAGCGAAAAATCGAGCTCCATCTTGTCGTCCAGCTGTACGAGCCGCTTGGAGAGCTCGATCTGGTCGCGTTTTTCGATCAGAGTTTCGCGGCGCTTGGGCTGTTTGATTTCGCCGGCACGGTCCAACAATTCCTCGAGCGAGCCATATTCGTTGATCAGAAGCGCAGCTGTCTTGATCCCGATGCCCGGCGCTCCCGGTACATTGTCGACGCTGTCCCCTGCAAGCGCCTGGACATCTACAACGCGCTCGGGCCCGACCCCGAATTTCTCGAACACACCGTCTCTGTCAATGCGCTTGTTCTTCATGGCATCCAGCATTTCAACGCCATCTCCGACCAACTGCATCAAGTCCTTGTCAGAGCTGATAATGGTGCAACGCCCACCTGCCTCACGGGCTTGAACAGCCAATGTGGCAATGATGTCGTCAGCTTCAAAACCTTCGATCTCTTTGCAGGCGATATTGAACGCTTTGGTGGCGACACGGGTCAGCGGGAATTGCGGCACAAGATCTTCTGGCGCGGGCGGACGGTTTGCCTTGTACTGGTCGTACATTTCGTTCCTGAAAGACTTGCCCGAGTAGTCGAAGATCACCGCCACGTGGGTCGGCGCGTCCGGGCCGGAGTTATCCTCAATATACCGTTGCAACATGTTGCAGAAACCGGCCACCGCGCCGATTGGCAAACCATCAGACTTCCGCGTTAGCGGCGGCAGCGCATGATAGGCCCGAAAGATAAAGGCCGACCCGTCGATCAGATGCAGGTGACATCCTTTGCCGAAACTCATGGCGCGCTCCCGTTTTGTTCTGGTTTTCCCGTTGTGCCATGCGCCCAAGCCCACCGCCACCCGGAAAGTGCTCTTTGAGAGCCTGCCACTCCTACAGCGCAGCCCGGCAAACAAAAATTTCCTAAATTTGTCCGCGAAGAACCGCAGCTTCCAAAACGCTGTTTTACGAATCTTTAGCCGCTATTGCGTAAGCGGAACCCGGGGCACACCGGGGATTGAAACATGGGAAATCGGCTTATCGGCTGCGTTTTTGCAGTCATTACGCTCTTTGCGCAAACCGCTTCGGCCACTGAGCTGGTCTTCGCGACACTGAACGACAACATCCGCAAACAGGCGGATCGTTTCGCGCGTCTTGAGGTGTATCTTGAGGACACTCTTTCCGACTTCGGTATCAGCAACGTCGTCCTGGAAGTCTTCCGCAATGCCGAGGACGTGCAGGCCGCAATGAACTCCGGCGCAGTAGATTTCTACTTCGACAGCCCCCTCATCGCAGCACAAATCAGCGCGCCCGTCGGTGGCGAAGTGTTCCTGCGCCGGTGGAAAAAAGGCGTCGCGGAATACCATTCCGTTGTTTTTGTAAAACAAGACAGCCCCTACGAAGAACTCTCGGATCTGGTTGGCGCACGCATTGCCATGCAGGAGCCCACATCCACCTCAGGCTTTCTGCTGCCGCTTGCGGAATTGACGGCCAATGGACTGCCAACAGCAGAACTGCCAGATCGCAAATCCGAACCGTCTGCCAAGGCCGTAAACTATGTCTTTAGCGGCGACGACGACACATCCGCCTTATGGGTGATCCGTGGCCACGTCGAAGCCGCGGCAACAGACAACGCAACATTCGAAAAGTTGCAAACGGCAGCTTCAGGCCAGTACCGCAGCATCGGTGTCAGTCCCACCGTGCCTCGCCAGCTCCTTGTGAAACGCGCTGGATTGGCGCCAGAGCTGGAAGCGAAACTGGCCGATATTCTGACGACAATGCATGAAACGCCGGAAGGCGCGGAAATCCTTTACAAGTTCAACAAAACGACGAAGTTCGAGCGGTTTGAAACTCCCACGGACGCCGTTATGGCGCAGATGCTCGAAATACTCGACGATCTTGCGACGGCCGGGGCAATCGAGTGACGGCAGCTGCGAAACATAAACAGCGACGGTTCTTTGGCTGGCGCGTAAAGCTCTCTGTGATCAACGGGTTGTTGATCACTGTGTTTGTAGGTGCTCTGGTCTACCTCAATGCGCTAACACAGAGAGAACTTGTCGAGCTCCGCAGGATTACAGAAATCGAAAGCCTCGGTCGGGTCGTCTCAGAGGTCTCTCTGAAATACATTCTCGACGAACGACCCGCTGAACTCGACATCTTCTACGAGGAGTGGTCCGAGAACCCGGATGTCACGACTCTTAATTTCATAGGGCACGACGGACTCATTCTTGTCGCTGGTCAATCCGGCGGCGGCGCACTGATTTTCCAGCAAGCTGACGACCCGCTGATTGATGTTGCCAAAGGATCGCGCTCAAACGTCATCCGGCAGTACGAAACACACACTGTAGCTGTGTTTCCCATGTACACGGGCACAACCTATTTGGGCGCCATATATTTACAATACGGCTACCAAAGTCTCCACACCGAGGTCGACGCGGTCATTAGGAACAACCTGAGAGTTGGCATCTTTTTCATATTAGTCGGCCTGGGGATCAGCGTCTGGCTCGCCTCCACAATGACAGCACCGCTGCGCGCTCTGGATGAAGCCAGCCTGAACGTCGCCGCTGGCGACCTGCAGCAATCCATTTCCATTCAAAGCAATGACGAAGTTGGCAGTTTGGCGCGATCCTTCAACACCATGATCGTCAACCTGCGAGAACGGGTTGGTGCCCTTGAGGACACAAAACGCAAACTCGGTGAATCCAAAACCCAGCTCGAAGGCCAAAACGAACTCCTGCAAACCGCGCTCACGGAGGCGGAACAGGCCAAGGAACGCGCAGAAGAGGCTGAATTGGCCAAGTCTCAGTTCGTCGCCCGCATGAGCCACGAAATCAGGACACCACTTAATGGGGTTCTGGGCATGACCGAACTGCTTAGCGGCACACAGCTCGCACCAGAACAGTCAGACCTTCTCGATACGATTCAGAAATCCGGCGATGCGTTGCTCACGGTGGTGAACGACATCCTCGATTTTTCCAAAATCGAAGCTGGCCAAATGAAGCTCAGCGAAGACAGCATCAACCTCGACGATTTGGTGGACGGAGCCGCACAAACACTTGCTGCTCCGGCAGACGCCGCTGGCCTTACACTTGTGACGGACCTTGCGCCAAGCCTGCCTGCGGTTTTGCTGGGTGACGAGATGAAACTCAGACAGATTCTTGTGAACCTGATCGGCAATGCAATCAAGTTCACGGATGCTGGCCACGTTCGGGTCACGGCTTATGAGACACACACAAACTCGGACCAACCCTTTATCCGATTTGATGTGGAAGACACCGGACAGGGCATCCCCATGGAAAAGCTCGGCACTCTGTTTGAAGAATTCACACAGGTCGATGGTTCGCATAGCCGCGCCCATCAGGGCACCGGACTTGGGCTGGCGATTTCTCGTGGCTTTGTCGAACTGATGAACGGCCGTATCTGGGTCACCTCAACCATCGGACAAGGTTCAGCCTTCTCTTTTGAAATTCCCTTGCGCTCCGAGGGCAAAACGACGGTGGCCGGCGCGTTTGGCGCCCGCACCATCAGCGGCAAACATGTGCTCGTAGCGACGCAATCCGAGGTCCTCGCAGCCGCCTTTCAGACCCGCCTGTCCGCATGGGGAGCCATTGTCGACACGTCGAATGACCTCACAACATCCAATTGGATTGAAGAGGCAACAAATGACGACACCGGAACCGTCTTGTTGGTCGACAAACCGCTGCTCTGCAAAAGCGCCGAAGCAATAGCGACCTGGAAGGAGAGGACTGGCGGCCGCGTCATCGCGCTATCGGACCTAAGCAGCACCCGCGAACCTGCGCACAGGACAAATCCCTGTATCGACGAGATATTGCTCAAGCCTGTTTCAGCAAGGCGACTTAGGCAGGCTCTGGTGCCGTCCCAAACGGCCCCCCTCCAGGAAACCCTTCCCGAGGCGACGCCGGCACCTGGAGGCTCCTTCAAGAAGGTACTGTTGGTAGACGATAACGCGACCAATCGAAAGATTGTCGAACTGATCCTTAAACGCCAGAATGTACCTTTCGAGATCGCGGTGAACGGTCAGGACGCTGTCGAAAAATTCTCGGCCTTCGAGCCGGATATCATCCTGATGGATGTCAGTATGCCGATTATGGACGGTTATCAGGCGACTCAGAAAATTCGCGCTTTGGAGAACGGCGTCCAGACATGCCGGATTGTCGGCCTGACTGCGCATTCCTCGCCCGAAGACCGAGCCGCCTGTTTGAGATCGGGAATGAACGATCATGTCGTCAAACCGGTCAAAATCGACGTCATCAAAAACCTGGTTGCAGCCTAAGCCTCAACGCCAACCGGATACGCCGCCCGACCTCCCATACTCTCGCTGCAACTGTTGGCGACTGCACTTGCCAAGGCACGGCAAGGCTGATCTATGGAAGGGCGAATTCGAGGGGAGCAAAGATGACACATCTTTGGGTGCGGGCCGAGCAGCGGCCCAATGAAGAACGGGTGGGACTCACGCCGGACGGCGCAAAGGCACTGCTGGACAAAGGCATCCGCGTCACCGTGGAAGAAAGTTCTGTCAGGGCCATCGCGATAGACGGTTACAAAGCAGCAGGTTGCGACATTGCACCGGAGAACAGCTGGCCCGAAGCACCGTTGGACGCCATTATCTTTGGTCTCAAGGAACTACCTGAAGACGGGACACCCCTGCCGCACCGACACATTATGTTCGGCCATGCTTTCAAAGGCCAGCATTCCGGCGTCGCCCTGCTCAAGCGCTTCAAGCAAGGTGGCGGCACGCTGTATGACCTCGAATATCTTGTCGATGAAACAGGACGACGTGTTGCCGCGTTCGGCTATTGGGCGGGCTATGCCGGCGCCGCTGTGACCCTCAAAAGTTGGGCGGCCCAACAACGCAACGAACTCTGTGATGCCGTGGGCGTCTACAGCGGCAAGGACGCGCTGCTCGTGGATCTCACTTCGGAATTGGATGCCCTGTCGACAAGCCGTCCGACTGCAATCGTGATCGGCGCTCTGGGACGAGTCGGAACAGGTGCCGCCGACCTTCTCGAAGCAATGGGATGCGCGGTCACCAAATGGGACATGGCGGAAACCGCGACCGGCGGCCCGTTCCCGGAAATCCTTTCACACGATCTTTTTCTGAATTGTATTTTCGCCCGCCCGGGAACGCCGGTCTTTGTTCCCCAGGACGCTCTGACCGCAGACCGAAACCTCACGGCGATCGGCGACGTGGCCTGCGACCCGGACAGTGACTACAATCCGGTGCCGGTTTACGATCGCGCCACCACTTGGGAAGCCCCGGTTCTGCGTGTCGCCGAAAAACCGGTGCTCGACGTAATGGCAATCGACAACCTACCGTCAATGCTGCCTGTCGAAAGTTCCGAAGACTACGCCGCACAGTTGCTGGAAACCTTGATGAAACTCGATGACCTGAGCAATGGCGTCTGGACCCGAGCCGAGGCAGATTTCCTCAAGCATTCAAACGATCTCTAAGGGGAGAAGAGACATGACAATTCATTGGTGTGGCACCGGCCTTTCCGCCATTCCCGGCCTGCGCCGCCTTCTGGAACAGGGCCGCCCGGTCACTGTTTGGAACAGAACGATCGCCAAAGCCGAAGAAGCGGTCGGCGACCTGACCAAGGACATCCGTTCCTTTGATATCGAGGCCCTCGGTGGTGTCCTCGCCAAGGGCGATGTCGTTGTGTCTATGTTGCCGGGCGACTGGCACGTTCCGCTCGCAGAACTCTGCATTTCCAAGGGTGCCAACTTTGTCAGCTCGTCTTACATTGCGCCGGAAATGAAAGCACTTGATGCCGCAGCCAAAGAGGCCGGTGTCGCCTGCGTAAACGAAGTCGGGCTGGACCCGGGCATCGACCACCTGATGGCCCATGCTTTGGTGGCAGACTACCGCGGGTCCGACGCCTTCGACGCTGACAACACACTCAGCTTCATCAGCTATTGCGGTGGTGTGCCCAAAACCCCGAACCCGTTCCGCTACAAATTCAGCTGGTCACCGCTGGGTGTGCTGAAGGCGTTGCGCTCCCCTTCGCGCTCGATCCGCGACGGCAAGCCGCTTGATGTCAACCGCCCGTGGGACGCCATCAGCAGCTACGAAGCCCCACTCGCCACACCGGAGAGCTTCGAAGTGTATCCGAACCGAGACAGCATTCCATTCATGGAAGACTACAAGTTCGACCCCGACTGGAAGGTCGACACATTCGTGCGTGGCACCCTTCGTCTGAACGGATGGGCAGACGCATGGAGCGACGTGTTCCGCGAAATCGAAACCCTCCAAGGACCCGAAGGCGATGCGCGTCTCAAAGAAATGTCCGACCAGTTCTGGGACGAAAACTCTTATGACGAAGGCGAGCCCGACCGCGTGATCCTCTGCGTCGGCCTCAAAGCCGAGAAAGCCGGCGCCGAGGTCTACCACAAAACCTACGCCATGGACGCTTGGGGCGATGAACGCGGGACCGCCATGGCCCGCCTTGTGTCGATCCCGGTATCGCTCGCAATCGAAGCCGTGCTGGACGGCAAAATCGAGGCAGGCGTGCACGCCGCCCCGTCCGATCCCGCACTGTTCAACGCCTGGCTCAACCACATCGGCGGGCTAGCGCAACACATGCAGATCGTCGACCACACGGCTTGAACAGCAAAGGGCCCGGGAAATTACTCGGGCCCTATTCCTTTCACACCGCCTGCGCGCCAATCGTCGCGGCCTTCTTGAGCCAACGCTCCACCTTGCCGGGCTTGGGCTCGCTCGCGCCGTTGAAGTGTGTGAATTTCAGCGGCTTGATCCCAATAAATCCCAGGATTTGACCGCGCAGCTGAACCATGAGCGCATTCCGGTAGGCCAGACGGAAAAACCACTTCGGTGTGTCTGACATTATGATGACCCGACCGGTGCGACCGGTAAGCAGAGGCGCAGGCAAACCGATTGTTGTCTTGTTGCGGGTATCAAACGTCCGGCCTGGCAGAAAAGCGCGGTCAAACACGCCCTTCAGTTTCGCAGGCACCCCACCCCACCACATGGGCGTTGCAAGCACAACGTGGTTGGACCACTCGATGTCTTGCAACACCTGTTCCAGTTCCGGCTCAAGCGGCTTCATGTTGACATAGCTGCCTGTACCGTAGTCTGGATCGAACTCCATATCGTGCAGATTCATGACGCGAACTTCATGTCCCGCGTCCTTTGCCGCCTGCGCATAACTCTCCGCCACAGATCCCGTCAGCGACTCCGCCGCCGGATGACCGTTCAACACGAAAATTCTTTTCTTGGTCATAGCGATTCCCTCCATTATTGACCGCGGTCAATTTAGAAGCACAAAAAACTGACCGCGGTCAATTACAAATTTGACCACGGTCACAAAACGTGCGAAAAATACTCATGGCCAGAGCAATTCAACAACGCACCCTTCAGACCCGCGCCAAGCTTTTGGACGCGGCCAAAGCCGTGATCGCCGAGAACGGATACGAAGCGATGCGTGTTGAAGAAGTTGTGCTGCGCGCGGGAGTCGCCAAAGGCACCTTCTTTGCCCACTTCAAAGACAAAGACGCGCTCATGGACTTGCTAATAGGTGAAGAAATCGATCGGCACCTCGACATGATCGAAACACAGCCCGCACCCAAAACCATCTCCGAGATGGCTGCCGCAATCATGCCGCTGGTCGAGTACATGAGTTGCGAGCGTTACGTTTTTGACGTGATTCTGCGCCACTCCGGTGCGGCGGCAAATTGTGACATCGGACCCATTGCCATGACATTTGGCCGGCAGGCTGAAGTCACGGCCAACTGGTTGAAAGACAAACCTTTCCGCAAGGACATTTCCCCGGATCTTCAAGCCGAAGGCGTTCAAGCTTTTGTCGTGCAGGCGATCTCTCTGGTGTTCTGTTCCATGCACAATGCGGTGAGCCCGCAGGACAGGATGGAAACCTACCTGCGGGCCTGGCTTTTGCCTGAAGCGTAACGCACCCTTCTGGCGCGTCCGTCACCTCACGAACCGTTCTGGCCCGCGAAAACCGATCCTTCTGGATCCAAACAGCGCGGCCTCGAATTCTGAGGCCAAACCATACAAAAGGCCGTACCGGCCAAACTCTTCAACAGGGCACATACTGCCCGCACAAAACCAATGCCCGCACGCGAGCCCACTCGTCAGATCGGTCCATCCTGGACCGAACCCTTCTGGCGTCAGCCCTTCTAGGCCGCCTGCGCTACCAGATCGCGGAACACCGGCTTACCGGCGGCCATTCTGGCCCACGTCCGCGCCTCATGCGCTTTCATCTCTGGCAACCGCGTCTTCTGGAAACCTTCCAGAAGATCAGGTTGGGCATCCAACACCCTGCGCAGGTCGCGCCGGGCCTTGTCGTCGAGGCTTTTGGCGGTTTGCAGTCCAAGAAACAGGCTTTCCGCAGGCGCACCATTGGCCAAAACCAGTTCGTGGCGATCAAACAGCAGATGCACATAATCAACACCCGCTCTCCATTCCGGGCCCGGTATGCCCGGAGCAGCGGTGATGTGCTTGGCCTGAGCGAAAACGGCCGCATGCGCTGTCAGCATCTCAACCTGCCAACCGCTAAGTGCGATACGATGTTGTTGGGACACCCACAGATCGGCTTCCGGCAAACCCTTGCCCAGGCTGCCTTCAGGCACACACACGGGCCTCACGTCCGCAGAACGCAGCAAGTCGCTGTAGGAAAAGTGGCTTTTGCTGACCCAACGCAAAACCGCGCTGCCACCATCAGCAAGACAAACAGTGTCGCCAGCCTTCAGTTTTTCAACCGGAACCCGTCCATCGGGTGTGTCGATCATTGTTCCGGGAACGAAACAAACCGGGAGGTCCTCAGGGTCGCGATCCGGATGCTTGAGCTTGAATTCTTCATCGTCTTCAAACTCGTTCATGTCTTCTTCGCTGGCGTCCATGTCAGGGAAGAAGAACATACGCATGTCTTCGCCGGGCTCGGGATAGTCCTTCACTGTAATGACAGCAATTTCCTGCCCCCAGAACTGCTCGGGGATGTCATCAGACTCCGGCGCCGTTCCGGTCATCTCAAATTTGAAATCGTAAGTTTCGCCGTCGATCATAATGGCGGTGTCAGGATCGACCCGGCCATCATCTTCAAGGATCAGGTCACCGTCTTCACCTTTGGGAACAAACGTAATTTCCACCGCCGGATCATCCGTCGGTTCGATATCTTTGTCACCTTTGTCGTTGTTGTCAAAACGAACCCAGTAGCTTTGCCCCATAAGTCCCTCCAGATTTGGCAAAATCTCTCCCGCGCCCCCAAAAGCCGGACAAACTTGGGGCGGATCGAAATCCCGCGAACAGCGGTGGTGGTACTCGCAGCCGTCCCTCAGTCGTGCATGGGAGGCTGCTTCAGTGCGCATGTGGGTAAGCAAAACGCCCGCGTAAAGGGACGCGGGCGCAAATGGCAAAAATTACCAAAAAGTTGACGGATTAGATAAAAAACCGGCGAAAAATGGCCGATTATCCGCGGCGAACGAGCTCATCCTCGGCGTCGCTCAGGGACATGCCAAGCTCTTCCATGCCACTTTCCAGATGATCGCTCAGATGCGGCGACCCCAGAAGGTAATCGGCAGTCGGGACGGTGTTCTCGGTTTTTGCGGTGCGGATTGCCTCTGCCAGTTCATCTGCTGCGAAGGCCTCGCGGCCAACCCACATCACCGCAACAAGACTGGCCTGCTCATCTTCGTTTAGCCGTTCTATGAAGCCGCGCAACTCACCTTCGGCACGATCAAGTTCACGCGACATCAGGACAACCTGTGCAACCTGCCATGGGGAAATCTCAAGCATAATGCCTCTCCGTTCTGGTCGTGATACTTTCAGTCACGCGCAACGCGCCGTCTTTGATGTGGCGCAAATAAATCAATGGGAGCATTTTGCCAGAATTGCCGCCAAGGGCAAGCATTGCGGAATGCGGACAGACCCGACCTCAACTCTCGGGCTTGGTCAGAGGCACCACCTTGTCATCCTCATCAGGCGCAAGTTCCTCGAAATCGAAATTGTCCAACCGGCGCGCGCGACGGCCCGCCTTGTCCGCACTGATCTTGATTTCCGAAATATCCTTGGCGGCTTGCCCGAAATGACGGTCGAGGTTTTCCACTCGCGTCCCCAGACGGTCCACATCCTTGTGCAATAGCCCCAGTTCCTTGCGGATTGCGCCGGCCTGTTCCCGCATCCGCGCATCCTTCAGGATCGCCCGCATGGTGTTGAGCGTGGCCATGCAGGTTGTCGGGGACACAATCCACACGCGGGCTTCGAACCCTTCGCGAACCAATTCGGGGAAGTTCGCGTGCAGCTCGGCATAAACAGCCTCTGACGGCAGGAACATCAACGCCCCATCAGCAGTTTCACCTTCGACGATGTATTTCTCCGAGATGTCCCTGATGTGCTTTTTCACCGACGTCCGCAGCATCCGAGCCGCCTCGTTCAACTCGGCCTGCGTGGTGGCATTACGCAGCATCTCGTAAGCTTCCAGCGGGAATTTACTGTCGATCACGATCGGACCCGGTGGGTTTGGCAGATGGATAAGACAGTCCGCCCGCCGTCCGTTGGACAACGTGTGTTGCAACGCGTAGCTGTCACTTGGCAGCGCCTTGCTGACAATATCGTTGAGCTGGATTTCCCCGAACGCACCACGAGTCTGCTTGTTGCTGAGAATGTCCTGAAGGCTCAGAACATCTCCACTCAGGCGCGTGATATTTTCCTGCGCCTTGTCGATGGTCTGCAACCGCTCCTGAAGCTGCGTAAGCGAGGTCGCCGTCTGTTTTGCGCTGCCGCTCAAAGAGGCGTTCAGTTTTTCCTGCATTTCATTGAGCGCATGACCGGTCCGCAGCTGCATGTTTGCAAGGTTCTCCTGCATCTGGAGCTGCTGTGCGGCGAGTGTATCCGTCATCTTCTGTTGCATCGTCGCAAGGTTCTCGCCCGTGCTGCGCTGCACCTTGGAAAGGTTTTCGTGCATATTCACCTGCACTTCGCCCAAGCGTTGCTCCATCAGCGTGGCGATCTGCCCCTGAGATTGCGCCTGAGCCTGCAGGTTGCCATCAAGATGCGCCTGTCCGGTGGCAAGCTGATCCACCCTCTGCGCCATCTGTCCCATGTGCTGTGCAATCACCGCCTCGGTCCGCTCCGCCCGTTTTTGCGCGGAATTCCGCAGCAACAAAACCAAGAGCAACATCGCCAACCCGACGCCACCGACCACATAAAGTGCCAGTGTCTCCAAATCGACCGAAGCCAGATCCAATTCGTTCATCACGTCCGTCCAAACAGCCGTTCGATGTCGGCCAGTTTCAATTCCACATAGGTCGGTCGTCCATGGTTACACTGACCCGAATGTGGCGTCGCTTCCATTTCGCGCAGAAGGGCGTTCATTTCCTCGGCCCGCATTCGCCGTCCTGAGCGGATAGACCCGTGACAGGCCACGCGGCTCAGGATCGCCTCCAGTTTGGCCTGCACCAACATGCTTTCGCCCTGGTCATCCAGTTCGTCCAGAATATCCAGAACCATTGCGCGCGCATTGACTTCGCCCAGAAGCGCCGGCGTTTCACGCACCGCCACCGCGTCACCGCCAAAGGCCTCTATGGTCAGGCCAAGCTTTGCAAGTTCCTCTGCAACCGACAAAACCCGCGCACAATCGCCTTCGGAGAGCTCAACGATTTCGGGAATAAGCAACGCCTGGGCGGCAACCCCATTCTCGGCCATCTGGCGCTTTAGCTTTTCGTAGACCAACCGTTCGTGTGCGGCGTGTTGATCGACAATCACCATGCCCGTCTCGGTTTGGGCCACAATGTAATTCTCATGCACCTGCGCCCGCGCTGCGCCAAGTGGCAGAGCTTCCGTCTCCGGCTGCATCTGTTCGACAACCGGTTCGACCCGCGCCGAATAGCTCTCCGTGAGATCGGCAAAGCCCTGCGTATCTGCCGCAGGCAAAGGCGCTTGCGCCCGATAGGAAGCCGTGCGCGCGCCAAGCGACGGCCGATCCATCTGATAGACACGCGCCGGTCCGTCGGCCGCGACCGGTTCGGGCCGAAACGCGCCCAATGTGGCGCCTGCCACGGTCGTCGACGCCCGATGCCCGGCCTCAGCGAGGGCGTGGCGCAGCGAAGACACGATCAAGCCCCGCGCCACCCCGGGGTCGCGGAACCGCACCTCGGATTTCGCGGGGTGCACATTCACATCCACCAGATGCGGATCGCAATCGATAAACAAGGCAGCCGCCGGATGCCGATCCCTGCTCAGATAGTCGAAATAGGCCCCGCGCAGCGCACCAACCAAAAGCTTGTCCTTCACCGGACGCCCGTTCACAAAAAGGTATTGCGCCACAGAAGATCCGCGGGAGTAGGTCGGCAGCGCCGCGTAGCCAATCAACCGCAACCCGTCGCGCTCGGCATCGATCCGAAGAGCGTTTTCGGCAAACTCCTTGCCAATAATCTTGGCCAAACGCCCATGCAGGGCATCGAACAAATCGCCTGTTTCGGCTTCCGCGCGGAAGGTGGCTCGCCCTTCGCCACCCCCTGTCACATCACGCAGCGTGAACCCGATGAAAGGCTCGGCCATTGCCAACCGCTTGACCACATCCGTGATCGCCTGCGCCTCGGCGCGATCCGTACGCATGAACTTCAAGCGGGCGGGCGTGGCATAAAACAGATCACGAAGCTCGACGATGGTGCCACCCGAAAGCGCTGCTGGTTTCACCGGCCCCATGACGCTTCCCTCGACCGAGATACATGCCGCGGGTGCCCGCCCGACGCGGGACGTGATCGTCAGCCGTCCAACCGCACCAAGTGACGGCAATGCTTCGCCGCGAAACCCGAAGGTGTGAATGTCCAGAAGATCACTGCCATCAATTTTTGACGTGGCGTGGCGAGACAAGGCCAATGGCAGTTGATCCTCTGAAATACCACAACCATCGTCCGTGATCCGGATTAACGTCTTGCCTCCGTCCGAATATGCGATCTCGATACGCGTGCTGCCGGCATCAATGGCGTTTTCCACCAACTCCTTGACCGCACTCGCAGGCCGTTCCACCACTTCTCCGGCCGCGATCCGGTTAATGGCCGCATCGTCCAACTGGCGAATAACAGGCAGTTCTTGGCTTATGTTGGGGTTATCCACAGGCATGGGGCCAAATCTAGCATGGCCGGCTTTGATTCTGCCACCCGCCATTCTGGCTCCGCTCGCGCTTTTGCTGGACAGCAGGTTTCCCCTCCGGCAATATTTGATCAAATTATTTGACCTGCTGGAATCAGCCTCCGCAGCCAAGGGAGCCCACCGATGAAAGACGACAACTTCCTCAAGGAAAACAACGCCCGCCACCTCTGGCATCCAATGGGCGCGCCCGCAGACGCGCACAGCACCCCGCCGAAAATCATCAAGGGTGCCGAGGGTGTGAAAATCACCGACATCGACGGGCATTCCACCGTTGACGCCGTTGGTGGTCTCTGGTGCGTGAACCTTGGATACTCCAACGACGTGGTCAAAGAAGCGATCGCCAAACAGCTTTACGATCTGCCTTACTATTCGGCCTTCGCCGGCACCTCCAACCCGCCCGCGATTGAGGCCTCCTACGCCGTGCGCGAGTTTTTTGAGGCCGACGGCATGACCCGCGTATTCTTCACCTCCGGCGGCTCGGACTCGGTTGAAACGGCCCTTCGTCTGGCGCGGCAATACCACCGCCTGCGCGGCGAGCCGACCCGAACCAAATTCCTCAGCCTCAAGAAAGGCTACCACGGCACCCACTTTGGCGGTGCATCCGTGAATGGCAACAACCGCTTCCGCATCAACTACGAACCACTCTTACCTGGGTGCTTCCACCTGCCGAGCCCCTACACCTATCGCAATCCATTCAACGAAACGGACCCTGCAAAGCTCGCCCAGAATATCGCGGCCGCGATGGAAGATGAGATCGCGTTCCAGGATCCACGCACCATCGCCGCCTTCATAATGGAGCCCATTCAGGGTGCCGGGGGCGTGATCGTGCCCGATGCATCCTTTATGAAATTGATGCGCGAGATCTGCGATCGCCATGGCATCCTGTTGATTTCGGATGAAGTCATCACCGGCTTTGGCCGCACAGGCGATTGGTCCGGCGCGCGCCACTGGGGTGTGCAGCCCGACATGATGACCACCGCCAAAGGCATCACTTCGGGCTACTTCCCGGTTGGCGCCTGCATGGTCGGCGACAAGGTGGCCGAGGTCTTTGAAAACGATCAAACCGGCGAGGCGGGCATCTTCCACGGCTATACCTATTCGGCTCACCCCGTTGGTTCGGCGGCAGTCGTCGCGTGTCTCGCCGAGACACAGCGGCTGGATCTGAAAACCAACGCTGCCGCACGGGGCACCCAGCTTTACGAGGGTGTGAAAAAACTGGCCGAGAAATACGACATCATCGGCGATGTCAGGGGCGGGCACGGGCTAATGACCGGCATTGAACTGGTCTCAGACGCATCGGCCAAGACACCGATGGACATGGCCACAATGAAGAAAGTGCACGAAACCACCTATCAGGCCGGCGCGATGGTCCGGCTGGGCATGCACAACATCCTGATGTCACCGCCGTTGACGATCTCCGAAACCGAGGTCGACACCATACTGTCCGCTCTGGATGCCGGTTTCTCTGCCGCTTGATTACGTAAGGCCCGATGCTCTTTGACCGTCGGGCCTTCGCACGTTTTCTCAGACTGTCCCCCAGCCACCGCCGCCCGGCGTTCCCATGCCGAACACCGCCCCCGCAGGCAGGTCGATTTCGTCAAATCCCTTGAGCTCCACCCGTGAGCCGTCCGGCATCTCGGCCCAATTCTCTCCCACAGCCCCCGGCGCACCGCCTGCCACACCAAATGGCGCGACCTCGCGATGGGAACACAGGGTCGTTACGGTCACTGGTTCAAGGAACATAAGGCGTCGCAGCGATCCGTTCCCTCCGGACCATTCTCCCGCCCCGCCTGAACCGTCCCGCACACCAAACTCCTCAAGCCGCACCGGAAACCGTTTTTCCAGAATTTCCGGATCGGTCGAGCGGGTGTTTGTCATATGGGTCTGGACTGCATCGCAGCCGTCAAAACCCGGTCCCGCTCCAGTTCCACCGGCGATGGTTTCATAGTTCTGGAACCGATCATTACCCCAGATGAAATTGTTCATGGTCGCCTGCGAACAGGCCATCACGCCCAGCGCACCATAAAGCGCGTTGCACGTCGCCTGTGAGACTTCGGTATTCCCCGCAATCACAGCCGCCGGGTATACAGGGTTAAGCATCGAGCCATCCGGAACCACGATCCGCAAAGGCTTCAAACAACCTTCATTAAGGGGAATCTCTGCCCCGACCATCGTCCGGAACACATACAGGACCACTGCGCGGCAAACTGCCATCGGCGCATTGTAATTGCCGTGATGCTGCGCGGAGGTGCCTGTGAAATCAATCACTGCCTCACGCGCATCGTGATCCACCGAGACTTTCACCTCAATGCTGGCACCATGATCCATGGGATAGTGAAAAGACCCGTCGTTCAGCCGATCGATCACCCGCCGCACGCTTTCCTCGGCATTGTCCTGCACATGCCCCATATAGGCCTGCACAACGTCTAGCCCATAGTGCGCGACGACCTTCAAAAGCTCGCGTCTACCGGTCTCGTTCGCCGCCACCTGAGCTTTCAGGTCGGCCATGTTCTGGTCCGGATTTCGGGCCGGATACAGGCCGCTCGCCAACACGTCCCTTGCCAAATATTCCTGAAGATCACCGCGGCTGACCAGCCGCACATTGTCGATCAACACCCCTTCGTGATCGATGTGGGTGCTGTCTGGCGGCCCTGAACCGGGAGTCCGACCACCAATATCCGCATGGTGTCCGCGCGACCCCAGCCAGAACACGACTTCGCCGCCGTGAAACACCGGCGTCACCACTGTCACATCCGGCAAATGGGTGCCACCGTTGTACGGAGAGTTCAGCATAAAGGCGTCGCCTTCGTGGATGTCTCCGGCGTTTTCGCGCATCACCGTACGGATGCTTTCTGCCATTGAGCCCAGATGCACCGGCACGTGCGGTGCGTTCGCCACCAGATCGCCTGCGGTGTCAAAAATCGCACAGGAAAAATCGAGCCGTTCCTTGATATTTACAGACCAGGATGTGTTGGCCAAAGTGGCGCCCATCTGGTCCGCAACCGACATGAACAGGTTGTTGAACACCTCCAACAGCACCGGATCCACGTTGGTTCCTGCTGCCCGCTCACGTTTCATTTCCTCCACGCGCTCAAGGATAAGGTTCCCGAAGTCGTCCAATCGAGCTGCCCAACCCGGTTCAACGACGTTTGTCCCCGTCTTTTCGGAGATCACTGCAGGACCCTTGATGACCGCAGATTCACTCAGGCAGTCGCGATCATATAGCGGTATATCTTGCCGGACCCCGCCAACATGCACATCGATCATCGCTTTTGGAGCATCACTGGTGCCAGCCGGTACAGCCCCCGGGGCCTCGCCGGTTTCACCGATGGCTTCCACGCTGAGCATATCAAACAGCAACCCCCGCTCCGGCGAGATGAACCCGAACCGTTGCTTGTGCACCTCTTCAAAGGAGGTCTGCATTTCCTCTGTCGTGCCAAAAGCCACTGCCAGAGGCTGGTGACTGCCCTCGTACCGGAGATGAGCACGCGCCTCGCAACGCACCTTCGAGACGCCCTGCTCTGCCACTTCTGTACGTGCTTCGGCCTCGATACGAGTCAACGCGGCCTTTGCTGCGGCAACATCGGCCAGAGGTGCATCCAGTTGCACTTCCCGCATCGCTCGGATTTCTGCCAAGCCCATACCATAGGCTGACAACACACCTGCATGCGGGTGGATGAAGACTCTTGTCATGCCCAGAGCATCCGCCACAAGACAGGCATGCTGCCCGCCCGCTCCGCCAAAACACTGGAGGGCATAGTCGGTCACATCGTGCCCGCGCTGGACCGAAATTTTCTTGATTGCATTGGCCATGTTGTCGACCGCGATCCGCAGGAAACCTTCTGCCATCTCTTCCGGCGTCCGCACGACGTCACCGGTTTCCTCTGCCACCGCCAAAGCCATCTCGGCAAACTTGGAACGAACCACGTCCACGTCCAGCGGTTGATCACCCTTCGGCCCGAAAACAGGCGGGAAATGATCGGGGTTCAGCTTGCCAAGCATCACGTTGCAATCCGTCACAGTCAGCGGTCCACCGCGCCGATAGCAGGCCGGTCCCGGATCGGCCCCGGCACTTTCCGGCCCCACCTGAAAACGCCCATCCCTGAAACTACAGATCGACCCGCCACCAGCTGCGACGGTGTGGATATCCATCATCGGGGCGCGCATCCGTACGCCTGCGACTTCTGTTTCAAACGACCTCTCATAGTCGCCCGCATAGTGGCTCACATCCGTAGATGTGCCCCCCATGTCAAACCCGATCAAACGGTTGAAGCCCGCTGTTTCGCCGGTCTTGACCATGCCGACAATGCCGCCCGCCGGACCGGACAGAATAGCGTCCCGTCCATGAAACAGGCTGGCGTCGGTCAATCCGCCGTTGGATTGCATAAACAGCAGCCTCTCGCAGGCCGAGCCTACATCAATCGCGTCTGCCACTTGCTCCACATACCGTCGCAAAATCGGACTTAGGTAGGCATCTACGACTGTGGTGTCACCGCGTCCCACCAGCTTCGCCAGGCGCGACACTTCGGAACTTACGGAAATCTGAGTGAACCCGATTTCCCGAGCCATTTTGGCTGCGCGGACCTCATGTTCAGGGTTCAGATAGCCATGTAAGCCCGCGATCGCGATCGCGCGAATGCCGTCGTCAAAAACCGCCTGCATCTGTGTCTTCAGAGCCGGTTCGTCCAGCGGCGTCACAATACCGCCTTCCGCATCCAAACGCTCATCCATCTCGATCACGGTTTCATAGAGAAGGTCAGGCCGTTTGATCTCTAGATCGAACAATCGCGGTCGGGTTTGATACCCGATCAGCAATAGATCCCGAAATCCTTTCGTAATCACCAGCGCCACCCGCTCGCCTTTGCGTTCGAGCAGAGCGTTCGTTGCCACTGTAGTGCCCATTTTTACCGCGCCGATGGAGCCTTCTGCAAAATCGCCGGAGACATCCATCAACTCGCGAATACCCTGCACCGCTGCGTCGCGGTACCGCTCGGGGTTTTCGCTCAGCAGCTTGTGAGTGACCACGGATCCGTCCGGCGTGCGCGCGACGATATCGGTAAAAGTTCCACCCCGGTCGATCCAGAATTCCCACGCGCCACTCATGTCCGCACTCCCCTTAGTAACGCCAAAGGTTTTGGCACCTTTGCGGCGGATGTCAACGCGCTCCCGAAACAACTCCGTTCAACGCACGTATCCTTAAGGGTGACGGACCAGCACATGCATACCGACGTAATGCCGACGCTTTGCAGATGTTTTGCAGACCCGAATTTTCGCCGATTTTCAGAACGTTAACCATCGTTTCTTCTGACTTCGTCAAAGTGTCTGCAAAATCCCGGTCGCACCACTTTACATATTCTGTAATTGGAATATATAAACTCAACACAAGAAACCCGAGGTCCCATGTCGCGATCCGCCAAAATCACCCGCCACCTGCCAATCCTGACGTGGGCGAGGACCTACGATCAAACCACGCTCGGCGCCGACATAATGGCCGCCGTGATCGTCACGATAATGCTCATTCCACAGTCTCTGGCTTACGCTCTGCTTGCAGGCCTGCCGCCAGAGGTTGGGCTTTACGCATCGATCTTGCCTCTTGTGGCATATGCGATCTTCGGCACATCCAGAGTCCTTGCTGTGGGACCTGTTGCGGTCGTGTCTCTGATGACCGCCGCCGCTGTCGGAAATCTCGACCTTCCGACAACCGAAGCCTACATTGCCGCAGCCGTCGCACTTGCCTTTCTTTCAGGTCTGATCCTGACCGCCATGGGCATCATGCGCCTTGGTTTTCTGGCGAATTTTCTTTCCCATCCAGTCATCGCCGGCTTCATCACGGCTTCCGGAATTCTGATCGCGATCAGCCAGCTCAAACACATTCTCGGAATTTCAGCACACGGACATTCCCTTCCCGAACTGCTTGGTTCATTGGGCTCACATCTGCCAGAAACCAATCCGATCACCCTGCTGCTTGGCACGCTAACTCTCGCGTTCCTGTTCTGGACACGCAAGGGCTTGAAGCCGCTGCTTCGTAAACTCGGTGCGTCGTCCGGACTGGCTGATATCGTCACGAAAGCAGGTCCCGTCGCCGCGGTCATCGCAACCACCTTCGCCGTTTATGCCTTTGATCTTACGTCCAAGGGCGTTGCGATTGTCGGCACCGTTCCCACCGGATTGCCGCCAATAGGTCTGCCCGAGTTCGCGCCAGACCTATGGTCGCAACTCTTCTTGTCGGCCCTGCTGATCTCCATCATCGGCTTCGTCGAAAGCGTTTCAGTGGCTCAAACCCTTGCAGCAAAGAATAGACAACGCATTGATCCGGACCAGGAACTCATCGGCTTGGGCACGTCCAACATCGCGTCGGCGATTTCGGGAGGATATCCTGTAACCGGTGGTTTTGCGCGCTCTGTCGTGAATTTCGATGCCGGCGCAAAGACGCCTGCAGCAGGCGCTTTCACGGCAATCGGCATTGCCGGCGCTGCACTTTTCCTGACACCACTTCTGTTCTTCCTGCCCAAAGCCACGCTTGCCGCCACGATCATCGTCGCGGTTCTGAGCCTCGTTGACCTGTCCGTCCTGCGCCATGCATGGGGCTATTCACGGGTTGATTTCGCCGCGGTAGCCACCACGATCGCGCTGACTTTGGGGTTTGGTGTCGAAGTCGGAGTCAGCGCCGGTGTGTTGATTTCGATAGCGCTGCATCTCTACAAGACCTCTCGGCCTCATGTTGCCGAAGTGGGCTTGGTGCCGACGACACAACACTTCCGCAACATCCTGCGCCACAAGGTCGAGACAACGCCAAACCTGATCACGCTGCGCATCGACGAAAGCCTGTATTTCGCAAATGCCCGCTTTCTTGAAGACTATGTCTATGACCGCGTCGTCTGCAACGAACCAATCACCGACGTTGTGCTGATGTGTTCGGCTGTTAACGAGATTGACCTCAGCGCATTGGAGAGCTTGGAAGCCATCAACATGCGCCTCTCGGAACTCGACATCCGCCTGCACCTTTCCGAGGTCAAAGGCCCTGTGATGGACCGCCTCAAACGCAGTCATTTTCTGGAAGATTTGACCGGCCAAGTCTATCTCGCGCAATACGATGCCTGGCGCGATCTCTCCCAGCCGGTCTCCTAGACCGCGGGCGCACCCAATCGCTTACGGCACGGCCCGAAAAGAGCCGCCAACGCGAGGATCACACCGGAAACAGTCGCGATCATGCCTGCCGCGCTAACGGCATTGTCAAAGCCGAACCAGATCGGCCCGTATCCTGCGAGGACATAACCCAGAACCGCTGACATCATGGCGAAGCCAACGCTCCAGGCGACTTGGGCCTCAAGCCTGTTTGTCATCAGCCGCGCTGCCGCAGGCGGACAAATGAACATTGCGATCACGATGATCGAGCCTACCGCATCAAATGACGCAACCGCTGCGATGGCCGCCACCACAACCAGCGCGAGCCCAATACCTTTGGTGCGCATCCCCATGGTCTGGGCAAAACCTTCGTCAAAAGTCGAAAGCACCAGAGGTCGCCAGAACACCCACAAAAAACCCGCGACACCGACAAGCGCGATTGCCACGCGAAACAACTCGACCGGCAAACCCGCAAGTGCCGAGGGATCGGCAAGGCTCTCCCAACCAACAGCGTCCAGCCAGATCAGGCTTTCCAGATTGCCATAAAGCGCATGCTCTACGTCGAGATGCACGCCAGATGTGTCGGATTGCTCCAGCAACAGAACCCCCGCTGCAAACAAGGTGGTAAAGGTCAGCCCCATTGCGGCACCGGGCTCGATGCTACCCAGCCGCCTGATTGCCTCGATCATCACCACTGCCAAAACAGCCGCCCCAGCTGCGCCCAATAGCATTGGTGCCGCTGCCACAACGCCGGTCACGAGAAAAGCAACAACAATCCCCGGAAGAACAACGTGGCTGATCGCATCTCCGATCAAGGCTTGCCGACGCAAGACCAGAAAGTTGCCCGGCAGCGCACAGGCAACCGCCGCAAAAACACCAATCAGGAGAGGCGTCAGCGACAGAGGGACAAACTCCGCGCCGCTCATACTGTCACGCCTCGCGGGCCGCCAATCCGCCTGTCAATTTCCGCAATCTGATCGCTGGTCAAAACCGTTTCGATTTCCCGCAAACCGTCATACATCGCAGCCGCGCTTTCGAACGCCTGATCCGCACGCACGAACTCCCATCGCTTTTCATCCCGCAGCGCCTTCGCAGCCCGTGCCTTCCCATCTTCCGTCGCAACGCCATCCGCGTGGGCGAGCCCCGCGCGCTTCAACAGATTTAACGTGAAACGCTCATAGATCGGCTGTCCCGATGCCAGCGCCAACAACCCTTGCCGCATGTGGACACGCCGCTGAAATCGGCGATGTCGCAAAGCAACTGCAAGCAAACCGCGTCCCGGCGCAAGCAACAGAGACACAGCAAACAGAGCAAAGCTCGTTAGCACAATGATAGGACCAGTCGGCAGCGCTGGCGCAGTTGCTGAAAGCGCCGCTCCAGCCCAAGCCGCAAGCCCACCGCAGGCACCCGAAATCAGGGCCATCCGATCAGTCCGATCAGTCCAAAAACGCGCCGTAACTGGTGGTATAATCAACATTGCCACAATCAGGACCAGGCCGACCACTTTGAGACCGACCACAGTCACCGCCATTGCCAAGCCCATGATCGCCAAGTCCACCCGCTGCACGTTGACGCCACTGGCTGCGGCGAATTCCGGATCAAAGGCCACCAGACTCATGGGGCGACGCAAGGCAACCACCAACAAGAGCGTTAGCAACCCTCCCACTGCGATCACAACCGCATCGTTGAACAACATGCCGGCGGTCGACCCGAGCAAAAACCCTTCAAGTCCGGCGGCCCGACCCGCGCTAAGCGTCTGGATAACCGTGAGCAATACCACGCCAAAGCCAAAGAAAACGGACAGCACCGCCCCGATCGCCGCATCTTCCGCCAAGCGTGTGCGCCCTGTCAGCCAGTTCACGCATAAAAGGCCAAGCCACGAAGACACGGCTGCTCCCAAAAGCAAAAATGGCAAGTTGCGGCCGTCACTTCCCAGCGCCACCATCACGATAAAGGCAAGCGCCACGCCCGGCAAAGTGGCATGGCTGATGGCGTCACTCACGAGCGCGCGCTTTCTCAAATAGAGAAATGTTCCTGTAACACCTGCCGCCACGCCAAGCAGCGCAGCCCCCACAGTCACCAGTGTGGCATTGTATCCAAGCTGTAGCGTCAGCGCGTCCCAAAGCATGGGATCACCCCGCGACCAGATCCAGTTGATCTATCTGGCCGGTGGCCAAACGACCACCATAAGTCTTGTCGAGGTTTTCTGCAGTAAAGGCCTCCTCAACGGTGCCTTCGGCAATCTTGCGCGTATTGATCAGGAACACGCGATCAAAATACTCCGCGACTGTCGCAAGATCATGGTGTACCGCAACAACGGTCTTGCCTTGCGCCTTCAAGGACTTGAGCACATCAATGATGGCTTTCTCGGTCGCAGCATCCACGCCGGCAAATGGCTCGTCCAAAAGATAGAGGTCCGCCTCTTGGGCAAGTGCCCGTGCAAGAAACACACGTTGTTGTTGCCCGCCCGAAAGCTGGCCAATCTGCCGATCCGCAAAATCTGCCATTCCGACCCGCTCCAAGCAGGCCATCGCCTTCGCGCGATGCTGCCCGCGGATACGCCTCAAAAGACCCAACTCCCGGTACAGGCCCATCAGTACGACATCAATCACTCGCGTCGGGAAATCCCAGTCCACGCTTGCCCGCTGTGGCACATAGGCGATACGGCTACGCTCCTTGTCCAGCGGTTTGCCAAACACCGAAACTTGCCCCGCCAATGAGGAGACCACACCCAAGGCTGCCTTCAACAGCGTGGATTTGCCCGCGCCGTTCGGTCCAATGATCGCGGTCATTGAGCCTTCTGCTACGGTCATGTCAACAGAGAAAACCACCGGAGTCTGGCCATAGCTTACGGTCATCCCGCGCACTGCCATCGGGCTTGCATCAAGCCCTGGCCCTGTAGGGATCATCCCATCGTTTGCTGCCAATTCCACGGTCATTCGTCCAACCTCAGCTTCCAGCCGACAACTTGCCATTCAGGCCACGATCAGGCGCTTCACCACCCAACGCAGATGCAATCACGGTGACATTATGGTCGATCATGCCCACATAAGTGCCTTCATAGGTCCCCTCGGTCCCCATGGCGTCACTGAACAATTCGCCACCAATCTTGACGTCATGGCCCTTGGCCGCAGCTCCTTCGATCACCGCCCGCATGGAACGGTCTGAAACCGAGCTTTCTACAAAAACCGCACCAATCTTGCGCTCTACCAGCATGTCCACCAGCGCGCTGATCCGGTTCAAACCAGCCTCGGATTCGGTGGAAATACCCTGAATGCCCATGACCTCAAAATCGTAGGCTGTGCCGAAATACCCAAACGCGTCATGCGCCGTAAGCAACACACGGGACTCTGCGTTAACCGTTGCCAAAGTGCGATTGGCGTAGTCTGCCAATACGCGTAACTCGTCCGCAAACGCCGACGCATTCGCCTCAAACACTGCGCGTTGCTCAGGCCTCGCTTCAATCAGGGCATCGCGCACGCGCTCCGCGACCAGTACCCAAATCTTCGGGTCCATCCATACGTGCGGGTCGTATTTGTCGTTGTAATCGTCATGTCCACGCAAAAGATCGCGCGGCAACTTGTCGGTTACTGAAACAACGGAACCGCGTTTTTCTAGCTTGTGAAAGAAGTCTTCCATTTGCGCTTCGAGATACAGACCGTGCCAGAAAACAATGTCCGCACGGGTCATTGCAACGATGTCAGAACGAGTCTGGCGATAAGCATGCGGGTCCACGCCAGGCCCCATCAGACCCCGAACTTCCACCATGTCGCCACCTATCCGGCGCACGGTGTCCGCGATCATGCCAGTGGTGGCTACAACGTTCAATTTGCCTGCCGCAAAACTTGCCCTCGGCGCAACGGCAAAGCCGGCGGCGGCACTCAAAATGAACTGTCTGCGAGAGAATCGCATTTATCACCTCTGTTTTCAGTCAAATTGAATATGAGAACCATTCTCAATACTGTCAACGCAATTGCGACTTATTCTCATATTTTTTCTGACCATAAGATCAAAAAAATGCAGATTCACGCTTTCTAAATCTTGCATCGGTTACGTGATCTGAGTCATTTTGGACCTGTTTTCCTCAACAGGATGGATCGATGCAGACGCCCACCATTTCCGCCGAAGGGCACCAGCTGCCTACGGCGATTGAACCGCGCAACCCCGGCATGCCGCTGGACCTCGATTGGGTCCGCACGGCACAGGCGAATACTTCGGCGATCGAACGCCGTGCTAAGACCTTGCCGGGTCGACGTTCGGTCAAGAAAGACCATCAAGCCGCATGGCTCTGCAAGGCGATCTCGCTGATTGACCTGACCACGCTATCTGGTGACGACAGCGAAGGCCGCGTCGAACGTCTTTGTGCAAAAGCCAGACAACCGGTCCGTGCTGACATTCTGGAAGCTTTGGGCATGGAAGGCCTCACAACGGGTGCTGTCTGCGTTTATCACGACATGATCGAAACCGCCGTGAGCGCTCTCAAGGGAACCGGTATCCCGGTCGCAGCTGTGTCGACCGGGTTCCCGGCGGGCCTGTCACCCTATCACCTGCGGATCGCAGAAATTGGAGAGAGCGTCAAAGCAGGCGCGGAAGAAATCGACATCGTCATCACCCGCCGCCACGTCCTTCAGGGCAATTGGCAGGCGCTCTATGATGAAATGAAAGAGATGCGCGAAGCTTGCGGAGACGCCCACGTTAAGGCGATCCTCGCCACGGGTGAACTCGGAACCTTGCGCAACGTCGCACGCGCCTCACTTGTCTGCATGATGGCTGGTGCCGACTTCATCAAAACGTCCACAGGCAAGGAAAGCGTCAACGCGACCCTTCCAGTCTCTCTTGTTATGATCCGTGCCATTCGGGATTACTATGACCAAACCGGATACCGTGTTGGCTACAAACCGGCAGGCGGAATCTCCAAAGCCAAAGACGCTTTGGTGTACCTCTCACTGATAAAAGACGAACTTGGCGACCGCTGGTTGCAACCCGACCTCTTCCGCTTCGGTGCCTCGTCCCTGCTGGGCGACATCGAGCGTCAACTCGAACATCACCTTACCGGCCACTACTCAGCCGGATACCGCCACGCGATGGGATAATGACATGACCGTAAACGCAGCAAATTGGCCAAACGCCAAAGAATATTTCGCTAAACTTGCAACCGGACTGGCCGACGAACCCGGCCGGACGGCATTTCTTTACACCCAATCCCAAATCCGTGAGAGTGACGACGCTCAAAAACTCTACATAGGTCGTGCCGGCAGCGGCGGCATCGAGTTCGTGTTTTGCCGTGGAGAGAAAGGCGTCTGGGCCTACTATCCGATCGACGATGAATTGCGCATGCTGGCCGAAGACGTGAGCGACTTCATCGAAGGCTGGCGCACTGACACAATCAAGGTATGACCCATATGACCGTGAAAGAAATTTTCGAAACCATGGATTATGGCCCTGCCCCCGAAAGTGCCGGCGATGCGCTGGCTTGGATTGTCGATCAGGGCGCGGCCTTCGGGCACTTCATCGACGGCGACTGGACGGCACCGCGCAAAGACTTCCAGTCCAAGAACCCGGCAAACGGCGAAACCCTCGCTGATCTGACACAAGCCACGCAGGACGAAGTCAACGCTGCGGTCACGGCTGCGCGCAAAGCCCAAGGCAAATGGGAAAGTCTCGGCGGTCACGGCCGCGCGAAGTATCTTTATGCCATTGCACGCCTTCTGCAGAAACACAGCCGTCTCTTTGCGGTTCTGGAAACGCTGGATAACGGCAAACCGATCCGCGAAAGCCGCGACATCGACATCCCGCTGGTGCAGCGCCATTTCTACTACCACGCAGGCATGGCCCAACTGATGGAAGCCGAACTGCCCAATGCTCAGGCTCTGGGCGTGTGCGGCCAGATCATCCCTTGGAACTTCCCGTTATTGATGCTCGCGTGGAAAGTCGCACCGGCACTGGCTATGGGCAACACAGTGGTTCTGAAACCTGCGGAATATACTTCGCTTACAGCGTTGGCTTTTGCCGACATCTGTCAACAGGCGGGCCTACCCGCGGGCGTTGTGAACATCGTCACCGGCGATGGTGCGGTTGGCGAAATGATCACCGCGCACGAAGACATCAACAAGGTAGCGTTCACCGGCTCAACCGAGGTGGGCAAACGCATTCGCGAAGCGACGGCGGGATCCGGTAAGTCGCTGACTTTGGAACTCGGTGGCAAGTCCCCTTACATCGTGTTTGACGACGCGGACATCGACAGCGCGATTGAAGGCCTTGTTGACGCCATCTGGTTCAATCAGGGTCAGGTCTGCTGCGCCGGCTCCCGTCTTCTGGTTCAGGAAGGCATCTCCGAAAAGTTCCACACCAAACTCAAAGCCCGCATGGACGGGCTACGCCTTGGCAACCCACTCGACAAATGCATCGACGTGGGAGCGGTTGTGGATCCAGTGCAATTGCAGACCATCACCCAGATGGTTGACGGCAACACCGAGGGCGAAACCTACAAGGCTGCCGTCGATATGCCGCTCGAGGGCTGCTTCTACCCGCCAACACTGATCACCGGCCTCGCGCCTTCATCAAAGTTGATGCAGGAAGAGATCTTCGGACCAGTACTGGTTTCGACCACCTTCCGCACGCCGTCCGAAGCCGTCCAGCTGGCGAACAACACGCGCTACGGGTTGGCGGCAACTCTCTGGACTGAAAACGTGAACCTCGCGCTCGACATCGCGCCCAAACTGGTCGCCGGTGTTGTGTGGGTGAACGCCACCAACCTGTTTGATGCTGCTGCCGGTTTCGGCGGCGTGCGCGAAAGCGGCTATGGGCGTGAAGGCGGCTGGGAAGGTCTCTCGGCCTACACGAAACCCAAGGGCACTGCGAAAGCCCTCAAGCCTGTCGAACCCTTCTCCGGCGACAAAGGTCCGCTTGATCCGCTGGACCGCACGCCGAAACTCTACATCGGTGGCAAACAGGCGCGTCCTGATGGCGGTTACAGCCAGAACATCTACGGCAAAAACGGCGCGCTCCTGGGCCAGGCCCCGATCGCGAACCGTAAGGATGTCCGTAACGCCGTTGAAGCTGCGCATGCGGCCAAAGGCTGGTCCGGCACTACTGGTCACCTGCGCGCGCAGATCCTCTACTACATCGCGGAAAACTTGTCCGCTCGCAGCGAAGAATTTGCGCACCGCATCAATGCGTTGACCGGTGGCAAACAGGGTGAGGCAGAAGTGGAAACTTCCATTCGCCGCCTCTTCACTTATGCCGCGTGGGCCGACAAATACGACGGACAGGCACATGGTGTCCCGATCCGCGGCGTTGCGCTTGCGATGAAGGAACCTGTGGGCGTGATCGGCGCGCTTTGTCCAGACGAAACTCCACTTCTGGGACTGGTCTCTGTCATGGCGCCAGCCATCGCAATGGGCAATCGCACGGTACTGATCGCATCCCAAGCCTATCCGCTTGCCGCAACAGATTTCTATCAGGTTCTGGAAACTTCAGATGTGCCAGGTGGTGTCGTAAACATCCTAACGGGCCAGCACAGTGACCTCGCGAAGCCGCTCGCAGGTCACATGGACGTTGACGCAACTTGGTCGTTCTCATCGACTGATCTGTCCGCTGAAATCGAACGTGAAAGCGCGGGCAACCTAAAGCGCACATGGGTCAACAATGGCCTTGCGCGGGACTGGTTTGGCGCCGAGGGAGAGGGCCGCGCTTTCTTGCAAGCCGCGACCGAGGTGAAGAATATCTGGGTGCCCTACGGCGAATAAGTCGCAACACCCGAAAAACGACAAAGGGCGGCCGCATCCGGCCGCCCTTTTCATTTCAAAATGCTGTGGCTCAAACGCCTTCCGGCTTGCCAACCACAACAAAAGTCAACGCATCTGGATCCAGCAATTCCTTCGCAACGCGATTGACGTCTTCAACTGTCACGGCGTTGACGTAGTCATTCCGGTTCACGATATAGTCGCGCGGCATCCCGTCCATCTGCATACCCACCATGATGGTTGCAATGGCCCCATTGCCGTCAAATCGAAGTGGATAGGCGCCGGTTAGAAGCGCCTTTGCCTTTTCAACCTCTTCCTCGGTGGCGCCGTTTTCGGCCATCTTGGCCCATTCTTCGCGAATAACAGAGATCGATTCCGCGATCCGATTGTTGGCGCTGGAGACCGACCCCATGTAGATGTCTGCCTGATCGCGAAGAACGAGATACGAATAGACGCCATAGGTAAGGCCCCGTTTCTTGCGCACTTCATTCATCAAACGGCTCTCGAAGCCGCCGCCGCCCAGCACCACGTTCAGTACATAGGCAGCAAAAAAGTCCTCGTCATCGCGGTGAATCCCGGGCTGCGCAAAGAGCGCAACAGATTGCGGTGTATCAAAGTCCACAACATCTGCTCCGCCTGAGAAACTGACCTCCGCTTTGCCTGGTAAAGGCGCGCCAGTTTCGGGCAAATCTCCAAGAAGCGCATCCAGCATCGGGCCCAATTCTTCGGCGGTCACGTCGCCGACCACCCCTACAAATAGCCTATCCTTGGCCAAAGCCCCCTTGTGTGCAGCGACAAGATCATCACGCGTCAAAGCGGAAACGCTTTCAATCGTTCCTTCGCCAGAGGTCGCGTACGGGTGATCCCCGTATGTCAAGGCGCTCAAACGTTTCCCAGCGATCTTGTCAGGGTCTTTCAGGCTGCTGCGCAAGCCGGAAAGTACTTGGCTCCGAACGCGCTCGACGGCCACTTCGGGGAAAGTCGGATCCACCAGTGACAAACGCAAAAGGTCGAGCGCCTCGTCTTGGTTTTCGGTCAAGAAACGCGCTGAAATCGACACAGCATCAGCATTGCTGTCATAGCCAAACTGAGCCGCCAGAGCCTCGCTCTCACGTGCGAACCCCTGCGCATCCAGCCCTCCGGCGCCTTCTTCCAACAAGCCGACCATGAGGTTCGTCGCCCCTCGCTTGCCAGCCGCATCAAGCGACGTCCCACCGCGGAACCGCAATTCCATCGCCACAAAAGGGATAGATGGCTCTTCTACAAGCCACGCCTTGATGCCGCCCGGTGAGGTTACTTCCTTAATGTTGATTTCAGCCCAAGCCGGTACCGCGACCACAACAGCTACAAATGCCAAAACTAACCGGATCATTGCGTGACCTCCTCTTCGCCCATCAACCAGCCGGTTACGGAACGGCGCTTGTCAAAAACCTGCTTTGCGGCGGCTATGATGTCTTCCTCGGTCACTGCCTGCAAAATCTCCGGCCAAGCCTGAATGTCCTCGATCTCCAACCCAGCGGTCAGCGCGCGCCCGTACCGGTTGGCTACGCTGTTCACACTGTCGCGTTCATAAATCTGGGCTGCGCGCAGTTGCATTTTGATACGATCAAGCTGATCACTATCCACACCGGTCTCGATAAACTCGGCAACAACCGCGTCCATCGCAACTTCGGCTTCCTCCAGCGACACGCCTGGTACAGGAACCACTACGAAATCAAACGTGGTCTCATCCAGAGACGTTCCGTTATACCAGCTCGCCGCATACACAACCTTCTTTTGCTCGAACTGCAATTTCTGGCTCAGTATCGAGGTCTGTCCACCTCCCAAGATTTCCGCAAGCAAAGTCAACGCGGCGGCTGTCTCCTGATCACCAGGGTTGCGTTCAGGCGCGAGGTATGAGCGCGTGACATATGGTTGGGCGACCCTCGGGTCTTCGTACGTTAACCGACGCGGACTGATTTGCGGCGGCTCTTTGGTTCGCACCCGCTCGGGCAAATCCGGATTGGCAGGAATGACACCGTAGTACTTTTCTGCCAGCGCCTTTACATCTTCTGGATCGACATCACCGGCTACGAGTAGGATCGCATTATTGGGAGCATAATATGTGTCATAGAATTCCCGCGCATCTTCCAGCGATAACGCTTCCATTTCATGCCGCCAGCCGATTACAGGAACCCCGTACCGATGGTTCTGATACTGCGCCGCACTCAGTTGTTCGCGAAACAGAGAACCGGGACTGTTTTCAACCCGTTGATTGCGCTCCTCAATGATAACGTCCCGTTCGGTCAGCACTTCTTCGGGCTGCAGGAGCAGGTTTACCATCCTGTCGCTTTCCATCTGCATCATCAGCTCGAGCCGGTCGCTGGCAACACGCTGGTGGTAGGCCGTCATGTCGTAACTGGTGAATGCATTGTCCCGTCCGCCATTGGCTGCAACGGTGGCAGAAAACTCGCCACTCTCCATGTTTTCCGTGCTTTTGAACAGCAGGTGTTCGAGAAAGTGCGCAATGCCGGACACACCGGGCTTCTCATCGGCTGATCCAGCTTTGTACCAGACCATATGCATCACCACTGGTGCGCGATGGTCTTCAACGACCACCACCTGCATTCCGTTGTCCAGCATGAAATCGGTGACGAGTTCGTTGGCGCGCAATGGCAAGGCGAATACCGCCGCACCAAGGGCCAATGCAAAGAGTCGCAACATGCGAAAAAGCTCCGTTTTAACCGCTTGTCTGGATAGTTACGCTACGGCCGAGCAGCTTCAAGTGATCAAACGGTTTTGTGACGAGATGCCAGCGTGAAATCGCCAGACGCGTGCAGTTTATTCCGTCGCTGGGGCCGCAGGCGTCTTTGCGCCGGCCCGACGCCAGCGCCACCATTCATCGACTTCCTCAAGATCCTGCGGCGCATAGACCTTTTCATAGATGTTGGTCTTTTTCAGACGGATCTGTGTGAAGCGACCGCGTTTCTTGCGGAATTCTTCATCCTCAAGACGGGTGGTCTGGCGGATGTCCGCAGTGCGGCCATTTCGCGAAGCATACGTCACAAGGGCCGCGTCAGCCGAAGCAATCTGATTGGTATTCTCACGGCTTGGTGCGCGTCCACCCAAGGCCACCATCGCATCGCCCACCGGATCAAGATCTGTCCGGTTCACGCCGCCCGGTGCCGGCAATGGCAAGGCGTTGTAATCTTTGGGTTGGGTCAGCTCTTTGCCCGGAATAATGCGGAACTCGTCCGGACCGTCCGAATTGTTGGGCATGGTGCGCAAAGTCTTGTCTCCGCTGCATGCCGCAAGGCCTGCAACCAATCCTAAAATCAACAGACGTGACACGTGCATTCGCACACCTCCAACACAGTTGCGCCAAGGTTTAGCGCATTCAAACTTCGACGTCACGCCTCTCTTTTGCCGCCGCCAAAGATCACTAACCCAATTGCCCCCGCAAAAATCCATACATCCGCGAGGTTGAACGCGAAGGGGTTGTCGATCCCGCAGCATGACATGTTCAGAAAGTCCGCCACGGCCCCGTAAATCAGGCGATCCACCACATTACCGATGGCACCACCAATCAATAAGCCAGCGCTGATCAGCCCCCACTTGCCGGGCGGTTCACGCCTGATCCAGACCAGCACAAACACAGAAATGGCCAACGCGACTGCGACCAGCACCCAACGCGCCGCTTCAGGGCTTCCAGACAAAAGGCCGAAATTGATGCCGTCGTTCCACGCCATGTGAAACCGCAGAAGCGGTGGCAGCACGTCCATGGCGATGATCTCGCGAAGGTTGAGCATATGCACCACAGCATATTTACTCGCTTGATCGGTAATGAAGGCCCAAAAGCCTGCCCAGAATACCAGACGCATATTGCGTCCCCCTAACTGCCCGTCTGCCTCGTGCCGCTTTGCAGCACCCTTGGTTTTGTTGGCGCTATCGTAAGCGCTATCGGCCTTCGCAACAAGGAAATAGCCGCGAAGGCCCTGATCACCTTTGGCTCACCTTAGTGCCGGAAGTGCCGCATGCCCGTAAAGACCATCGCCAGACCGGCTTCGTCTGCCGCCTTGATCACCTCTTCGTCACGCATCGAACCGCCGGGCTGGATCACGCAAGTGCCGCCAGCAGCGGCCGCTTCGAGCAAGCCGTCAGCAAAGGGGAAGAATGCGTCAGACGCCACTGCGGAGCCCTTGGCGGGGCTTTCGTCCATGCCCAACTCGTCTGCCATACGTTGCGCCTTGGAGGCTGCCACGTTGGCACTGTCCAGACGGCTCATCTGACCGGCGCCAACGCCCACGGTTGCGCCGCCTTTGACATAAACAATGGCGTTGGATTTGACGTGTTTCGCGACCTTCCAGGCAAACAGAAGATCTTCCATCTGTGCGTCTGTCGGCGCCAACTTGGTGACAACCTTAAGGTCATCCTTGCCCACATAACCCACGTCTTTGTCCTGCACCAGCACACCACCGGCAACTTGCTTGTAGGCCGTGATTGGCTGACGCGGGTCTGGAAGACCATCGGTCAGCAACAGACGAAGGTTCTTCTTCGCCGCAAAGATTTCTTTGGCCTCTTCCGACGCGCCCGGCGCAATCACCACCTCAGTGAAGATCTCAACGATCTTCTTGGCGGTGTCCGCATCAAGCGGCTGGTTTAGCGCCACGATGCCACCGAACGCAGAGGTCCGGTCACAATCAAATGCCTTCTGATAAGCCTCAACCAGAGTTGTTCCCACGGCCACACCACACGGGTTGGCGTGTTTGATAATCGCCACGGCAGGGCTCACCGCCGGGTCGAACTCAGACACCAGTTCAAACGCCGCATCCGTGTCGTTGATGTTGTTGTAGCTCAGTTCTTTGCCCTGCAGCTGAGTTGCAGTGGCCACACCGGGGCGACCTGAACCGTCAGTATAGAACGCGGCTTTCTGATGGCTGTTTTCGCCATACCGCAAAGTCTGCTTCAATTCGCCTGCAAACGCGCGACGCTTTGGGGTTTCAAGCTCAAGCTGCTCCGCCATCCAGGTAGACACAGCTGCGTCGTAGGCTGCCGTTCGCGCGTAAGCTTTCTGGCTAAGCTTGCGGCGGAATTTGGGACACGTCGCACCCTTGTGCTGATCCATATCGCCCAGCAACGCGTCATAGTCTTCTACGTCCACGATGACATTCACGAACGCGGCGTTCTTGGCTGCCGCACGGATCATGGCAGGCCCACCGATGTCGATGTTCTCGATGCAGGTGTCATAATCTGCGCCTGCCGCAACCGTAGCCTCGAACGGATAGAGGTTCACAACCAGCAGGTCGATGCCACCAATGCCGTGTTCCTCCATGGCTGCCACATGGGCGTCGTTGTCGCGTAGTGCCAGCAATCCACCATGCACCTTGGGATGAAGCGTTTTGACACGGCCATCCATCATTTCAGGAAAACCGGTGATTTCAGAAACGTCCTTCACCTCGAGCCCGGCGTCGCGCATTGCTTTGGCGGAACCTCCGGTGGACAACAGTTCGACGCCGCGCTCGGAAAGAGCTTTGGCAAGGTCGATCAAACCGGTCTTGTCAGAAACAGAAATCAGGGCGCGGCGAATAGGCAGCAATTCGGTCATGGGGCGCAAGGGTCCTCGGGCTCAGGTTACAAATCTAACTCATCCCGGTTCAGATCCCTGATCGCCACACCAGTCTCATGCGCTTTGCTCAAAGACCACCGGATGCGCGTCCCATACTGCATTGCGACGCCAGATAGAACGATCTGTTTTGTCGCGCGCGGTTTTATGCGGCCTTTTTCAAGAAAAACACTGGGCACAAGCTCCATTTTGGCCGCTCCGTCGTGCCGGAACACCCAAACTTCACCGCTTTTGAGGGCAATTGAGACCGCTGCCCCACCCATATCAAGACTCGCATCAGCCTCCGGATGGAGATGAAATGCAATGTCATAGGGAATCCCCTGCAACGCCTTCTGGTCCATCACCTTGTCAAACTTGCGCTTGTCACCGTCTTCAAGCGCCACAATCAGGTCCTCGCCAGCCATGCCTCGCCCGTCAAAGGTCAGTTCCAGTGTGCGTGCATGGGTCAGACCATGCGTTTCTCGATACCCGTCGTGTCCCCCCTGGAACTTTATGCCATCCGGCACCGGAGTGACTTCTATCGGAACATCCTTTGGCCCTTCGACAAGCTGTTCCTCGCGCCAGCCCTTGCCAATTTTTCCAAGGCGGGAACTGGACAACTCATCGAGCGTCAAAACAGAATGAGACGGCGTGGCCCTGCCAAACCTCCTCCAATCCTCGCCAAGGCTGCTGCCTGAACCACAATTGACAACCACGGGGCGACGACCACTGGTCAATTCAAACGCAAGGGTCGAGGCATGTGCATTGGTGGAACTGTCCCCGCTTGGCGGCAAACTGGCGTCAACGACAACGCTGGTTCGCCCTGCACTCAGGCGCGCATACCCCATAGCAAGACCGTCCGCCTGACGGGTCTTGACCCGACTCTCTGCCAAAGCGTGATCCAAACGTCCGTCGATGCCACGACCACCGCCGTGGAACCGCGCCAATCCACCATCGGAATGGCGAAGTGTGCGCAGTGTTGGTGCAATGCGTTCTATTGCTTGGACATGCGCCTCGGAAGGCGACAATTCGGCTTCCGTCAACGCTGTGGCCGCCCAAGTCAGAAGCGTAAAAACTTCAAGCAACTCTTCCGGGTTTCGGGTTGGAATACCACCTTGTTCATCAACCTGTTTCCGACATTCCCTGTCCAACGCCTTCAGCGCTGGCGCCACATGCTGCGACATGCCTTCAAGGGCGAGACCGGCATAAATAAGCCCTGTCAAAGCCTCGAAGCGGGGAAGCCCGGGCAAACTGGTACGCCAGCGGCGGCTCAGGAATATCGTCTGTTGCGCCAAAGATTTGTAGAAGTCTTCAGACTGCTCTGGGCTACGCGCCCGCAGGAGAAACAGAGCATGACTGATCCAGCGGATAAGCCGGCGTCCCGTTAAATCTGGCGTCCATCCCGGGCCGCGTCCACGCCCGTACTCTGCGATCCAGCCCCAAACCCAGTCCTGCCCACGGTCCCGTGCAGGCGCATCGCCGACAGCGGCCAGGTCGTCAAGCCACGCAAATCCGTGAAGTTCCTGAGCAAAAACTTCATCCGGTGCATCCAGAGACCACATAGACGTGTTCTGAGCCGTCAAAAGATGTCCGGCAAAAAGGAAGTTTCCCGCCACCAGCTGCTTGCCACGCGCATATAAACCGATGGTGCGCGGCTCCGGCATCGACGTGAAACCGGTTGCCGGACTGGCCATCGTGCTGATCCGCGCATGCACGCGATGCATCAGCCGCGTGCCGCGTGCTGATATGCCGTTAGGGTTGGACATTCACTCTCTGCCTCTACGCTCTTTGGCGTTTTGCACAGAGTTTAGCGGGGTTGTCTGCACAAGTCACCGATTCAGTTGCGGCGGCCTCAAGTGTAGCTGGGAAAGGCTAACGAATGTGTACCTTGTGAACGGCGCGTTACTCCCTGCGCAGCATCGCCATATAGAATCCGTCCATGCCTCCGCGCGCGGCCCAATAATCAGGTCTCAGACGCAGACCGCCTTCTTCGGTAACCCATTCAGGGTCAACGCCACCCACCAAAAGCGCCTCGCGATCCACACGAACACCGGACCATCGCGCCAAGGCCTCCTCAACCTGTACTTCACCTTCGTCAGGCAACAGGGAGCAGGTGCAAAACACAAGACGCCCACCCGGTTTCAAAAGTCCAAGTGCATGGTCAATAAACACTTCCTGCAATCCGATCAGGTCACCGAATTCGCTGCCGTCTTTTGCAAAGGGCAGGTCCGGATGCCTTCGCATGGTTCCCGTCGCAGAGCAGGGCGCATCCAGAAGGATTGCGTCATACTCACCACCCTGCGCCATAACGTCACCAACCACCAACTTTGCCGTGAGGCCTGTTCGCTTTAGGTTTTCCTCGACGCGCGCCATCCGCGAGGGGTTGTCATCTACAGCCGTTACCTCCGCGCCTGCGGCCGCCAACTGCATGGTCTTGCCCCCCGGAGCGGCGCACAAGTCCAGAACTTTTTCGCCGGGCTTCACGTCCAGAATTTTTGCGGGTAAGGCCGCGGCAGCGTCCTGAACCCACCAGTCGCCTTCGGTGTAACCCGACAAGGCTGATACTTGTTGACCGACTGAAACACGAACAGAGCCGGTTGGCAGCAGGTCTCCTTCAACAACTTTTGCTAGCGCTTCAGGATCTCCTTTGGCAGTCAAATCCAAAGGCGCACCCGCAAAATGCGCGGCCTCGATGCCCAGCATAACTTCGCTGCCATAGGCCTGCACCAAAGGCTTGCGCAACCACTTTGGCATGCGCGGAATACGCAGACGATCCCATTCGGCCTGCCCTTCGGCATCAACCTTGCGCAGCACCGCATTCACCAGCCCCTTCAGCTTCGATTGGTGTTTGTTTTTTGAAATGATCTCGACAGCGTCATTCACCACGCCGTGCGCCGCGCCACCCTGGCACAGTTCCACGGTTCCGAGGCGCAAAACGTTCTGCACCGTCATCGCAGGAACTTTCTTCAGGTGCTTTTGCAAAACCCTGTCCGCGCGTTCCAAACCGCGCAGAGTATCGACCGCCAGACGTTGGGCACGAGCCCGTTCGGCAGGTTCCAACCGCTCCAGTGCACCGCTTCCGATGACCTCCGACAAAAGCCGGCCTTCGCCAAGAACCTGATCCAACAGGTAAACAGCACTGCGGCGGGTCTGCATTCCGGATTTTGACATCGCTGGCCTTTCTCGTGCGACTCTAGAGAACCTTGTCGTTCCCGAAGGCGCGCGTATATCAAGGGCATACTCCAAAAGAAAGCCCGCGCGAAAGGACTGGCCATGAGCGACGACAGCCAAAAGGATCTCCCCGAAGCCGCGAAGCGCGCTTTGGCCGAAGCCGAGGAACGCCGCCGGAAAGCCAAAGCCCTCGAGTTGCCAACCGAACTGGGAGGCCGCGACGGGCCTGAACCTGTTCGCTACGGCGATTGGGAGAAAAAAGGTCTGGCGATTGACTTCTGAGGACTATTCGCAGCCACGCCCTCGCGGGCGCGGCTGCAGATGCCAAAAATTCAAAGGCCCAGCGCCTTGCGCCGATCTTCGGCAAACCCCTGAACCAAACGATCAGCAACCAGCGCCAGAATAGCCATGGCCGCACCGGCAGTCACACCAAGTCCGACATCGGCTTGTCCCAATGCCAGATAAATGGATTGACCAAGACCGGTCGTGCCGATCAGTGCCGCAATCACCAGCATGGCAAAGGCATACAGGATGGTCTGGTTCAAACCCAACAGGATGGTTGGCGCCGCATAGGGCCCGCGCACCTCGAACATGGTCTGCCATTTTCCTGCACCACTGGCCGTGGCCGCTTCGATCATATCCTCAGGCGTCGAAACCAGGCCCTGACGCGTGTAGCGGATCATCGGCACAACCGCATACATGCAAATCGCCAGAAATGCGGAAAATTCGCCGATCTGGAAGAACATCAGAACTGGGATCAGAAACACAAACAACGGAATGGTCTGCAGCATATCACATATCGGCCGCACGACGGTCCAAACCCGGGCACTCATAGCACTCAAAAAACCCAGTACGCCGCCTACCAAAGCACAGGCTGCAACAGATGCGCCGCTCAGATAAAGCGACAGCATTGCACGTTCCCAAAGGCCGGAAATCAGGATCAGGCCGAGCAGGATAACCACCAGACGTACGAGCTTCCAGCCACTTGCAACCCAGCCCAAAGCAGCCGCCCCGATTAGGATCAGAGGCCACGGCGCTTGTGCAATCCCGATTTCAAGAAACAATGCAGCGATCACGACGACCGCGCCCGCGGTAACATGGTCTCGCCACGCCAGAATTCCACCGATCACGGCGGCGGCGGCAAACCAGGCCATGCTGTGCATTGCAGTCCACTGGAAACCCCAGGTGAACGGCAAAACCGCGTCTGCAAGACCAATACGCAAAGGCAAAAGGCCAAAGAACATCGATGAGTTCTTGACCGAGTCCAACGCAGCGCCATTGTTGGCGGTAAAGGTGCCGACGCCTTTGTCGACCGCCTCGGCAACGCCATCCAGAAGCGCGATACCACTCGGGTTCCAACCGGCGATCATCGACCAGACTGCCACCATCACACCAGCCGCAAAGATCCCGGCTGCCACCCTTTTACTCTGAGATGGACGAGGCTCAGCCAACGCCGCCGACATCCGGTCAATCACAACCGCGAAGACAACAATCACGGTCCCTGCAAGAAAGGCCGGACCGAACTGAGCCTTGCGCATCGTCAAAAGTACTTCCCAGCCAATGTCTTTGAACCCGCCAATTACGGCGGCGATAATGACCATCGACAACGCAGCCATAAGGCACTGGTTGAATCCCACCATGATCTGCTGGCCTGCGGCGGGAATCTCGATCAAAAACAACTGTTGCCTGCGCGTGCCACCCGACATTACCGCGGCCTCCCGGATTTCGGGCTCCACACGCTCAAGTCCCAAAAGCACATTCCGCGCCATCGGCGGCGCCGCATAAATAGCCGAGGCAATGAGACCGACCACCGGTCCAAAGCCGAACAACACAATCAGGGGTGTCAGGTAGGCAAATGTCGGAACAGTTTGCATAACATCAAGCAAGCCATTGACCGCGCTTTTTAACCGTGGGACTTCAAATGCTAGAATTCCAATGGCCATGCCGAGAACCACCGCCAGCGGAACGGATACCGTCACCAAAGCCAGCGTGTTCATGCCTTCGGCCCAATACCCGGAAATCACCACGAACCCGAGTCCCAGGAAACCCAACGCAGCAAGCCGAACCCCACCGATCAACCAGCCAATGGCGGTCACGGCCCCCACAATCAAAGGCCACGGCGCGCCACCGAGCACGGCACCGACCCACTCCATGGGAAATCCAAGCAAAAAAGAGAAAAACCGCGCAACCGGCTTAAACACGCCAAGAAACCAGCTTACAACAGCACCAACCCATTCGGTCATGGGCACTGTCAGGGCGTCAGGCCATGCCACCAGCCATTCAAATTGCGCGCCGAGCAGACGACAAGTAATCCCAACCGCCAAAACCAGCAAAGCTGCCTTGGCTCCACGCGTCAAATCCAAACCGCGGCGATCAGACACCTCTTCGACAACGGCCATCAGGCAGCCCCGCCAGTGTCTTCATCCACATGCAACGCCGCCGCCAGTTCCGCTGGATGCACCGCTCCGACCATATTGCCAGCATCATCCCAAACCGGCACTGGCTCATACAGGTCCATGCACTTCTCAAGTGCGGTGCTCAATGTCATACCCACTTTGAGTTTCGGATCATCCGGCATGCTTTCGGGCACGTCGCCCAACATTACGCTTTCCACGCAAGCATGACGTCCCTTTGGAACGTCGCGTGTAAATTCGCGAACATAATCGTCGACCGGACGAAGAACGATATCTTCTGGTGTACCAATCTGCACGATTTCACCATCCCGCATGATCGCAATTCGGTCGGCGAGTTTGAGCGCCTCTTGGATATCGTGTGTGATGAACACGATCGACTTTTTCAGAGTCGCCTGAATGTTGAGAAACTCATCCTGAAGCTGACGACGGATCAATGGATCCAATGCGGAAAACGGTTCGTCCAAAAACCAGATGTCAGGATTCACGGCCAGAGAGCGGGCGATGCCTACACGTTGCCGCTGACCGCCGGAAAGGTTCCGGGGATAGGCATCTTCGCGTCCTTGCAGCCCGACGAGTTCCAAAACTTCATGCGCCCGATTGCGGCGCTCGGCCTTACCTGCACCTTGCATTTTCAGTGGGAAGGCCACGTTGTCGGTCACTGTCATGTGCGGAAACAGACCGAAGTGCTGAAACACCATTCCCAGCTTGTTGCGACGTAGCTCAATCAAACGCTTCTCGTTCGCCTGAAGGATGTCTTCGCCGTCAATGCGCACTGACCCGGCAGTCGGCTCGATCAGCCGCGAAATGCAACGGATCATGGTTGATTTGCCGGAGCCCGAGAGCCCCATAATCACGAAGAGTTCGCCAGCCTTCACCTCAAAATCGGCGGCGCGTACGGCAGGTATAAGCCCTCGCCCTTTCAAACTTTCGGCAATTGCATGGAAGTCTTCGGGATTGGTGGTGGCCTCGCGCGCAGTGCGCAAGGCCTTTTCGGCGTGCTCGCCGAAGACCTGCCAGAGGCCTTCGACGGCAATCGCCGGAGCAGTGCTGTTCGTGTCGGTCATGTGAACCTTACTTGGTCGCCGCTTCTACGACCGGCTTCCACTTGGACTCGTTTGCGCCCATCCATGCCGCCACAACTTCCTCTACGGATTTGCCATCGACATCGACTGCGCCCATCATCGGTTGCTGGTCGCCAACCGCCAGCGTGTAGTTCACCAGAATCTCGTGCGCCGCAGGCCACTTGTCTTTGAGGCCCGGCCAACCCGCCTTGAAGATGCGGCTTGCTGCAAAGTCACAGTCGTTGATCGCGTTCGGGTTCGGGCCCCAGCTTGCATCCGTGAAACATGCATCTTCACCTGCTGGCAGCTGCACAAATTTCACGTCGTATGCGGACATCGCCCAGTGAGGTTGCCAGAAAGTGATCAGCAGGGGTGATTTCTTTTCAGTAGAAGCACGCAGCTCAGCAATCAATGCGCCTTCCGAGCCAGCAGGAATTGCTTTGAACGGAAGCTCCAGACCGGTCATGCGATCCGCACCGGGCGTGCCCCAATCGGCAGGATAGTCAACCAGTCGACCCATCGGCAGTGTCTCGGCGGTGGCAAAGTTCATTGCGCAGTCATTCAAGGCTTCCCAAGCAGGCAGCCCAGGGCAGAGCTCTTCCACGTGGGCGGGGTACGCGATGCCCTCGCGTGCATCCAGGCCCAGATCCGACAACTCTTCCAGTTTGCCTTCACCTTTCAGGACCGCGTACTGATCAGAAACGTTGGAGGACCAAATTTCCAGCGTCGCGTGGATGTCGCCATCCGCAATTGCTTGGAACTGGTTCAGCATGCCTGCTGTTACGAATTCAACCTCATAGCCAGCAGCACGCAGCATTTCGGCTGCAACGTGTGTTGTCACATGCTGACCAGTCCATTCGTTGATCGCCAGCTTGATCGGCTCATCCGTGGCGCCAAGATCGGCGGCCAATGCGCCCGAGGCCATCGCAGTCATTGCCAGCACTGACAGGCCGGATTTCATCAAAGTTTTCATGTCCCACTCCCTATTGAGGTCATTTCTTGTATGATCATTTAATTTTTTGACTGGCCACATAAGACCATAAGAGTCGCGAGCTGCCAACAAAAAGATTAACGCTTGAGAACCCGTGCCCAAGGCGTCTAGCTAAACGGTTATATTATAATCGCTTTTCTCGACCTGAAGACAGGATCACAAACCCAACACGTCGAGCATATCATATTCGCCGGGTTTCTGGTCCTGCCCCCAGAGAGCGGCTCTCAGCGCACCTTTTGCAAAGAGGCTCCGATCTGTCGCTTTGTGGCGCAAGATAATCTGCTCACCATCACAGGCGAACATAACGTCGTGCTCCCCGATGATGTCTCCTCCGCGAATTGCAGTAAACCCGATATCCCCGCGCTTTCGCGCCCCGGTTATTCCGTCGCGACCACGATCGGCTACGTCAGTCAGCGATACGCCGCGGCCTTCTGCTGCGGCTTCACCGAGCATCAGGGCTGTGCCGGAAGGAGCATCGACCTTGTGGCGATGGTGATATTCAACCACTTCAATGTCGAACTCTTCGTCCAAGGCCGCAGCAACCTTTTTCGTCAGCAGCGTCAAAAGATTCACACCTAGGCTCATATTTCCGGCACGCACGATCACAGCATGACGAGCGCACGGCTCCAGCTGGGCGATATCGTCCTCGGTCATCCCGGTGGTGCCAATCACATGAACAGCCCGCGCCTGAGCGGCAAGTTTGGCAAACTGAACGGTGGCCGCAGGAGCCGTGAAATCAATCACCGCCTGCGCCTTCGCAAAGGCTTCCAGCGGCTCATCGGTGACCGTCACGCCAAGCGCGGCTCCGCCCATGGCCTCGCCGACATCGCGCCCAACCCAGTCGTGACCTGCGCGCTCCACAACACCAACAAGGCGCGCCTTGTCGCTGTCCAGTACCGTCTTGATCAACATCTGCCCCATGCGGCCCGACGCTCCAGTGATCACGATTCCCGGCAAGTCTGACATTTTCGTCTCCCTTAATCTTCGCGCCATGCTTACCCTTTGGCTGTCCGCTTGGCAAAGGCCCTCAAACGCCCTAAGTGGAGAGACATGGCAAAACACAGAGATTCCGAGGGCCGCGGCCCCTCCCAGCGGATGTTACGCGTCGGCGAACTGATCCGTCGCACCCTGTCCGAAGTCCTGATGAAGGGCGATATCCATGATCCGGACCTGAACCGTTTGTCGATCACGGTGGGCGAAGTCCGCGTCAGCCCGGACCTTACCATCGCAACCGCCTACGTTCTGCCACTTGGCGGCGGACAACAGGAAGAGGCGATTGCCTACCTGGCCCGCAACAAAGGTGAGCTCCGCCGCATCATCGGCAAGAAGGCGGGGCTAAAACACGCGCCGGACCTGCGATTCCGTATCGACAAAACCTATGACCAGATGGAAGCGACACGCGCCATGCTGTCAGACGAGCGCGTCCGGCGAGATGTCGAAAAACCGGACGATCCGGAGGCTGACACCCAGTGATCCGCGTACTTCTAACCGCTGCACTGGTCTTGCTGCCTACTCTAGCTGGCGCAGTGACGTGTGAAGACGCAGCCCACGAAGGCAACCGATACACTCTTTGCACTGTTGATCTCGAAACAGAAGAGCTGCGTCTTTTCCTGCGCGACACCGACGGCGCCATTCTTGGACAGTTTCGGGACATACAACGCGCATTGCCAGACCGCCGTTTTCTCGCTTTCGCCATGAATGCTGGCATGTATCATTCCGACCGCCGCCCCGTCGGCCACTACGTTGAGTTCGGCGAAGAGGAGGCTCCTCTTTTGACAGGGGCGTCCAAAGGAAACTTCGGCCTTTTGCCTAACGGTGTGTTCTGCATCAACGACACGCGCGCGGATGTGATCGAAACTCTTAAATTTGCGAAAACCCGACCTTCGTGTGAACACGCCACTCAATCAGGACCCATGCTGGTGATCGACGGCCAGTTGCACCCGCGCTTTCTTGTGGACAGCACGTCAAAATTCATTCGCAACGGCGTTGGTACTTCGGCCGATGGAAGAAAAGCGTATTTTGTAATCTCTCGAAACGCGGTCACCTTTCACGAATTCGGGCTAATTTTCCGCGACGTGCTGGAAACGCCCAACGCACTGTATTTCGACGGCAAGATCAGTCGCTTGCACGCGCCGTCCATCAACCGGTCCGACCCGGGCTTTCTGATGGGGCCAATTGTCGGCGTGCTGGAAACCTCCGCAAATTGACAGGCAGCGTTTGATCCGCTAGGTCGCCGCCCTCACCAGAGATCAAAGGCGCACACAATGGCACGCAAACGCAAAGGCCGCGACATTTCCGGTTGGCTCGTTGTCGACAAACCTGCAGGCATGACTTCCACATCGGTGGTCAACAAAGTTCGCTGGGCGTTCAATGCCAAAAAGGCCGGCCATGCGGGTACGCTTGATCCGGACGCCACAGGTGTGCTGGCCGTCGCCCTTGGTGAAGCTACCAAAACCGTGCCCTTCATCACGGATGCTCTCAAAGCCTACACATTCACGGTGCGCCTCGGACAAGCGACCAACACCGACGATGCCGAAGGTGAAGTGATAGCAGAATCCAATTTGCGCCCTGAAGACAACGAAATCAAAGCCGCTCTGGGCCAGTTCGTCGGTGACATCATGCAGGTGCCACCAAAGTTCTCAGCAGTCAAAATCGATGGGCAGCGTGCCTACAAGCTCGCCCGCGACGGCGAAGATGTGGAAATCGCCGCGCGTCCGCTGTGGGTCGAGGAACTTCTGATGATCGACCGCGAAGATGTCGATCATGTCACTCTGGAGATGACCTGCGGCAAAGGTGGCTATGTTCGGTCCATCGCCCGCGATCTCGGCGAAGCTCTGGGCTGTCACGGTCATGTGCGCGAACTGCGCAGAATCTGGTCCGGGCCTTTCGATGCCGCTGACGGGCTTACTGTCGAACAAATCGACGAAATGGCGAAACAGCCGGAACTGGACCAATATCTGCGCCCTCTCGAACAAGGCCTGATCGACCTGCCAGAAGTGAAAGCCACGTCAGAAGGGGCAACGCGTCTACGCAATGGAAATGCAGGAATGGTGATCGCGTCCGATGTGGAATACGGCGAGGAATGCTGGGCCAGCTTCGAAGGCCAGCCCGTCGCTGTTGGCGTCTTCAAGGCAGGCGAACTTCACCCCAGCCGCGTTTTTGTGTTGCCGCAGGACTGACCCACCTTGTTCACGCGCACGTTTCAGAAAGACGATGCCGCATCTTCGGCGCTTTACTCGGAGTGCGAGACTTACCGCTATGCGTTGACCCGTGTCTGGGACACGGGCAAAGAACGCGTGCTCTTCATCATGCTCAACCCGTCCAAGGCCACCGAACAACAGAACGACCCGACGATAGAACGCTGTGAACGCCGCGCTCGTGCCTTGGGTTTCGGCGGTTTCCGGGCCGTGAATATTTTTGCGTTGCGCGAAACCGACCCAAAAAAACTGCGCCAGCACCCAGCTCCGGCAGGTCCCGACAACGATACTGTCGTTGCCGAAAGCTGCAATTGGGCCGATGTCATTATTGCCGCGTGGGGGGCGCATGGCGATCACCTGAACCGCGGATTTGAGATGCGCGATGTTCTGGCTGGAACCAATCGCCCGATCTCTCACCTCGGTCTGACCAAACATGGCCATCCCCGGCACCCTCTGTATATCGCCTACGCAACTCAACCTGAACGCTGGGATCTTTCCGCATAATCCCCATGCCAAACCTGTCAAGACGCACAGGTTAACCAACCCGACAATGTCAGTTTTGAAACTTCGCAAACCTGTGGCCTAATGAGCGTGGGGGTGAGTGGAGTTTCACTATGTTGTGGTTAGCAGGTTTGATCGCCGTCATGGCGGGCGCCGCCGTTTTTGTTGGCACCGATGACATTACTGTCGAGACAGACGCAGACGAAGAAACGCCTGAAGACAATGCCGAAGCTGTCACATCGCCGTCTGAAACAACGGCACTCGAAATCGCTCTGGCACCAGAACCGGACGACGTCCGAGGCGGCGCAGCCAACGACATTCTGGCAGGGAGCGAGGTCTCAGATGGAATCCATGGTGGCGACGGAGATGATCAGATCAACGGATACGCCGGCGACGACACCATCACAGGTGGCGCGGGGAATGACATTCTCTTTGGAGCCAGCGGACTCGACCAGCTTGGGGGGGGAGCGGATAACGACATCCTTCATGGTCAGGATGGAAGCGACACTCTGAGAGGCGGTGACGGAGACGACAGTCTTTTTGGACACAACAACAATGACTTGCTCTACGGCGAAAGCGGCTCGGATTCTCTTGTCGGCGGGTTCGGTGACGACACATTGAACGGCGGACCGGGAGATGACGCACTCCACGGCGGATACGAAAATGACGTCCTCAATGGAGGCTCTGGCGACGACACCCTATTCGGCGGCCAGGGAGATGACATGGCCATTGGCAACACGGACCACGAAACCGACTTTCTCAATGGCGGGAGCGGCGAAGACACCTTGATAGGCGGAACCGGCGATATACTCACGGGCGGTGATGACGCAGACTCCTTCGTACTGGATGCTTCCGCTGAAGCGCCACTGACCGTGATGGATTTTGACCATAGCGAAGACAACCTTTTGGTACTGTACACGAACCAAAACAGCATTCCGCAGGTCGAAATCCGCCCCCTTGGTAGCGACCCTGACATGATCGAGGTGGTCGTCGACGGCGAAGCTCTCGCCATCGTCCGCGGAGGCGGCGGCCTGACAGCTGCAGATATCTCCGTTGTCGCCGAGGTATAGCTCGCCAAAAACCCCTTTTCTTTCTGACTGAATCCGCCTATACGCCTCCATCTGGATCAAGAATCCTTGGCCAGACCTCCACGGACCTTGCTGGACGACATCCCGGCTTGCGCCCTTAACCCTTAGACTAGGAGACCCCGATGTCGATCACTGTTGAAGAAAAAGCACGCCTGATGAAGGAATTCGCAACCAAAGAAGGCGACACCGGTTCGCCTGAAGTTCAGGTTGCCATCCTTACTTCGCGCATCAACACTCTGACCGAGCACTTCAAAACCCACAAAAAAGACAACCACGGTCGCCGTGGTCTGCTGAAAATGGTTGCCCAGCGCCGTAAGCTTCTGGACTACCTGAAGGGCAAAGAAGAAGCACGCTATCAGGACCTGATCAAACGTCTCGGCATCCGCCGCTAAGACATCCGATCATCGGAATACACGAAACGCCTGCTCTCCGGAGCAGGCGTTTTTTTTGTGCTCGCCAAAAATCGGGGTATGCTCGCCTCAGAAGCCGCCAAAGTGCCGCGTCTCGCTATTGCGTAATATCCAATTTCTGGAGTGATCAAATAAAATGAAATCCAAGTCGCCGACACATAATGTCACTTGGGCCCAAGCCATTTTACAAAAACTCGCGGCAGAAGGCATTCCAGAGAAAGACCTTGTGCAAGGCCTCGGCATCAGTCCCAACCAATTCAACGACCCCGATGCGCAATGGTCTTTCGAGAACACGCTGGCCATATTTCGCCGCGCCTGCGCGCTGACCAACAATGATCTGTTCGGCTTTCACCTTGCCCAAGAGCCTGACCTCGTTAAACGCGCTGGGCTCTTGGCATACGTCGGTGTTTCCGCGCCAACCGTTGGTGGTTATCTGAGGAACATCACTCGTTTTCAACGCGTATTCGGGGATGCCAGCACAGCTGAGCTTGAGGAAGGACCAGAGACTTCCTTTTTAAGGTGGCGTTACGAGATTTCTTCGACCAGCGCAACGAGCCAATATGCCGAATTTGGCGGCCTTGGAACACTCTACACGCTGCGACGATACAGCAATCGTACTCTCACGCCACGGTACGTGCATTTTGCGCATCATCGCTCCAAGAACACAGACCCAATCGTTCGTTTCCTTGGCTGCGAAGTGCTCTTTGGCCAACGGGAAAACGTCATTGCACTCAAAACGAAAGATCTGGATCTGCCGCTAATAACAGCGGATGACCATTTGCAACGGACACTTTTTTCTATCTGCGAGGCCACGATTGCGCGACTTCCGCGGGACCCGGACAGCACCGCACGGCGTGTCGAGAGATGCGCTTCAGAGAAACTTGCCTCCGGCACCGCCACGCTTGAAAAGATATCTGCCGAACTAGGAATGAGCCAGCGTACGCTGGCGCGCCGGTTGACAGAGGAAGGCACTACTTTCGCTGCCTTGATGGCAGACCTGCGCAAAGCGCTGGCGCGCGACTATCTGCTCAACAGCCCCCTGCCCTTGACCGAAATTGCCTTTTTGCTCGGTTACAACGATGCCAGCAGTTTCAGCACGGCTTTTCGCAGATGGTTCAACACCACGCCGCGCCAGTTCCGCGTCAACGAGGGCGTCGGAGCCTAGCCAAACTCCACAAGCAACAAACCCGGCAAGCGCTAGGCTCACCGGGTTTGAAGCAGAACGCCGGACAAGTCCGACGTCGGTTGGAGCGGATCAACGCGCTCTGGCTTTGTTCTTGTTGTTGTGGCGGCGGTTGTCGTGCTTGCGGTTCTTGTCGACGACACCCTTAAGAGCACCTGCGGCAGCACCGATTTTCGCGCCCTCTTTTGCGTCACCACCGGCGATTTCGGAGATCACCGCGCCGGCAACTGCACCTTTCAGGGCTTTCTTGCCGATGCTTCCTGCGTGAGCGGACATCGGGGCTGCCAGAGCCATAGAAGCAACGATTGCGGCGATTGCGGTGTTTTTGAAAGTGAATGTCATGGTTTCCAACCTTTTCTCTGACTTTGGCAACCTCCTTGGCTGCCTTCCATGAAACTGAAATGGGGTCTGAAACCTGATTAACTTTTGCTTTCTTGCCATGAACGTTTGCATGGTTGCCAAAGTGTTAACACAACGCGAAAACCTCTATTTTGTTGCATTACTCCTGACCTGGTGATCCAAGAAAATATGTCTTCTGTGAAATTTTTGACCCTTCTCACCTGTATTTGCATCGGATTGACCTACGTCGCATTCCAGATAAGCAAATCGACCCGTTTCCAATTCTTTGGCGAACTTGTTGCGCGTGGCCCAATTGATTGCCCGCGGGTTGCGCTCACTCTCGATGACGGACCTTCGACCAAGTACACCGCATCTGTTTTGCAAACGCTTGCCCGACACAATGTCCAAGCCACGTTTTTCCTGACAGGAGATGCGGCAACCGCGCACCCTGAACTCGTAAGCATGATCGCCAGCGCGGGGCATGAGATCGGCAATCATTCTTTTTCGCACCCCCGTATGATCGGCATGCGCCAAGCCACAATCGCACGAGAGATCGAGGACACCGACACTGCCATCCGAAATGCTGGCTACGATGGGCCGCTACACTTCCGGCCTCCTTTCGGAAAACGCTTCCTTGGCCTGCCATACTATCTAAAAAAGACAAACCGGCTGACTGTCCTTTGGGACATCTCTGCAGAAACCGACCCCACCCGCACCAAAGACCCAAACGAGATCGCTCAACGCACCATAGACGCCAGTCAGAATGGCAGCATCATCCTGCTGCATGTGATGTTCAATTCGAGACAGGGCTCGCGCGATGCCTTACCGAAAATCATCGAAGGCATTCGGGCGAAGGGGTTGGAGTTTGCCACGATATCCGACTTGATCGATCCGCAAAACTGTCCGGCGGCCAAATGAAAAACGGCGCCCGCATTCGCAGACGCCGTTCTGAATTGGAAACCGAAAGGCTCTAACCTTAGCTTCCTGCCTCAACCTCTTTGATAACGGTCGCAACCCGCTGGCCAATTTCGCGGCTGGCCTTCACCGACGGGTGGATCATATCCATTCCATGATAGCTACGGTCCCCGTGAGGCACCAGATCCTGAAGCGAAACGAAGTGCATTTCAGGCAGGATCTTTGCCAATTTGGCAATGCGGTTCTCCAGTTCGTTGCCTGCGGCCTTGCAGCCTTCGATAGGCGACCAAGCGCCGGGGCTGCGCAAATAACCTACGTATACAATCTTAGCACCCGTACCACGCAGCGAATCCACAAGATGCGGGATGGCACCCTTTCGACCGTCTTTTGAGATCATTCGGTCCATCCGATTATCGCACGCACCACAGCCGCAGCCCATCCAAAGATCGTTGCCACCGCCATTCAGAACCACCCAGTCCCAATCACCTTTGCGGTATTGGTTGGAAATGCGCATGCCCATCGCGCCGGAAACCGGCAAGCTGTAGATGATGCGCGCGCCACTTACGGAATGGTTTGCCACCGGTTCGTTCAAGGCGTCGCCCACCGCGTTTGCGATTGAGCGGCCGGACACGGTGTGCCACGCCATCAAACTGTCGCCCATTGCAAGTATACGGGGGGAAGCGTTGCGGCTCACTTCAGGTTCCGCGGTGGCTTCTGCCACAGGAATGCCTTCAACTGAGTTGCGGGTCACAGGCTCGCTACAACCTGCAAGGAAAAGAAACGCGCCCATCAAGAGAGCGAGAATCAGCGTACCTGGAAATCTGGTAGCGGGAACTTTCATAATAAAACTCGCAGCATAGCGCCAATTCTGACGCGTAAAATTTCCGTACAGCCAGCCCCCACCGCCGCACGATCACTGCCACATCTTCGCCTTTTTTGTGCCCCAAATCCACCTTCGATTGGGAAACAATGTGTTCTGCAGTCGGAATCAAACGCCAAAATCCGCCGTTTTGCTCCTTCCCCCACAACAAATTTGGTTTCCAAACCCCTTGTTTTCAGATATGCGCGCTGCATCTGAGACGTTGCGTTGTGACCCCGGCGCTGCAAATCAAGGATAGAGGGGTCGGCGGCAATGGGGCCGCCATTTCAAACGGGAGACCCGGGATACGCCTGGGAGTGCTCCCAGCTAGGAAACGAAAATGTTCGAAGTTAGCAAAAAATCCATGCAGTGGGGCGAAGAGACGCTCACGCTGGAAACGGGCAAAGTCGCCCGTCAGGCCGACGGCTGTGTTATCGCCACTCTGGGTGAAACCTCCGTTATGGCCGCAGTGACCTTTGCAAAGGCACCCAAGCCCGGCCAGGATTTCTTCCCCCTGACCGTGCACTACCAAGAGAAATACTACGCAGCCGGTAAAGTACCGGGCGGTTTCTTCAAACGCGAAGCGCGCCCGACCGAAAAAGAAACACTGACTGCACGCCTGATCGACCGTCCGATCCGTCCGCTGTTCGTTGATGGTTTCAAAAACGAAGTTCTGGTGATGTGCACCGTGCTTTCCCACGATCTGGTGAACGACCCTGATATCGTCGCAATGATCGCGGCCTCCGCGGCTCTTACCATTTCCGGTGCACCATTCATGGGCCCGATCGCCGGCGCGCGCGTTGGTTTCGAAGATGGCGATTACATCCTGAACCCGACCGTCGACGACATGCAGGACTTGCGCAACAATCCGGATCAGCGTCTGGACCTCGTTGTTGCGGGCACCAAAGATGCCGTGATGATGGTCGAATCCGAAGCCTACGAACTGTCCGAAGCAGAAATGCTTGGCGCAGTTAAGTTCGCTCACGACTCTATCCAGCCGGTTATCGACCTGATCATCGACCTAGCCGAAGAAGCCGCAAAAGAGCCGTTTGATTTCCAGGCACCGGACTACGCCGACCTGTTCGAAGCGGTTAAGGCCGCTGGTGAAGAGCAGATGCGCGCAGCATTCGCCATCACCGACAAGCAGGAGCGCACTGCCGCTGTCGCCGCTGCTCGTGAGGCCATCAAGGAAGCTCTGACCGAAGAGCAACTCGAAGATGCGAACCTCGGTTCTGCCCTGAAGAAACTCGAGGCCGGCATCCTGCGCGGCGACGTTGTGAAAACCGGCACCCGCATCGACGGTCGTAAGACCGACGAAGTACGTGACATCGTGTCCGAAGTCGGCCTTCTGCCACGTACCCACGGTTCTGCTCTCTTCACCCGCGGTGAAACTCAGGGTCTGGTCGTGACAACGCTGGGCACCGGCGACGATGAGCAAATCATTGACGCCCTTCACGGCAACTTCCGCTCCAACTTCCTTCTGCACTACAACTTCCCACCCTATTCGGTTGGTGAAGCTGGTCGCGTTGGCCCTCCCGGCCGTCGTGAAGTTGGCCACGGCAAACTGGCATGGCGCGCGCTGCAGGCAGTTCTGCCAGCCGCAACCGACTTCCCGTACACCGTGCGTGTGGTTTCCGAGATCACCGAATCCAACGGTTCCTCGTCGATGGCATCCGTCTGCGGCGGCTCGCTGTCTATGATGGACGCAGGCGTTCCGCTGAAATCCGCTGTTGCGGGTGTGGCAATGGGCCTGATCCTCGAGGACTCCGGCGATTACGCGATCCTGACCGACATTCTGGGTGACGAAGATCACCTCGGCGACATGGACTTCAAAGTGGCAGGTACCGAAAACGGCATCACCTCGCTGCAGATGGACATCAAAGTCGCAGGCATCACGCCTGAGATCATGGAAAAGGCGCTGGCACAGGCCAAGGAAGGCCGGATGCACATCCTCGGCGAAATGAACAAGGCGCTCTCCGGCGCGTCCGAGTTCTCGGTCCACGCACCGCGCATCGAAACCATGAACATCCCGACCGACAAGATCCGTGAAGTGATCGGTTCCGGTGGCAAGGTCATCCGCGAGATCGTTGAAGTCTCCGGCGCCAAAGTCGACATCAACGACGACGGCGTGATCAAGATTGCATCGCCCAACGGCGAAGCCATCGCCAAGGCCTACGAGATGATCCACGCGATCGTTGCAGAGCCGGAAGAAGGCGCGATCTATACCGGTAAAGTCGTGAAAATCGTCGACTTCGGTGCCTTCGTGAACTTCTTCGGAAAACGCGACGGTCTGGTGCACGTTTCTCAAATCGAGAACCGTCGCCTGAACCATCCGTCCGACGTTCTGAAAGAAGGTCAGGAAGTGAAAGTCAAACTGCTTGGCTTCGACGACCGCGGCAAAGTCCGCCTGTCCATGAAAGTTGTGGATCAGGAAACCGGCGAAGAGATCGTTCCGGAAAAGAAAGAGAAGAAAGAAGACTAAGGTCTCTTTATCTCTAGAAAAATTTCAGGCCTCCGCAGAAATGCGGGGGCTTTTTTGTTATAGAGGCTGTGCGGCACGAATTTTTGCCGTGACGATCTGCGATGATGCCAACGCATATTTCAAGCGGCGTCGCTTAACGTACAATGGAGGAAGACACATGAGAATTCTCACCCTTGGTGCAACGATTTTTGCAGCAAGTTTGGCCATCACAGTGCCGGACATCACCCTAGCCAAGGACAAAGGCGGCAAGGCCAAAGCCAAGGCAAATAAGGTGCAGATCGACCAAAAGCCTGGCAAAGGTGCCAAGGCTATTCCGCCTGGTCAGATCAAGCGATATACGCGCGGCGCAAAGCTTCCGGGCGACCTCAAGTACACCGATATTGGCGATCTGTCCAAATGGAAGCTCAAGCCTCCGGGCAAGGGGAATCGCTACATTCGTGTTGGCGATGAAATCCTCGAAGTCTCCGATGACATGTCGACCGTTGTCGATGCTGTCGGCATCGTGGACGACCTTTTGAAATAATCGGTCCTGAACGTACGCTAACGCGTCAGCCTTACTCGGGTCTCGCGCAGGTGTCCTGTCTTCATGCATGATGCCCAAAGACCGCGACGTGCGGTCTCCGGGCACCCTGTGTGATTGGCAGACCAACTGCCAAGTCTGGTTTTTGTTCCAACTGAACGAACCCTAGCGCGAATTGCGTTAAGCGGCGCGTGCGCTCCGGAACCCGGCCGATTTTTCCTTCGGTTCGCCGCCTTTGACGACAAACCCGCTCAGGCCATCAACCAGTTTTTCGACAGACGCATCCAGGCTGGAGGTGGAGGCAGATGCCTCCTCCGAGCGGGCCGCGTTGCCTTGCGTTTCCATACCCAGCGTCTGCATCGACCCTCGGATATCCTGAACCGATTCAGCCTGTTGGTTGGAGATCGCTGCAATCTCGGTGATGTAGCCAGACACTTCGTTCACTTCGCTGAGAATGGTTTCAAGCGCATCACCAACCTGACGAACCAACGATACGCCAACGCCCACATGTTCGTTGCTTTGGCTGATCAGCTTGTTGATGTTTTGCGCCGCTTCCGCCGAACGATGCGCCAACGCGCGAACCTCGGAGGCCACGATTGCAAAACCGGCCCCCGCCTCGCCCGCCCGCGCAGCCTCAACACCAGCGTTGAGCGCCAACAGGTTGGTCTGGAACGCGATATCTTCGATCAAGGCCACAACGTGGTCGATCTGGCTGGAAGACTGTTCGATCTCATCCATGGTTTCAACGGCCTGACGCACCACTTCGGTACCGGATTGGGTCACCGTGCGTGTGCTGTCGAAACGTTGCTGCATGTCTTCCGCTTTGCCAACGGCGATCTGCATACCGTCCGCGATATGTTCGACGGAGTCTGTTACACGGCTCAGGGCGTCCGCCTGTTTTTCGGTGCTGGTCGCCACGCTGGAAGACACTTCTGCAAGCTCGGTGGAGTCGATGCCAATCTGTTTGGAAACCGTCGTGACAGAGCTGATGATCCCGCTCAAGCTGTCCACAGCCGCGTTGAAGCTCATACGCAGATCTTCATATTCAGCAGAGAACGTCTCGGCGATTTCCGCGTCCAGGTTGCCCTTGGCTACTTTCGCCAGACCTACGTGCAGCCGGTCCACAACTTCGCTTGCCGCCTGCTCCTTGGCTTCAATGATCGCCTTTTCCTCAGACAGGGTATCCATCACTTCTGACAAACGCGCCTTTTCCGCGTTGAGGTCCTGCATCCGGATCACATTGCGCTTCACCCCATAAAACAGCGCACCGGCTTCCGCGATCACCACTGTTCCGTGAAACAGGGATCGCAATATGTTTTCCCAAAGCCCTACCGACGGGTACACCAGCGAGGGCATGACAAACGTCAGACCAAGGTGGTGCACCAGCGCGGCAACCGCCGCGGCGACAATAGACGCCGGGCACAACATCGCTGCACTCATTGGAATATAGGCGAAAAAGATCATATGCGCGTCCATCTGCCACGAATGGCCGGCAAAAGCTGCGATGACCAATGTAACTTGGCACGCGCCACCCAGAGTGGCCGCAATGCGGTGATGCAACGCGTGGCCGCCACGCAGCGCCCAAGCACCGATCAGGACAAACACAAGGCTGGGAACCGCAAAGGGAACAACACTCTTACCCAGCGCGAGAGCCGATCCCAGTGCCACAATCCCCAAAAGAATGTTCACACCAAAAAGAGCTTTGACACCCTTTGCGCGGATACCATCAAGGTCGTTCATGTCTTTCATGTTCTTACTCCACAGAACCCGGCGACAGTCTGGCCATCCAGAACAGCCCAGGCGCCGTTGTCTCTCAGTCGTTCTTCAAAACCGGGCTCGTCAGAAAAGCCCAGAACCCCAAACGGCGCGTCTTCGAATCCAATGACCCAACCGCCAGAAGCTTCTACAAGTTGCACGAGGTCTACACCGGGACCGGCGACGACCACGACGGGTTCGGTCTCATCTACCGGTGCCATCGTGATGGCCAAAACAGGCGCCAGCACAAGGCACGCCACCAGCGCGATCGCTGCAGGCAGATATTCCAAAACCCTCTTCATTACCGTGCAGTCATGACAGAAATGGGTTTCCAGCCTGTTAACGATTTTGCCTTGACGCAGGGGAAGAAACGTTGGCGCTACAAACACAAGAAAGGGCGCATCCGATAGATGCGCCCCTCACAAATTATCATTTATTTTCAGGTCATTAGACCGACGAACGTCAGCCGGGCAGCTTGGTTGTACGCAAATATGGGAAGTGCGTCGTAAAGCTTCCATACTTCACCGTGGCGTCTTCGTCGCTGACGGCCACGGGAATCACCACATCCGCCCCCGGTGTCCAGTTCGCCGGAGTCGCGACATTTTCCTTGGCCGATGTTTGCAGCGCATCCAATGCACGAAGAACTTCGCCAAAGTTGCGACCGACGGTCATCGGATAGGTCATCGAAAGCTTCAACTGTTTGTCCGGCCCAATGATGAACACAGAACGTACGGTCGCGCTGTCTGCCGGTGTACGCCCGTCTGGCAAATAGGCCTCGGCAGGCAACATGTCGAAAGCTTTGGACACCTCGAGCCCGTCATCCGCGATGATGGGAAACCCCGCCTCGGTGCCGGCAAAGGATTCGATGTCTTTCTTCCAGCCCTTGTGATCCTCGACGCCATCAACTGAAACGCCAATTACTTTGGTGCCACGCGCGGCCCATTCATCCGCCAATTGCGCGACCGCACCAAATTCGGTTGTGCAAACTGGAGTGAAATCTTTCGGGTGGGAAAACAGAATGGCCCAGCTGTCACCAATCCAGTCGTGAAAAGTGATCGTGCCCTGATCGGTTTCCGCCGTGAAATTCGGCACAGTGTCATTGATTCGAAGACCCATTTCTCGCTCTCTTTCTGTGATTGGGGACGCCGCCTTACCGGTGCTGGTCAAAAAACTGGCAAACAATGCGAAGTCCAAAAAACAACTCTTGGTCGCCCAGCGACCTCCGACAGACTACATCCGTCGTTTTTGAACGCCACCCCAAAGCCGCACCAATAATTTGATCAAATTTCTTGTGACCCGGCGTCTCTTTCCCTTGCGGGGGCCGTTTTGCACAGGCAAGGTGCCCCCAAGATCGAGAGGGAGAGATACCATGATCGAGAAACGCGATTTTTACATCAACGGTGCGTGGGTCGCCCCCGCATCCGCAAACGACTTTAATGTCATCGACCCCGCAACCGAAGAGGTTTGCGCAGTAATTTCAATTGGCGATCAAGCCGACACCGACGCCGCAGTTGCTGCCGCGCGCGCAGCTTTCCCGGCATGGGCTGCGACCCCGCTTGAAGAACGCGTCGCGCTGGTCAAGAAACTCCGTGACATTTACGTGGCACGCCGTGCCGACATGGCAGAAGCCATGCGCATGGAAATGGGTGCGCCCATCGATCTGGCCATGTCAGGTCAGTGGGGTTCCGGAACATGGCACCTCGACGGCTTCCTCGAAGCTCTTGAAGGCTTCGAGTTCGAATACGCGATGGGCAGCGACCGCATGCGCAAAGAACCCATTGGCGTCTGCGCAATGATCACCCCGTGGAACTGGCCGATGAACCAGGTGTTCCTCAAGGCGATCCCGGCCCTTCTTGTTGGCTGCACCATGGTTCTGAAACCCTCTGAAATTGCACCTTTGTCCTCCATCGTCTTCACGGAAATGATGGACGAAGCTGGCTTCCCCGCCGGTGTCTTCAATATGGTGAACGGCGACGGTGTTGGTGTTGGCTCACAACTGTCAGCGCATCCTGACGTGGACATGGTCTCGTTTACCGGATCGACCCGTGCAGGCATCGCCATCTCCAAAGCCGCCGCCGACAGCCTCAAGCGCGTCAGCCTCGAGCTGGGTGGCAAAGGCGCGAACCTGATCTTCGCGGATGCCGACGAAAAAGCAGTCAAACGTGGCGTGATCCACTGCATGCAAAACTCCGGTCAGTCCTGTAACGCGCCAACTCGCATGATGGTGGAAAGCGCGCGGTACGCGGAAGCGGTTGAGCAGGCCAAGGCAACAGCCGAGGCTACCGCCACCGGTCCGACGACTGAGTCCGGCCGCCACATTGGCCCGGTCGTGTCCGAACTGCAGTTTAACAAGATTCAGGGACTGATCGAGACCGGCATCAAAGAAGGTGCAACTCTCGTTGCCGGCGGTCTCGGCCGTCCGGAAGGCGTAAACAAAGGCTATTACGTGCGTCCAACGGTCTTCGCAGATGTCACGCCGGACATGACGATTTACCGCGAGGAGATTTTTGGCCCTGTTCTGGCGATCACCCCTTTTGAAAACGAGGATCAGGCGGTCCAGATGGCCAACGACACGGTCTATGGCCTGACCAACTATGTTCAGACTCAGGACGACGAGAAACGGTTGCGCGTGGCTCGCCAACTGCGTTCCGGTATGGTAGAAACAAATGGCGTCAGCCGGGTGAATGGCTCGCCCTTCGGCGGCTACGGACAGTCCGGCAACGGCCGCGAAGGCGGCGAATGGGGTCTGGATGAGTTCTGCGAGATCAAGTCGATCTCCGGCGTCCCCATGAGCTAATCGCCAATATCACGAACAAAAAACGCCGGAGGTTTTGCCTCCGGCGTTTTTTATTTTACCAACGGCTTTCTGATCAGCCTTTGCCTTTCCAAGGCACGAGGTATTTCTCTGCCCAGCGCATCAGCATGTCGATACCAAAGCCGATGATGCCGATCAGGATAATGCCCATCAGAACAATATCCGTGTCCTGGAACTTGGACGCCGCGACGATCATCTTACCGACACCCTTTTCCGCAGCCACAAGTTCTGCGGCCACAACCGTGCCCCAGCAAACTCCCATCGCAACACGCGCCGCAGTGAAAATCTCCGGAAGCGAGTTCGGGATAATCACATGGCGTAGGATTTGCCGCTTATTCGCACCAAGCGAATAGGCTGCATGCACTTTGGAAATTTTCACGCCGGACACGCCCGACCTCGCCCCGATGGCCATAATCCAGAGCGCTGCAAGGAATAGCAGTATAATCTTACCTTGCTCGCCAATCCCGGCCCAGATGATCACCAGCGGAATAAGCGCAAGTGGCGGCACTGGACGCATGAATTCCACGATCGGATCAAACCAGCCACGCGCCCAATCGCTCAGACCCATGGCATAGCCAAGCGGGATGCCCACCAACGCACCGAGGGCGAAACCGACGATCACACGGAACAGCGAGTAGCTCAAATGCTCTGACAGAGTCACATTCTGATAGCCTTCACGGCTCACAGAAATCAGACGACGCCACACACTCTCCGGCGCGGGTAACCAGATGTTTTCCATCTGCATGCCTGTCGCCGGTGCAAAGTTCAACGTCCCCTTGTCGGTCAGCGCAACCGAGCCAAAGCCGACATCCACGTCAGTGTCGCGGTCTATTGGCTGGCCATCAATTGCAACCACTTTCGCGCCATCCTTGCGGGTGACCTCGTCGTTGCTGTCCCAGCGAAGCAACTTGCTGCGATAGCTCTGCACAACCAGCGCGTCGTTCTTGGCCACACCGTCTCCTGGCGCTACCTGCGGTTCGTCCGGCTGTTGCCCTGCCGGGTGGACAACCACGTTGACAGTGGCATCATCCGTCGATCCATCCTCGGCTTCGACCGTGTACGTAAAGCTGGCTTCGCCAACAAAGGGTCCCGGTGCGTGTAGGAAGCGAGGCAACCACTCCGAACCGGTAAAACTGCCCCAGAATACAAAAATCAGAACAACCGAGATTACCGAGGCCGCCTTGTTGGAGACAACCGCGCTTTCGTCGCCAAAAGTCACCGTTTTCAACGAGGTATAATCGTGCACGGGCGTCAACTGGCGCTTGATCAGTTGAAAAACGAAGAACGCCGCCAGAATGACACCGATGTATATGGCCAGATAAGGCAACGCCGAAATCACGGAAATGAAAAGCGTTACCAGTTCGCCACCAAGGTCCTTGAAAATCTGTCCCATCTTATGCGCTCTCCTCGGTACGGCCCATGATCTCTTCTTCCATGTTCCAGATCATGTTGAGGATCTCTTCGCGCGTTGGCGCGTATTCAGGGTGCTTTTTCACTTCGCGCAAATCCGCACCCACGCCCAAATCGGCAAATGGAAGGCGATATTCCTTGTGAATTCGCCCCGGTCGAGGCGCCATCACAATCAAACGCTCGCCCAAAAGCAGCGCCTCTTCAACAGAGTGCGTAATCAGGATGATGGTCTTCCCGGTTTCTTTCCAGAGTTTGAGAACGAGGCTCTGCATCTTCTCCCGCGTCAGCGCATCCAGCGCGCCCAGCGGCTCGTCCATCAGGATCACATCGGGGTCATTTGCCAAGCACCGCGCCAGCGCAACACGCTGCTGCATCCCGCCAGACAGTTCATAGACCATCTTTTCCTTGAAATCCTGAAGCCCGACGACATCCAGCAGGTGATCCACGATCTCTGCACTCTCTGCCTTGGGCATGCCCTTCATGTCGGGGCCAAAGCTCACGTTGTCACGCACACTCATCCACTCAAACAGTGCGCCTTGCTGGAACACCATACCGCGTTCGGCATCCGGTCCCTGCACCAGATGTCCGTTCATCTCGATCTGGCCTTCGGTGGGAGCGAGAAAGCCCGCCACAATGTTCAGCAACGTCGTTTTACCGCAGCCTGACGGCCCCAGCACACTCAGCAATTCGCCCTGCTTCAGATCAAGGCTTACGTCCTTGAGCGCCTGAACATGCCCGCCGTTGGGCAAATCAAAGCGCATGGACAGACTCTGTATTGATAATCCAGTCATGGTCCCTATCGGTCCTTCCGCCCAAAATCCCCTCGGGCGCGACGGTTTACCCGCCTGTTGCTTTTTGTGTGGTTTCAAAAAAGGCCGGGCACGCCGTACGCGCCCGGCCTGTTGTCAAATGTCTGGCTTACATGCCTTTCGCTGCTTCCAACGGACCGGTGTTCACGGTGCCGTCATAGCTGTCCAGCGCGCTCGGGATCGAACCGGCACCCACAAAGACGCCTGCGACGCCCTTCATGAATTCCTGTGCCGTGCCACCGAACCATGCGCCGCCAAGCTGCTCGTCAATGGTCGGGAACTTGAAGGTTGCAAGCGTCGCGGCTGTACCTTCTTCGTCCATACCCGCGTCCTTGGCGATCACTGGCAGCATTTTCGCGCGGTTTGCTTCATCGGCCCACATCGCGTTTGCATCCGCAGTTACTTTCAGGAACTTGGCAAGCATGTCGCCTTCTTCAGCAATGAAAGAAGCCGGCGCGGTTGTGGCGTCAAACACCAGAATGCCCAGCTCTTCTTTCTCTGCGCCGGTCAGAAGCACGTTGCCGTGTTCTTTCATGCGGCGCAGTGCGCCACCCCAGCCGCAGGCCATGTCCAGCGAACCCTGTGCCAACGCCGCTGCACCTTCTGCAGGGGCCATATCCACAACTTCCATGCCGGCGACATCAACGCCAAAGTGGTTCATCTGGCTCAGGAAGCCATAGTGTGCTGCAGTACCCAGCGGCACGGCCACTTTCTTGCCAGCCAGTTCACCCGCGCTGTCCTTGTCGATCTCGAGACCCGAAGCCACAACGCAGTTGTCGTTGTCAGAGTAGCTAACCGCAACGTCTACGATCTGGATATCCTGACCGGCAGAGGCCGCAACCACGAAGGGCGGCACGCCCTGGCTTACAGAAATCTGTACATCGCCCGACGCCATTGCCGCGCTCATCGCGGTACCGGTGTCAAAGCTCACCCAGTTGATCTTGGTACCCAGAGCTTCTTCATAGGTGCCCATTTGCTTCGCATACTGGAACGGCATCGGCCATTCGAGGAAGTACGCCACGGTGATTTCCGCTTGGGCAGCCTGCGCACCAGCCATCATTGCTGCTGCCGCTACGGCGCCCGTCAGAGTCCGTTTCAATGTCATCTTCATTTTCTCCCGTTGTCATTTTTGGTGCCGTTCAAGTCCGGTCCCCAATGGGTGCAGAGAGGGTCTTGTCGCCCTTTGTCACTCAACCGGCTTCACGCGCCATCTTCATTCGGAGCGGAAATCTGTGCCCCGATCAATGATTTTTTGTGCACCTGTCACAGTTATTTTACCGCACAAACTTGCATCAAAGCCGCCTAGCGTTCTAAATTTTTACCTTTTAATCAACATGTTAACAGCTCTCGAAGCTAACCCAAGGGCAGCACACCGTCTTTTTTGGATATACATTGGCATCTTATCTGGCCCTATAATGTCGCTTGAAAAACTCGCGAGGATATCGTGCAAACTAGCGCAACATCCCCTTACGGGGATTCTCACATTTCTATGATCTCCGCACAGAGAATACAGGAGGGTCCACCATGGACGGCACACTGAAAGAGAACGACCTGAGCCACGTGGTGAGCGCCGACAAGGCACACGTCTGGCACCATTTGGTACAGCACAAACCTTTCGAAACCAGTGATCCCCGCATTATCATCGAGGGCAAAGGGATGCGCGTCTGGGATCAAAACGGCAAAGAGTACATTGACGCCGTTTCCGGAGCGGTTTGGACCGTTAATGTCGGCTACGGCCGCGAACGTATCGCCAATGCCGTGCACGCAAACCTTATGAAAATGTGCTATTTCGCAAACGCCGCCGGCAACGTCCCCGGCGCTCTTTATGCCGAAAAGCTGATCGAAAAGATGCCGGGCATGAGCCGCGTCTACTATTGCAACTCGGGTTCCGAGGCCAACGAGAAAGCCTTCAAGCTTGTCCGCCAGATCGCTCACAAAAAATACGGCGGCAAAAAGACCAAGATCCTGTATCGCGACCGTGACTATCACGGCTCGACCCTTGCGGCGATGTCCGCAGGCGGTCAGGACGAACGGAACGCGCAATATGGCCCCTTCGCGCCGGACTTCGTACGCGTGCCGCACTGCATGGAGTATCGCAAGGACGAACTCGGACTCGGGCATTTGTCCGGTCGTGAATTCGGCATCGCCGCGGCAAACCAGATCGAGGAAGTAATCCTCCGCGAAGGTCCAGAAACTGTTGGAGCCCTGTGTCTGGAGCCCGTAACGGCAGGCGGCGGCGTTATCACTCCGCCCGAAGGATATTGGGAACGCGTGCAGGAAATCTGCAAAGAATACAATGTACTGCTTCACATCGACGAGGTCGTCTGTGGCATCGGGCGCACTGGAACCCACTGGTTCGGGTATCAGCACTACGGTATCAAACCGGATTTCGTCACGATGGCCAAAGGCGTGGCCTCCGGTTATGCCGCGATCTCTTGCATGGTGACCACCGAAGAGGTCTTCGAGATGTTCAAATCCGACCCGTCGGACAAGCTGGACCACTTCCGCGACATCTCTACATTCGGCGGCTGTACGGCAGGGCCCGCGGCGGCGCTGGAGAACATGGCGATCATCGAAGAAGAGGGTCTGCTGGAAAACTGCGCGACAATGGGCGAGCGCATGATGGGCAACCTCAAAGCCTTGATGGAGAAGCACGAGGTCATCGGCGACGTGCGGGGCAAAGGTCTGTTCCTCGGGTGTGAACTGGTCAAAGATCGCGAAACCAAAGAACCCGTGGACGAAGCCCAGATCGCAGCCGTTGTTGGCGACTGTGGCGCTCAGGGTGTCATTATCGGCGCAGCCAACCGCTCTGTCCCCGGTCGGAACAACGTCATCGCCTTCTCACCGGCCCTGATTGCAACCGCTGCGGACATCGATGCAATCACCGACGCCGTCGACAACGCGCTGACCAAAGTGTTCGGATAACCTAACCGGGTGCGCCGGACAACCTGCGCACCCAACCAAAATCAAGCCAGTTTACTCTCGCCATAAGTCCAGTATACCTTCACGCTCATGGCGATTTCAGTCGAAACCTTCTTCCTCTCTCCTGGCTTTCAGGGCACCCTTCAGGCCCAAATCCAACAATTGATCGCAGAAGGCATTCTGTCTGGCCGCTTCCGGAGAGGTGAGAAACTGCCGTCGTCGCGCAAGCTTGCGACACACCTGGGCGTCAGCCGCATCACTGTGACCCTCGCATATACCGAACTTCTTGCGAACGATTACCTGACCTCACGCGGCCGCTCCGGCTACTACGTATCCGACAACGCTCCGGTGCCACCATCTTTCACACCTCCGAAACACCGCGAAGACAGCATCGACTGGACCCGCGCACTTGGCAGGCGCTACACCGGCGGAGACACCCCTGAAAAACCTCAAGACTGGGCGACCTATCGCTTCCCTTTTGTATACGGCCAAACCGACCCTTCGCTTTTCGATCACACCAATTGGCGGCTCTGCGCCCTTCAGGCTCTCGGCCAGAAAGACTTCACCGCACTGACATCGGACTACTATGATCAGGACGATCCGCGTCTGGTGGAATTCATTGCGCGCAACACGCTTCCACGACGCGGCATCATCGCCCGACCCGAAGAGATTCTCATCACGCTCGGCGCGCAAAATGCACTCTGGATCGCCGCTCAGATCCTTTTGACCCAACGCCGTACGGCCGCGATCGAAAACCCCTGCTATCACGCCCTGCGGGACATTCTGAATCAGTCCCGCTGTCACGTAGAGCCTGTAAATGTTGACCCTGACGGTCTCAACCCTGCTGAAATACCGGCCGAAACCGACGTGATCTTTACCACGCCAAGCCACCAATGCCCCACCACAGCGACGATGCCTTTGCTACGCCGCAACGCCCTGTTGGAACGCGCCAGAGAAATCGACGCGCTGATCGTTGAAGACGACTACGAATTCGAAATGTCCTTCGGAGATTCTCCTTCTCCAGCCCTCAAATCCCTCGATACAGAAGGCCGCGTGATCTATGTCGGCAGCTTTTCCAAGTCGCTCTTTCCTGGCTTGCGACTTGGGTATCTCGTCGGGTCAGAGTCTTTCATCCGCGAAGCCCGAGCACTCCGCGCCTCCGTCTTGCGCCATCCTCCGGGCCACATCCAGCGCACTGCGGCCTACTTCCTGTCACTCGGACATTACGACGCCCTGATCCGCCGACTGCGTAAAACGCTCAAGCACCGCCGCGGGGTAATGCAGGACGCCATCAAGGAGCATGGTTTGACAATTGCGGGGGCTGACGCGTTCGGTGGCTCTTCTTTCTGGATGCAATCGAACCGAAACTTGAACTCGCACGAACTCGCCCATAAGCTGCAAAACGAAAGCGTTTTGATCGAACCGGGGCAGTCTTTCTTTGCCACCGCCAATCCGCCGCAGAATTTCTATCGCCTCGGCTATAGCTCTATTCCGGCGGAACGTATCCCTGAAGGGATTGCCCGTATCGCCAGAATCCAGAACAGCCTCTGATCTGGACCCATGCAGCGCTAACAACTGGCCCTAACGCGACTTCGCGCTGACCCGTAATTTCGCCACCAAACCCCGCGCGCGCGACGCGCGTCTTTACGTATTCAGGAGGCTCCCCCATGAAAATGACCACAGAAGAGGCGTTCGTAAAAGTCCTGCAGCGCCACGGCATCGAACATGCCTTTGGAATCATCGGCTCGGCAATGATGCCAATCTCCGACCTCTTCCCCACAGCGGGCATCATGTTCTGGGACTGCGCCCACGAAGGCTCCGCTGGCATGATGAGCGACGGCTACACCCGTGCCACCGGCAAAATGTCGATGATGATCGCTCAGAACGGCCCGGGCATCACGAACTTCGTAACCGCCGTCAAAACCGCATACTGGAACCACACTCCGCTGCTTCTCGTGACCCCGCAGGCCGCGAACAAGACCATCGGTCAGGGTGGCTTTCAGGAAGTCGAGCAGATGGCTCTCTTCAAGGACATGGTCGCTTACCAGGAAGAAGTGCGCGATCCCTCCCGCGTGGCGGAAGTTCTGACCCGCGTTATCGCTCAAGCCAAACGCCTTTGCGGTCCCGCCCAGCTCAATATCCCGCGCGATATGTGGACACAGGTCATCGACATCGATCTGCCCGAACCAATCGAGTTTGAAGCCTCCTCCGGTGGCAGCTCGTCCGTTGCCGACGCAGCTGCCTTGCTGTCCGAAGCCAAGAACCCTGTCATCCTGAACGGCGCTGGCGTTGTCTTGTCCCAAGGCGGCATCTCCGCCTCGATCGCATTGGCCGAACGCCTCGATGCGCCGGTCTGCGTTGGCTACCAACACAACGATGCCTTCCCGGGCAACCACCCGCTATTTGCCGGACCTCTTGGTTACAACGGCTCCAAGGCAGGCATGGAGCTCATCAAGGAAGCCGATGTCGTTCTGGCTCTCGGAACCCGTCTGAACCCCTTCTCCACGCTGCCCGGCTACGGCATGGAGTACTGGCCGGCTGACGCGAAGATCATTCAGGTGGACATCAACCCTAACCGCATTGGTCTGACCAAGAAGGTTTCTGTCGGCATCGTGGGTGATGCGGCCAAGGTTGCAACCGGCATCCTAGAACAACTGGCTGACGGTGCCGGTGACACGGGTCGCGCCGAACGCAAAGCCCATATCGCCAAGACCAAATCCACATGGGCCCAACAACTGAGCTCAATGGACCACGAAGATGACGATCCGGGCACGACCTGGAACGAACGTGCCCGCGCCGACAAGCCCGACTGGATGTCGCCGCGCATGGCTTGGCGTGCAATCCAGTCTGCCCTGCCACGCGAAGCGATCATCTCCTCTGACATTGGCAACAACTGCGCAATCGGCAACGCATATCCATCTTTCGAAGAAGGTCGAAAGTACCTCGCACCGGGTCTCTTCGGCCCCTGTGGCTACGGCCTTCCTGCCATTGTCGGCGCCAAAATCGGTCAACCTGATGTACCGGTGGTTGGCTTTGCCGGCGACGGGGCCTTCGGGATCGCGGTAAACGAACTGACTGCGATCGGTCGTGGAGAATGGCCAGCAATCACCCAAATCGTTTTCCGTAACTATCAGTGGGGCGCGGAAAAGCGGAATTCCACACTCTGGTTTGATGACAACTTTGTCGGCACCGAGCTGGACACTCAGGTTTCTTATGCCGGCATCGCACAGGCCTGCGGCCTGCAAGGTGTGGTGGCCCGCACCATGGACGAACTGACAGCCGCCCTTAACAAGGCCATCGACGACCAGATGAACCACGGCAAAACCACGCTGATCGAAGCCATGATCAACCAGGAACTTGGCGAACCATTCCGTCGTGACGCAATGAAGAAGCCTGTTTCCGTCGCAGGCATCGACGCCGCCGACATGGTTCCCCAGACCGGAAGCTGATCGATTGCAGCCGCTCCGCCAAATACTTGGTGCCGCCAGCGGCTCTGACAAAGTCATCGCCCTCGCCGAGGGCGATGATCCTCGCGTGGTCGAAGCCGCGCTGATGATCCGCGATGAGGCCGTTGCCCGCGTCCTCCTTGTGGGCGATCCGGTAAAGATCGCGGATCACCTCGCGGCCCACAACACCACACCACAGGCGGTCGCAGGCTCAATCGACATTCACGACCCTGACGACACGCCGCACTTTGAAGAATTCCGCGACACGCTTGTCACCCTGCGTGCACACAAGGGCATGACGCCCGAAAAAGCCTCAACCGAAGTCCGCAACCGGCTGACTTATGCGGCTCTGCTGGTACAAACCGGACGGGCCCACGGCACGGTCGGCGGTGCAGTCGAGACAACGTCCGACACAGTTCGCACCGCACTTCAGATCATTGGCAAGGCCCCCGAGGCAGCAATGGTCTCTTCCTTTTTCTTCATGCTCTATTGCAAAGAGCACCACACCGTAAAAGGTGCACACATCTTCGCCGACTGCGGCCTGGTGGTCGATCCCGATGCCAACGAGATGGCGGAAATCGCACGCGCTTCCGCAGCGTCCTACCGCGCGTTGACAGGCGAAACGCCACGCGTTGCTATGTTGTCTTTCTCCACAGCCGGAAGTGCCGACCACCCCAAAGTGTCCAAGGTCGTGGCCGCAACCCATTTGGCCAAAGTGGCAGACCCGGAACTCATCATTGATGGCGAACTGCAGTTCGATGCAGCCTTCGTGCCCGAAGTCGCCGCTTCGAAGGCGAGCAAATCTGCCCTTGGCGGCGCCGCAAATGTCTTTGTGTTCCCAAGCCTGAACGCTGGCAACCTTGGCTACAAAATCGCGCAGCGCGTGGGCGGTGCGACCGCTGTCGGTCCTGTCCTGCAAGGGTTGGCAAAACCCGCAAACGACCTGTCCCGCGGCTGCTCCGCCGAAGATATCCTGCACATGGTCGCCGTCACAGTCGCCCAGTCAGACGCGCTGGACCGTTCCGAAAACGCGTCAGGGGTCAGCGCATGACCCCTGTTCCGACGTTAACCAAGCGCCAACGTGACCACGGTGGCTGCCACAATGTCCTGTGCACTGGCGCCACGGCTCAGATCACAGACCGGTTTTCTGAATCCCTGCAAGATCGGCCCCAGCGCCTGCGCGCCGCCCAAGGCGACGGCCAGTTTGTAGGCAATATTGCCAGCATCCAGATTGGGGAAGATCAGAACATTGGCATCGCCCGCCCCGGCACCCTTGCGTTCAGCAACTTCGGGTATCAGGGCCGCATCGCCCTGAACCGGACCGGTGAAACCACTGATCTGGGCAGCCTCGCGAACCTTGTCCACGCTCGCACCGGCACCGCTTGTACCCGTGGAAAAGGACAACAAGGCAACGCGCGCTTCGCCCAAAAGCGCTTCACCGCTACGCGCGGAAGCCTTGGCTATCGCCGCCAGAGCTGCGGCATCCGGATCGACGGTCAGGCCGCAATCAGCAAAGATCAGCGAACGATCGTCGGGAAAATTCATAAGGAAGAAGGACGAAGGGACACTGACCCCTTCAGCCAGACCGATGGCCATGGACGCCGCTTCGATGACGCGCCGCGTTGGCGCCACAGCGCCGGCTGTCATCGCGTCCGCCTCGCCGGCGGCCACCATCGCCGCCGCACGGTAAAGCGGCTTGTCCACCAGTCGGCGGGCAATCCCTTCCTTCATGCCGCGCGTATCCATCAGCGCCTGCACGTAACTTTCGGTGTTTTCGCCGAGAACCACCGGCCGGCACAACCCGTCCCGATCCAGCGCCCGCATAGCCTCTGCCGTGCGCGGTTCCTTGGACTCGGGAAACACGACCCGTGCGTTTTTCGCTGCCACCTTGGCCGACAGCGCATCCATAAACTTCATGTATACCTCCGTATACGCAACAGGAGCCATCCGTGACCGAAAACGTCAAGATCAACCGCGGCCTCAAGGGCATTTATTTCGAACGTTCCGGCGTCAGCCACATCGACGGCGCCAAAGGCGAGTTGTCCTACCGCGGCTATTCGATCCACGATCTCGCAACACAATCGACCTTCGAGGAAGTCTGCTATCTGCTTATCCACGGCGAACTGCCAACGGAAGCCGAACTCACCGCATTTGACGCAGCGCTCAAAGCAGCGCGCGAACTGCCGGAGCAGGTCTATGACATCATTCGCGCCACCAAAGATGGGCATCCAATGGATGTACTGCGCACCGCTGTTTCTGCACTCGCCGCGCTGGAGGAAAACAGCCAGAAAGTCGGCCATGACGCCTTTCTCGCCAACGGCCTGCGTCTGACCTCACAGGTTCCAATGATCATCGCCGCGCATGAAAACATCCGAAACGGACGCGAACCGGTGCCTGCGGACAAAACCCTCAGCCACGCCGCCAACTGGCTCTGGATGCTCAAAGGGGAAAAACCTTCGGAAGACGCCGCCCGGCTTGCGGATGTCGACTTCATCCTGCACGCCGAACACGGTGCCAACGCGTCGTCCTTCGCTGCCCGCGTTACAGTCGGCACAGAGGCCAACCTGCACGGTGGCATTGTCACGGCACTCGCAACGCTGGCAGGCCCGGCGCATGGCGGGGCTGCAGAAGACGTGATGAAAATGGTGCACGAGATCGGCAAACCCGAAAACGCCGCCGACTACGTGAAGGCCAAGCGTAAAAACCGAGAGGCCGTGACCGGCTTTGGCCACCGCGTCTACCGCGCCGAGGATCCGCGCGCGCGGCACATGCGCGATGGCGTGAAAAAGCTCGGCGAAGAAATGGGCGCGCCGGAATGGTACGAAATTCTTCAGGGCGTCGTCGATGCCATGAAGCCCTACGCCCGCCATGGCCTTAACGTGAATGTCGATTTCTACTCGGGCGTGATCTACCAGTTACACGGCATCCCCATGGACCTCTATGTGCCGATTTTTGCCATCGGTCGCATGCCCGGCTGGATCATCCAGTGCATGGACCAACAGGACAGCAATATCCTGATCCGTCCATTGACGCTGTACAATGGGCCTGACATGCGCGCCTACACCCCAATGGCCGAGCGCGGATGATCGACGCACTCGCCCTGCCGACCGAGCACTACCTGTGGCTCGCGCTCATCTGCTTTGTCGCAGGTATGGTGCGCGGGTTCTCCGGTTTTGCGTTGTCGGCAGTGGTGATGGCGGCAGGTGTTATCTTTCTGCCGCCAATCGCACTGATCCCGATCCTTTGGTTTCAGGAAATGACAGCTTCGTTGCTGATGGTTCGCGGCGGTTGGAAAGAGGCCAATCGGCGCACTGTAACCGGACTTGTTCTAGGTTCGGCAATCGGTGTGCCCATCGGCCTGACGCTGACACAATCCCTACCCGTAGACACGTCCAAACTGCTGGCACTCAGTGTGATCGTCTTACTTGCGGCCACCCAGCTTGCAAAATTGCGCCTGCCGTTTCTTGCCACCCGTGCAGGTCTCTGGGGGTCTGGCGTGCTCGCGGGCATCGCGACCGGTCTGGCCCATGTAGGTGGCATGGTGGTCGCTCTCTATGTGCTTGCCTCGAACGCGCCCGCCCGCGAAATGCGTGCTTCCCTCGTTTTGTTCCTGTTTGCCTCTTCGCTCATCTCCCTCATGACCTATCTGATCTTCGATGTCATGACCGCCCAATCCGCCCTGCGCGGCCTCGCTCTGGCACCAGCCTCCGCTCTTGGCGTGATCGCTGGCAAGACCATGTTCCGCCCCGCGTGGGAGCCCTACTACAAACCCTTTTGCCTCAGCCTCCTGATCGCACTCGCCACACTCGGCATTCTGCGCCAGAGCATCGGGGCCTGACCCGCATTGACGAAAGAACACCATGTCCTACAGTCAAACCAATACAGAGAACAACGTTCCGCATCTGCGGTTGAATACAGAAGACTATCGCGACCAGCATTCGATGGCGCGCGCCAAAACGGGGACTAAAAATGGCTGACGGACAACCGCAAATCGATCTTTCCCCCAAAGTCTCGGACGAGGTGCGCAAGACAACCTGCTACATGTGCGCCTGCCGCTGCGGCATCAACGTTCATATGAAGGACGGAAAAGTTGCCTACATCGAAGGCAACCGGGACCATCCTGTGAACAAAGGTGTTCTTTGCGCCAAAGGCTCTGCCGGGATCATGCAAGTCAACGCCCCGTCACGCCTTAAGGCACCGCTCAAGCGGGTCGGTCCACGCGGATCGGGCGAGTTCGTTGAAATCAGCTGGGAAGAAGCCATGAGCACAGCCGTCGGCTGGCTCACTGAGCTTCACGAAACAGCACCGCACAAACTCGCCTTTTTCACCGGCCGTGATCAGTCACAGTCCTTTACGTCCTTCTGGGCGCAACACTTCGGCACACCGAACTACGCCGCTCACGGCGGTTTCTGCTCGGTCAACATGGCCGCCGCGGGCATCTACACGATGGGCGGCGCCTTTTGGGAGTTCGGCCAGCCGGACTGGGACAACACCAAACTGTTCATGATTTTTGGCGTGGCAGAAGACCACGACAGCAACCCGATCAAAATGGGCATTGGCAAGATCAAGGCGCGCGGTGCCAAGGTCATCGGCGTAAACCCTGTGCGCTCTGGCTACAACGCTGTGGCCGATGAATGGGTCGGGATAACGCCGGGCACCGACGGGCTGTTCATTCTCGCGCTTGTGCATGAATTGCTCAAAGCCGGCAAAATCGACCTGAACTACCTCGCGCAATTCACTAACGCGCCGGTTCTGGTTGACGGAGAAACCGGTCTCTTGATGCGCGATGAGGATGGCAAGCAACTGGTCATTGACCGCGTCACGGGCAAACTCGCGCCTTTCGACCAGAAAGGTGTGCGTCCGGATCTTTCAGCGCAATACCGCCACGCTGGCGTGACCCACAAAACCGTTATGGCGTTGATGGCCGAGAAATACCTCGATCCGCAATATGCGCCGGAAAACGTCGCCGAGAAAACCGGCATCCCGGCTGCCAAGATCAAAACCATCGCGGCAGAGCTTGCCCGCGTTGCCTTTGACGAAGCCTTTGAGGTCCAACAGGAATGGACCGACTTCCGTGGAGAGACCCACAAGACGATGACGGGGCGCCCTGTCAGTTTCCACGCGATGCGCGGTATTTCCGCCCATTCCAACGGGTTCCAGACTTGCCGGGCTCTACACGTTCTTCAAATCCTGCTTGGCACCGTCGAAGTTCCTGGCGGTTTCCGCTTCAAGCCGCCATACCCGAAGCCGGTCGAAGCACACCCGACACCTCACGGCTATGGCCGCCCCGGCAAACCGCTGGCCGGTCCACACCTCGGCTTCCCGCGAGGGCCAGAAGACCTGCAAATCAACGAAGACGGCTCCGCATGCCGCATCGACAAGGCTTTCACGTGGGAAAACCCGATGTCCGTGCACGGCCTGATGCACATGGTGATCTCCAATGCCCATGCCGGTGATCCCTATCCGATAGACACATTGTTCATGTACATGGCGAACATGTCGTGGAACTCCACGATGAATACCTCCGGCGTGATCAAGATGCTCACAGACCGGCATGACGACGGTCGATACAAAATCCCGCGCATCATCTATTCCGATGCCTACAGTTCAGAGATGGTCGCCTACGCGGACCTTATCCTGCCTGACACCACATATCTCGAACGCCACGACTGCATCTCGCTTCTGGACCGCCCCATCTGCGAGGCAGATGGAGCCGCGGATGCCATCCGTTGGCCGGTCGTGGAGCCGGATCGCGATGTGCGCGGTTTTCAATCGGTGTTGATCGAACTTGGCGCGCGCATTGGTCTACCCGGTTTCCTGAACGAAGACGGCACCCAGAAGTGGAAGGACTACGCCGACTACATCGTAAATCATGAACGTCGTCCCGGCGTTGGGCCGCTGGCCGGCTTCAGAGGCGAGAATGGTGACCAGTTCGGCCGCGGCGAGGTCAACTCTGACCAGCTTGACCGCTACATCGCCAACGGTGGCTTTTCCATTGAACACGTGCCGGACGAAGCGCTTTACATGAAACCCTGGAACCTGGCCTATCAGGATTGGGCAGTAAAGATCGGCCTCTACGACGCACCACAGCCTTTCCTGTTCCAGCTCTATGTTGAGCCAATGCGCAAGTTCCAACGCGCGGCCGAAGGGCACGGCGACCGGCAACCACCCGATCATCTTCGCGGGCGCCTTAAAGAGGTGATGGACCCGCTCCCCATATGGTATGCGCCTTTCGAGGACAACCACGTGGACACCGACGAATTCGACGTGCATGCCCTCACCCAACGCCCGATGGCGATGTATCACAGTTGGGGCACGCAGAATGCCTGGCTCAGACAGTTGCACGGCCACAACCCTTTGTACCTGCCCACCAAGCTCTGGCAAAAACACGGGTTTTCCGAAGGAGATTGGGCGCGCGTAACCTCTGTTCATGGGGAAATCACAGTTCCTGTCGCCCATCAGGCCGCACTTAACGAAAACACCGTCTGGACATGGAACGCCATCGGCAAACGCAAAGGCACCTGGGCGCTCTCAGAGGACGCTCCGGAATCCAACAAAGGCTTCCTGCTCAACCACCTGATCCACGAGTTGTTACCGCCCAAAGGGGACGGCCTCCGCTGGGCCAACTCCGACCCGATCACCGGTCAGGCAGCATGGTTCGACCTGAGGGTGAAAATCGAGAAAGCTGAAGCGCCGGCAGAAAGCCAACCAGCCTTCGAGCCACTCAAGTCGCCGGTGCCGCAAGGCCCCGCAGAGCTGAAATGGAAGGTGGGCAAATGACCGTCCACTTTTGGCCATCAAATGCACAACGGAAGGCATGGCAACGCCGTGACGAGGGCAACGCCCCCTTCCCTGTAGCCAACGAAATCAAGACCGACGCAATACCGACGTCACACCGACGTTTTGCAGCCAGCCTTTTGGAGGCCCAGCCATGACCTCGCTCCCGACCTCTACAGACCGCAAGCTCGGCCTCGTCATCGATCTGGATACCTGCGTAGGCTGCCACGCCTGCGTGATCTCCTGCAAAGGCTGGAACACCGAAAATTACGGTGCGCCCCTCAGCGATCAGCGCCCTTACGGCACGGAGCCTATGGGCACCTTCCTCAACCGCGTCCACAGCTACGAAGTGCAGCCTGAAACAGGCCCTGCACAGACTGTGCACTTCCCCAAATCCTGCCTGCATTGCGAGGACGCTCCTTGCGTCACGGTCTGTCCAACCGGTGCCAGTTACAAGCGCGCAGAGGATGGCATTGTGTTGGTGAACGAAGACCACTGCATCGGCTGTGGTCTCTGTGCTTGGGCCTGCCCTTATGGCGCCCGCGAAATGGATCAGGCCGAAGGCGTGATGAAGAAATGCACCCTGTGTGTGGACCGCATCTATAACGAAAACCTTCCGGAAGAAGATCAGATTCCCTCCTGCGTTCGCACATGCCCTGCTGGCGCACGTCACTTCGGCGACTTGGGTGACCCGAACTCGGATGTTAGCCAACTTGTTGAAAGCCGTGGCGGATTTGACCTTATGCCTGAGATGGGAACGAAACCGGTGAACAAATACCTGCCCCCGCGTCTCAAGGATTCTTGGGACGATCAGTCTCTCCTCGCCCCACTTCTTGAACCCGTCGCCGAGGAGCCAAAAGGGTTCCTGAACTGGCTCGACAAAACCCTCGACAAACTGCCCGGAGGGACCGCCTGATGCACCCTGCACCGTCCGTCATCATTTTCACAACACTCTCTGGGCTCGGCTTTGGCCTGCTGTTCTGGCTCGGCATCGACCCCACGCCGCCCACTGGCGTCATGGGCTTCATCTTCTTTGCCATCGCATATGCGCTGGCTGTTGGGGGCTTGCTCTCGTCAACCTTTCACCTCGGCCACCCCGAACGGGCATGGCGCGCCATGACTCAATGGCGCACAAGTTGGCTGTCACGTGAAGGCGTCTGTGCAGTCGCTGCGCTTTGCATCCTAGGCATCTATGCCGCGGCGCTTATTTTTCTGGGCACCCATATTGCCTTCCTCGGCTGGATAGGTGCGGCGCTCTCACTGGGAACTGTTTTCACGACCTCCATGATCTATGGTCAGCTGGCGACTGTACCACGTTGGAAAACACCTTTGACTCCAGCGCTCTACCTGACTTTCTCGCTGGCTGGCGGCGCATTGCTTTCGGGTCGCGCATCAACAGCGATTGCATTGCTGCTATTCGCTGCAGCTGTGCAATTGGCCTGGTGGCAGCGCGGTGATAAAGCACTGCTGCAAAGCGGCACTGATCTGGGAACAGCCACCGGCCTTGGGGAGCGGGGGGTAGTACGATCGATGGCGCATCCGCACAGCTCTCCCAACTACCTGATGAAAGAATTCGTCTACGTGGTGGGGCGTAAGCATGCGATGAAACTGCGTGGCATTGCCTTCGCGCTGACCTTCATCCTACCGCTGGTTTTCCTGCTGATGCCTTTCAGTCACGCCTTTGCGGCACTCGCGGTTATCAGCCACATCGCAGGGGTTGCCTGTTCACGTTGGCTGTTCTTCGCAGAGGCCGAACATGTGGTCGGCCTCTACTACGGAATGCGCTGATCAGCGTGCTTTCCCGCGCCAGGTATCAAGCCAGGCGCGGAACCTGCCGCGTTTTTCTGCAAGGTTGTCTCCGGCCGCTTCGAAACTGTCACCCATGTCCTCGAGAACCGGATCAATGCGCGCTTCGCGGAAGCGTTTCCAGCGAACCCAGACCGCCCAGATAATGGCGAAAAACACGGTCAGAATTGCGATATTGAGCCACGGAATGAACGTCACATCCGGACCTTCGACAGGCTTCACACCAACCGCGTTCGGATAGATCGACAGAAACTCGTTGCGCCAGCCGTAGTGCTTGACAGCAACCCACTGCGGATCGGTGGCGCTGGACTTAAGGTCTGCGGCCTCGGCTTGCAGATTTGAAGTGTCGAACTTGAAGTATGGTGGCCAGCCGGCGCTGGTATCCTCGTTGCGGTAAACCATCACCCGGTCATTAGGAAATTTGGTTTGAATGAAGAACACATCGCGGTTCACGTTGCCGGTCGCGTTGCCGCTGTCTTCTTTGGCCCAAAATATGGAGTTCTCGCCAAAGTCGATCCGCTTTTCATAGGTATCGGTGACGCGCACCACGTCGTTCTGTGGCAGCGTATAGTGGAAGAACGCCGCGACAAAAATCCAGAACAACGCCCAGAAACCCCATTTCACATAGACCATATTGCCGGTCTCCCTAGTGGAAATTCATGAAGTAGATCAGCGCGATAACCGCTGACACAGGAATGATATAGACACCCCAGATCAATTTACGACGCAAAGATCCGTCGTATTCGCGCAAACCTTCGTCGACGAAGGCTTCACGATCGCCGGTCATGTCTTCGCGGTCCCACTCTGCCTCAAGCTTGTCGCGGCGTGCCGCGCGGGAATACCATGACAGGCAAAAGTACACGATCGTCAGAACAACAAAGCCAAATAAAGCCAATCTCGCCAGTCCGAACATCTTATCTCCTCACCGCGCCCCAAGGTCCGACGCGGTCAATCATATCCTGTGAAACCCGACGACGCACCTTCGGCACATCAAACGGCTCTTCATGCCCGAACAGGGCGGCCCGTGCTCCAGCCTTGTCCACCTGATACTCGCGCTCCAGAAAATCCGCCACAAAGCTCTTTTTGGTTTCCGTCCAACCCTGATAATGCCGGTAGAAAGCTTCCTTGTGGCAAATGAACAATTGTCGAATGTCCTTGGGTGCCAACTCCGCCAACAACATGTTTACCAGATCCGCCTGATCTGTATCCGTGGCCCGTAGGGTGTAAAAATAGGCGGGGTGATCACTGCTGATCCGCGGCCACTTGCCTTCGTTCTCGGCCCAATCGACCATCTGGCGCAAACCATGATACTCTGGCGGAAGCTGCTCCGCGTGATCCCGCGCCAGTCGCCGAATGTCACGCCGTGTCGCCCCCGTCAAATCCACGCCGGCATCCTGCGCAGCATCCACAACGATAAAATCCATCTTCTGACGCAGGATCGCGCTCGCATCCACCCCACGCGCCTTCACAATCGGTTCTACCAGATCATTATAGTCAAAGAACTTCGCGATCTGGTTTCTGTCTGTGAAATCAAAAGTGTACTTGATTGGCAATTTGCCAAGGCTGGCCTTGTCACCCGCTGAAATCGCTGCCGGATGCCCCAATCCGCGGAAAACATAGATCCCGCCAAAATGCGCGGTCCAAAAGTCCTCTTGGTCGAAGGACATAGTATCAAGCGTCACCGGATTGCGAGTCACATCCCCTGTACGCTTGGCTAGGCCGATCATGTCCGCGATCAGAACATCGTCAAACCAGCCGTCTTCTTCCTGTTTGAACCGATCCGCCATCGTCGCCAGCTTTTCCGCATCGCGCAGCGTGCCTTCGGTGGTGTCAGCCTCAATTGTGACCTTTCGAATATCAAACAACCGCGCAGGCTGGCTTACGGAAAACACCGAATTCACCAATTCGCCTGCGACGGCATCCCGCGCGGTCAAGGCAAATAGCTGCGGCTCGTTCTCCTCAACGAAATGCCGCAGAATATCGCGGCTGTTGGAAAACTGCGCATTCAAAAGCGGCGCGGTCTTCTGCTCCGTCGTCAGCAGAATGAACTGACGGTTACAGCCCCCGTGGTTGAGGTAAAGGTGATCCTCCAACTCATCCCCGATCTCTGGGCTGTAGCCCGAAATATCGATGTGAAAATCGGTGAGGCCGGTGGTCTTGCCAGTCAGGTGCTTGAGCGCCCTGTTGTAGCGCTCCACAAGGATCGGCGAGGCCACCTCGATCAGGTTGCCAAACATCAGGCCGCGTTGGATCAGTCTATGCATTCTTTCTTCCCTTCCGTCCGGCAAAAGAACGGGAAGCGCCCTCCAGGTCGGGCACGCCCCTTTGCGCAAACATCACCCTTTCCCCTCCAAATACCGTTTCTTCGCCGCCTCGGTGCGCTGCATATCCCGCACCATGTTTGATATCGCCACCTCGTCAGACTTGTCGGCATAGCGGAATTCGCTGTCCGCATAGCGGTTGATCTCTTGCACCACCATCTCTGTGGTGATCGGCAACCGCAGTTCGCCAATCATCGCCTTTTTGGTGTCGTAGTCCTTCGCCAAGAACAGCTCCGGCTGCTCCATCCATTCATCGGGCAGTTCAAAGTCCATCGCCCGAACCTTTACGGCATCCGTAATGTTCTTGATGGCCCGACCGGTAAACCGCGGATCAGCCTCCTGAATGGCCTTCAGATACGTCCCCATCTTGGCAATCGTATCCAGATCTCCCACCTGCCCATGCACCCGATCAAAGACGTTCAGCAGGCCTTCTTCATGCGGTCGATTGTGGCTCTCAAACGAGGCCGCCACCGCCTTCTGGATCATCTGCGCCTCGAACAGTTCATGCTCACCCAACGCAATGTCGTGGTTCTTACCCATCAATAGAGCGAGGATGTCGATGTAGTCCTCCCGCGTCTGCGGCCCGTCCACCAAAAACCGCGCGCCCGCCCGCTGGCGCAGCGCGTCGTCCACGTTCTCGGGGTAGTTCGAGAACATGCCAAAAGTGCAATTCCCTCGCACCACGGTGTTGGCGCCCGCGAAAGCCTCCATAAAGACCGCCGTGACCTCCTGCTGCCCCGCCGAGCTTTGCCGATCCCCGCGCTTGCCCGCGATCTGGTCGATGTCGTCAATCGTGCCAAACCCGATCACCTGCGGGTCGAGTACATTCTGTACAAACGCCTTGGCATTCTGCCCTGACTTGCCCTGATAGCTGTCGATGTTGTCGATACCAAAGTTCTGATAGCGGAAGGCATAACCCGCCACCTGACAGTAGTCGTTGATCAGCCCCGCCATCATCTGAATAAGCGTGGTTTTCCCCGTGCCCGGCGCGCCGTCGCCCATGAAGGTGAAGATGAACCCGCCCAACTCCGCAAATGGATTGAGCCGCCGGTCAAAATCATAGGCCATCAGCATTTTGGCGAGCTTCATCGCCTGATATTTGGCGATGTGGTTGCCCACCACTTCGTTGGGCTTTTTGAAGCTCATGGTCAGCGTCGTGCCTTTGGCGGCTCGCGCCGGCGTAAATCCGTTGATGGTCAGATCATCGGCCTCAACCTTCCAGCCGGCCCCGACAAAAGCCCCCAGTTGCGCGGCATTCTGGGCGCGCAAGGCCACCTTTTCCATCAGTTGCTCGGCAAAGGCGCAAACACAGGCGACCAACCGATCTTCGTCAGACACAAGCGCGGCAATGTCCTGATCCAATTCCCACAACGCGCCATGCAAGGCCAGTTGCGCGTTGTCGGTCAGGACCTCCTCGACTTCGCCCACCTCAACCTGCGTCTCGCTGAGCAAAGGCGCCAAAAGAAACGACGTGGCATTGGCAAACACATGGTTGACGGCCAAAGCCTCCGCGGCCAGCAGTTCCGAGAACGCCGATTTCTTATCTGCGCCCAAAGCACCAGCCAAGTTTTCTCTCTTCAGATCGCCCAGACCCGAAGCTTCTGCAAAGGTTTCACCCACTGCTAAAGCAATCGCCAAAGCCCGCCGCAAACCGTGCTGCACGCTCGCTTGGGTCGGAGACACCAGCGGATCGTTACCGCCGGCACCCTCAATCCGCTCAACCAGATGCACACCTTCTGGCCGCGCCGATGAACGCGTCACCAAGCCTGGCGTGGTTGTGCGGAAACGCCGGCGCGTGCCGATCCCACTAGAGCGCTCCGGCGCCGCCGTAAGGTCTTTGCCCTTGGCAATTCGCGGCGTGTGATCAAAGCCATCCAGCATCGCAACAGCCGCGTCATAGTGCTTGCGAATGTCTTCTTCGCGCAGCTCCATCAAATCACTGGTCACGCTCATTTCTTTCTCCGCCCTCACACTTCTTTCTGGTCAAAAATACCCGCGCCGCAGGCATGGCCCCAACAGCCATTCAATAGCTCAGCACCCGCCCCTGCGGACTCACAACATATTTCGTCACGCTGCCAAACCCCGGTGGGTTGAGCTCTTCCAATGCCTGAAACGGTCGTTGCGGCAAGATGATCGACCGCTCCATGCTCGTCGCGCCTGTGTCGCCACCCCGCCCAGCGAAAGGATCAAGCGCAAACACCTGACGCTCTACTTTTCCGAACCAGCCGGACTTCTCGTCGGTCACCCGTTCGCTCACCAGATCTTCTGTCGTCCATGCCAATGCCCAGTCCTCGCCTTCCGGTGCGCGAGCCGCTTCAAGCACCTCTCGGATGGGCCCCGATTGCCGCGTGTAAGCACTGGAATACATCGGTCCGACATGAATACGTCTCAGCCGTTTGGGATGTAGATCGTCAAAGCTTTCATCGAACCCTTTGGCGATCGTCAAAAGTTTCAGCCCGCCCACCGCCTGCGCCATCAGATGCGCCTGCACTTCGGGCCATCGCCGCTCGTCATTTGGCAATCCTCGACGCCCGGTATCCTCAATGTCCATCAGGTAGATCGTCGGCAGGTTCACCTGGCTGTCATAGACGGCCCAATGCAGCAGATACTTGCGTCGTCGTTCCGACAGGTTGCCCATCCATTGCGCCTCTGGATGGTTCTGCGCCCAGAAAAGATCGCCCCTGAGCAATTCCTCATAGTAGAGCCTTTGACTCAAAGCGAATTGCAGCTTCGTCGGAATCGCCTGATCGCCAATGATTGTCCGCAGCATCTCATCCTTGAGCGTCTCGCTATCGGGCATATTGCGCAGATGGCTTTCCGCTTGCTGCGCGTCATTGGCCATCACCAATAGCTCGTTGAAGACCGGAAAACCGCTCTCCACAGCGTCCATCGCAAGACTGCCAAAGAAGTGCCCCGTCTCACGCCCGACCAATAGGTATTTCATGCTCAGCGCCTTGAAGGTGTAGCCGATGGCGACGAGGTAGCGAGTCAGAACTTTGACCTCTTCCTCGCCAATCAGCCCCTCAGCCGCCCGCGCCGCCGCCACCTGTGTCAGATGCTCGGTGATGCGCTCGAACTTCTGGAAATACCGCCGCGACGCGCGGGTCTCCATCAACGCTGTGTGGTCTTTGGTTGTATCGTTCATAACGTCCTTCGGTGGCGCAATGCGTCACGGAGTACCTTTTTGGAAAACTGAAACGGGGAGGCGTCCTGAGGCATTCTCGCCATCAAGGCATCACGCCCCATACAGATTCTTGTCGTGCTTCTCGACGATCTTCTGGAACCGCCGCGCAAAACGTTCGTCCGCTTTGGCCTTCGCCTCAAGCACATCGCGCGCAAACACCATGTGCTCCTCGTGCGCTTCCATCATGTCGGCCATACGCTGGTTCGTCGCCGTTCCAATCGCCGCCATCGAGGCCTGCGCCTCTTTGTCGGTCTCCACGCCAATCTCGTTGATGCGGTGTGCGATGTCCTGCTGCTGCGCGGTCTTGAGCGACTTGGTCAGCGCATCATAGAGCACCACCCGCTGCTTGGTGTCTGTCTGCAGCTTGTTGATCAGCACCATCTGCGTCGCCGCCTGATTTTGCAAACTATCGACCCAGGTCTTGCCCTTCTCGATATAGCGCTCCAGGGTCTGCGATTTCGCCAGCTTCACCTGCTCCTGCTGCACCATCTCGTTATAGGCCTTGTTCAGGCCCGCCAACTCGGTCTCAAGCTTCGTGCGCGCCGCGGCGTCCTGCTCCACCGCGATCTTGTTCTCAAGCTCGATGATCTTGGGGTCCATGCCCATAATCTCCGACCGCAGGCTTTCCAACTCACCAACCGTGACCTCCCGCTCATCCAGCGTCTCGGTCAGGTTCCCCTCAACCTTCACCTTCTGCTCTTCTAGCGTCGCCAACTGACTTTCCAGCAGCTTGGTGATGACGTCCGATTTCGCGATAAGGTCCTGCAGCTTGTCATCGATATTGGCGGTCTTGATCCGCTCGGCCCGCATGCTTTCAGACTTGCCGCGGCTGAAGATACCGACAAAACTCTCCCAACCGGTTTTGTCACGCATCTGGTCAAAATCCTTGGAAAAGGCCGCAGTTACGTCATCAAGCCCCATGATGAGTTCTGCGATGTTGGCGTTCATCACCTCGGTATGGGTATGCACATCATCCAAAGTCGCGTTCTCGATATCGATCGCAATGTCTTCGCCTGTTTTCATCTTTGCCCGCGCCGCATCGATCCGGCCGGTCAATTCGGCAATCTTTGCTTGGGTTTCCTGAACCTGCGCCTGAGATTCCCGCACCTGCGCTTCAAAATTCGCCATGAAACACTCCCTTTTTTCAATTATTTGAGGCTGATATGGGCAATGTTACGCCCATTTACATCGGCCGACGGTCCAATTTGGGCAAAGTGTTGCAAATGCGCACGACAAAAGAAAGAGCGCAGAAAGATTACCCCAGTCGCCGCTATTCGGCGGCGGTGTTGAAAGCGGCCAGCCCGCTTCTCAACTTGCGCAACTCAAGCAACAAGGATTTCAATTCGGCCTCCGGCATGCCCGTCGCGTTCGCCACACAGGTACCGATCCCTTTCGCCTCACTTCGCAGCGCGTCTCCGGCTTCGGTCAGCGAAACCCGAACACGTCGCTCGTCCTGTTTGTCCCGCGTTCGTGTGATGAGGCCCGCGCTCTCCATACGTTTGAGCAAAGGCGTCAATGTGCTGCTTTCAAGCCCAAGCTGCCCGCCAATTCCGTTCACCGTCTGATCATCGGTTTCCCACAACAATACCATCACTAGAAACTGCGGATATGTCAGGCCAAGGGGCGCCAGCAACGATTTGTAGAGCCGCGAGAAAGCGTGCTCGGTGCTGTAGACCTCAAAGCAGAGCATTTGATCGAGAATAGAACTTGGTGTGTTGGACATCGCATTTCTCCTGGTCGTGAAATTAAATCGCACACGATTAAATCGCAAGACTTGACGAATCTCGGGCGAAGGCTTTATGTCGCCAACAATTAAATCGTGCACGACTTAAATGGAGATCATCATGCTCAAGTCTACTCTTTACACAACGTCCGCCACTGCAACGGGAGGCCGCGAAGGGCGCGCAGTCTCCGAAGACGGCAATCTCGATGTAACGCTGTCCACGCCCAAGGCCCTTGGTGGCGCAGGTGGTGATGGCACCAACCCGGAGCAAATGTTCGCCGCCGGATACGCAGCTTGCTTCCTGTCCGCCATGAAATTCATTGCAATGCAGCAAAAAATCGCCTTGCCCGAAGACGCCTCGGTCACAGCATCTGTGGGCATTGGCCCCCGTGAAGACGTCGGCTTCGGACTCGAAGTCGGCCTGAAGATTTCGCTGCCGGGTGTTGACGTAGAAGTGGCTGAAAAACTGGTGGAAACCGCGCACATGACATGTCCATACAGTCACGCAACGAAAGGCTCTCTGACCGTCACTCCGGAATTGGGCTGACACTTTCCAAGGCCGCCTGCACGGGCGGCCTTGTTCCCTTGGTTCAACTCGTTAGTGTCGAAGCAAAAGGAGACCCCCATGCAAACCGGCCCAAGAAACCTGATCACCGATGTTGCCGGCTTGCGGGTCGGCAACGCCCAGGACGATGTTGTCAAAACCGGCACGACAGTCCTAGTAGGAGATAGCCCGTTTACCTGCGGTGTTTCTGTAATGGGCGGTGCGCCCGGCACGCGCGAAACCGACTTGCTCGCGCCCGACAAGACCGTTCAGCAAGTGGACGCGCTGACACTTTCAGGTGGCTCCGCGTTCGGGCTGGACGCGTCGTCCGGCGTAGCGGACGCACTGCGAGACCAGGGCCGGGGCTTCGCTGTTGGGGATCAGAATGTCCCGATCGTTCCGGGTGCCATTCTGTTTGATCTGCTGAATGGCGGAAACAAGAATTGGTCCCAAAACCCGTATAAAGCCCTCGGAGCTTCCGCCCTCGAAGCCGCATCGGACGAATTCGCCCTGGGCTCTACCGGCGCTGGCACGGGTGCAACGCTTGCCAGCCACAAGGGCGGACTAGGATCAGCATCTGCTGTGCTGCCCTCCGGTCACACGGTTGGCGCCCTGGTCGCAGTCAACGCTTTGGGAGACGCCAGCCCCGACGGGAAGCACTTCTGGGCGGCCCCATGGGAAATCGACAGCGAATTTGGCGGAAAAGGCTTGATTGGCAACGCTCAGACGGAGTGGCCGAGAACAAAACTCAGCAACCACAACACCACAATTGCCATCGTAGCAACCGACGCCGACGTGTCGCAATCGGTGTGCACACGTATTGCCACGGCTGCCCACGACGGCATGGCACGTGCGTTGGTGCCGTCGCACACGCCCATGGACGGGGACCTCATTTTCGCTGTCTCAACAAACGCCAAGCCAATTGTAAATGAGGCCAACGACGTGTTGTTGCTTGGACATGCGGCAGCCACCTGTCTGGCGCGGGCAATTGCACGGGCGGTGTGGGAAGCGACCCCGGCCAAGGGTGACGTACTTCCTTGTTTCAATGCCTGATCCCGTCTGTGAGCCGTCAAACAAACATGGCTTTACAAAGATCGCTTTCTGGATCCGCAAGAGCATCAATCACGTCAAAGTGGTGCTTTCCACCGACGATGATGCGGTCACAGTTCCAAGCGGTACTTAACCACTCTGCCTGATCGAGAAACACTGGCCGTTCCGCCGCCCCGACGACAACCGTAACTTCAATCCCGCTGCGAGGCTGAAGCAAGGCTGGGCTTTCAGCCTGACATTCTGCTTCGTCCAGCTTCAAATCGGCGTTCATGGAAGTCTTCATCATCGGGCGCAAATCCGAAACTGGTGAAATCGGAACAGACCGAACAATACGGTCGGCCACAGCATCGGGTAGGACACCCTGACAGACAGCCCGCGCCACCAAATGACCACCAGCGGAATGCCCTGCCAAAATGATTGGCCCATCAATCTCGCCGGCGGCGTGCTCAATTGCCGCCGCTACTTGCATCGTGATTTCGGAAATACGCGCGTTTGGTGCCAATTCGTAGGATGGCATGGCAACCGCCCATCCTAGCGCACGCGCGCCTCGGGCAAATGCACTCCAGAATGACTTGTCAAAACGCAGCCAATAACCGCCGTGCACAAAAACAAACAAACCTTTGGGAGCGCCTTCAGGTAGGATCAGATCGTAAACCTCGCGCGCACCTTGTCCATATGAGACATCCACTCTCGCGCCTGTTGCTGCGCGGAAGGCTGCCCCCTCGCTTGCCCAACGGTCCGGATAGGCATCCGCCCCGTCGATATAAGCCGCATTTGCGTATGCGTCGTCCCAATCCATTGCTCTCTCCCCAAAGTCTTGTCCGCACATTGAAGCAGCTCCGCCCCGGGCGCAAACCACTTCTCCACATCAGAATGCCTGCGCCCGTTTCATAAACTTGTCACCGTCACGATACCGACGTTTTACCGACGTGATGCAGCACACCCCCAGACATTCCCAACAGGAGACTACTCATGTCGCTTCGTTCCCTGTGCCTGACATCCGTCCTGGCGCTTGCCGCATCCCAATCTGTTGCAGAAATGAACTTTAACCGCATCGCGTCATTTCCGGTGGTCAAAAACATGGCCGACGGTGAAGACATGAAGCGAGAGACGTCGCCAGAGATCATTGCCGCAACTGCCGACGGTATGACGCTGGTCTATACCGACAGCCCGCTCGGCGTTCTTGGGCGCATCGACATCACCGACCCTTCCAGTCCACAGCCACTTGGAAACATTGAACTAAACGGAGAACCGACCTCTGTAGCGGTCTTCGGAGATCAAGCGATCGTCGGTGTAAATACTTCTGAAAGCTATACAGCGCCGTCTGGTATGCTGCAGTCAATCACAATCGCAGACGGCACCGTCACACAGAGCTGCGACCTTGGAGGACAACCCGACTCCGTGGCGATTGCTCCCGACGTTACCTTCGTGTCCGTGGCAATTGAAAACGAACGTGACGAGGATTTCGGTGATGGCCGGACCGGCCAAATGCCAGCTGGCATGCTCGCCATGGTCGATCTCAAAGACGGAATTCTCGCCTGCGACACTCTGCGAATGGTCAATTTGACTGGCCTCGCGGATGTGTCGCCGGAGGATCCGGAACCGGAGTATGTCTCGATCAATGCTCTCGGTGAAACCGTTGTGACGCTTCAGGAAAACAACCACTTGGTTGTCATTTCCAAAGATGGTGAAGTGATCACGCACTTCTCTGCTGGCGCTGTGGACCTTCAAGAAATCGATGCAACGGACGAGCGAGGCGCGTTGATGTTCACCGAAGCCCAGGCAGGTCGATTGCGTGAGCCGGATGCGGTGACATGGATCGACGAAAACCACTTTGCCACGGCCAACGAAGGCGATATGGACGGCGGCTCGCGTGGGTGGACAATTTTTAACAAAGACGGTTCCGTTGTATACGAGAGCGGCACCGATTTCGAACATGCCATCGTTCAGATCGGTCACTACCCGGACAAACGGTCGGACAGCAAAGGCGTAGAGCCTGAAAGCGTAACGTTCGCAAAATTCGGCGACACGCCTTACGTTTTTGTCGGAGCAGAGCGAGCGTCGGTTGTCGGCGTTTACGAAGTTTCAAATCCTGCGGCACCTGTGCTGAAGCAACTTCTTCCGTCTGGTGTTGGGCCTGAAGGGTATGTCGCGATCCCCGAGCGCAATCTGCTGATATCTGCCAACGAGAAAGACCTGATTGAAGACAACGGTGCGCGCGCGCACGTCATGCTTTTTGAATACCAAGATGGGTCAGCGGACTACCCTCACCTAACTTCGGAAGGCACCGACGAACTTGTAGGATGGGGAGCGCTTTCCGGACTTGCAGCCGACAAGAACGGTATCGTCTGGGCTGTAAACGACAGTTTCTACGGCTTTCAACCTTCAATCTTCAAGATTGACACCAAACAAACCCCGGCCCGCATCGTGGATGTAATCCGAATTCACCGGCAGGATGGCAACCCGGCTCAAAAGCTGGATCTCGAAGGCATCACATTGGACGGCGAAGGTGGCTTTTACGTGGCTTCCGAAGGTCGGACCGAGCGGGTTATCCCGCACGCCGTGTACCACGTATCAGCCGATGGTAAGATTAAAGATCGCAAAGGCGAGATTGGTCTGCCATCGGAATTGATGGCCGTTGAAAAGCGTTTCGGATTTGAAGGCATCACAAAGATCGGAGACACGCTTTGGATGGCCGTCCAACGCGAATGGAAAGACGACCCCGAAAATCACGTTAAACTGGTTTCTTATAATCTGAAGACCAAAGAATGGGGCGCTGTACATTATCCCAAAGCCGAGCCTGCGACGGGTTGGGTAGGATTGTCGGAAATCGTTGCTCACGGTGACTGGGTTTACATCGTGGAGCGTGACAACCAGCACGATTTCCGCGCTGTCACAAAAAAAATCTACCGTATTCCAACCTCCGAAATGGTCCCTGCTCCGCTGGGTGGAGAACTTCCGGTCGTGACTAAAACGCTGGTTCGCGACTTGCTACCAGACCTGACAGCGACTGGCGGCTACGTTTTGGACAAGGTAGAAGGACTGGCTATTTTCGAAGACGGCACCGCCTATATGGTAACGGACAACGATGGTGTGGACGATCACTCGGGTGAAACGATGTTTGTAAATCTGGGCAACATCGAGCCTGCCGCAAACTGAAGCAGACAGTTGTGAAATCTGGGGCTTTGGTGTTACCCACCGAAGCCCCTTTCTTTTGCCAATCGCCGATAATGCATAAACACCAGATATCCACCTACAAGGAGGGTTGAGGCAGACCCCATCATTATCAGTGCTTTCTGAAGGCCAATGGCGTCTGCCATCGCTCCAATCAAAGCAGCGCCAAGCGCAGAACCGCCTGCCGCAATAACTGCCCAAAGGCTCATGACGCGCCCGCGCATGTCGTCTTCGAGGTCAAGTTGGATCGCCGTTTGGGTCGAAATCGCGGTGACTGTGGTCACAAACGACATTGCTGCGGCGACGAAAAGCGCAGTTTCCCAGGTCGGAGTGACACCCAGCCCCACGACCAGAGCCAGTCCCAGAACAATCGACAAACGGGTTGTGAGTGGAAGGCGCCCAGGTTCCTGAGGCGCCATAACTGCCTGAGAAAACCCGCCCAATATCGATCCAGCACCGGTCACGCTCATCAAAATGCCTAATCCACTGGCACCCTTTCCAAAGACGCCGTCGGCTAACGGAGGCAGCACCTCCATCGCGCCGCGGGCAACCAAGGCAAGTACTCCCGCCACAAACATCGCTTCACGCACAGGTACTGTCTTCCAGACAAACTTCAAACCTGCGCCAAGGGCCTGAAAAAATGGCTCTTGCGCGCTGCCGGTCTCGCGCCGTGGACGCAAAGACAATCGGAACAGTACAACGATATAGGGCAGGAAAAGCAGCCATTGGATCAAAAGGGTATGAGCGACGCCAACCTGAGAAATGAGAAAGCCGCCTATTGCCGGCCCGATCATTCGCGCCACGTTGAAATTGATGGCCACAATCGTGACAACCGACCCGACAAATTCGCGTCGGACTAGGCGCGGCGTCAAAGCCATGCGTACCGGATGGTTTGCGGCCATCACCACACCGAACAACAGCGAGAAAAGTGCCAACATAAATGGCGATGCGGTGCCGCTTGCCACGAAATACCAAAGCGCAGCGGACAGAGCCGCATTCAGGCTTTGCACGACCACAACGGCGCGCTTGACGTTCATCCGGTCAACCCAGACGCCAAACAAAGGTGAAAGAACTATCGAGGGAGCAAAGAGAAAAAACGCGACGGCGCCGACCATTGTGGCGGACTCCGTCATTTCCCATGCCAGCCAACCGATGGTGATCCTTTGCATCCAAATCGCCAACAAGCCGAAGGCCGAACCAAACACATAGGCGCGGAAGTTGGTGGATTTCAAAGCGCCCAGGTTCACGTTTGGCTCCTGCGAATTTCGTGCCCGCTGACTGTGACGCGGCCTTCATGCGACTTCAAGCTCCCCAAAAGAAAACGCGCGTCCCAAAGGACGCGCGCCTGACAGCAAGGGAAGAATTGCTTTGTCAGTTTCCGTAGTCTCAGTTGACGGCTTTCGCCTCAACCACGTCTTGTTCCACAGCCTTGTGAGCACCGTTGCTAATTTCGATTCTACGCGGCTTAAGTGCCTCGGGAATCTCGCGCTGCAATTCAATGTGCAGCATACCGTCAGTGTGGCTGGCGCCGATTACTCGGACGTGATCAGCAAGATGGAAGCGGCGTTCAAAAGCACGGGTGGCGATGCCACGATGCAGGAAGGTTTTCTCTTTGTCCTCCTGCCCCTTAGACGCGGTCACCAAAAGAGCGTTTTCCTTTACCTCAATGCTAAGGTCATCAGAAGAAAAACCGGCGACGGCCAGCGAGATCCGATAAGCGTCGTCTGCAGTTTTTTCAATGTTGTAGGGCGGGTAGCTCGGCTGCGCGACGTCGTTTGTCAAAACCCGATCCATCAGGTTTGCAAGTTGGTCAAAGCCAACGGACGAACGATACAGGGGAGCGAAATCATAAGTGCGCATAGGGTCATCCTTTTCATAAGCGACAACATGTTTTCTGCCTTCCTCAGCGGACAGGCGTGAGATGCGGAACCCATCGTTGGCATTCCGACACAATGACATTTGGGAAGGGAATTCGGCGTTTCAACCCCCGTTGGGGCGGACAAATTTCGCACCGGTGTTGTTGCGCTGTGGCGATACTTTGACCGTCGGCAATGGCGCACGTATCGTTTTCTCAGCGAACTCACCTTCCACTTCGTCCAACGCAAAGTCCAACGCTGCGGCCAGAGCAACTTTCTGACCATTCAGTTCTGCTTTAGCTGCTACGACCGACGCAATACGCACTTGATTGTCTTCAAAAAGGAAGACCGGGGCACCACTACTCCCAAAGTCAATGTCACAACTCAGGACGTACACCCCGCGATAGCGCCCCATGACGCGGCAGGTTTCTTGAAATGAAGGCGCTGCTTCTCGTCCAACAGCGTAAGACACCACACCAATCTTTGACCCTTTGCGAAGTCGGCCTGCCGTTTCGAAGGGTTCGATCGTTGAATTTCGGATCGGGTGGTGAAGCTCGAGTATTGCCAGATCGCTTCTGGAGCGCGACATAAGTTCGTCCTGCCCAAAGACGTAGTCAGGATGCACAGCGGCCCGGCGAACACTGCGGTATGCTTCCGCGCGGCCATTTCGCCAACCTGCCCGAAACTCGACGGCAGACACATCATGCATCACACCTGTTTTGCGATCATACAAGCAATGCGCGGCTGTCAGTACCTTGTTCGGAGCAATCAACGCCCCTGTGCAAAACCCGCGCCCGTCAATTTCCAGCCGACCAACCGCGCCCCAATCCTTGCCATCGTCACCCGTCGCCAGAGTACGAAGCGCCGCGTCCTGAGCAGAAGCGACAGCGCCGAGAAGAATTAATAGAATGGCCGCCGCAAACTTCGACACAACTCGCTCCTGTGGATACCTTTACACATCCTATCTTACGCTCTTGGCGGAATTGAGGCAGCACCATGTCGCGTAAGGTCAATCTAGCGCAGAAACCGAGTAGACAGAACCCGTTCCCGATATCTTTCGTTCGAGTGTTTTTCCCAATCAAAAGGCCACCGCGTGACCTTCGGCGCGGTCCATTTGGACCACTGGCAAAGACCATAGCCACCTGTATGATCGGACCACTAAAATCAAATTTTGGAATTGGCATAAATTCTTCTGCTTTGCCCAGTTGACGGCCCGCAACACCAGAGCGTGAAACCGGATTGCGCAGTACAAAGGCTCAACGCCGGATTTTAGCGGCTGGCCAGCAAGACCAACTGCGGCTAGCGTGCGCATATGCTTTGGACCAACATTTCGACACTCTTTACGACATTCGATATTGTCGCCCTCGCAATTTTGGTCACTGGCTGGCTGTTAGTTGGTTTCGTCATTGAAAACCCACCGAAAAATCGGCCGTCCGTTTCGCAGATGATGGGATTCTACCGTCGTGAATGGATGTTGCATCTGGTGGACCGCAACACCCGGGTTTTTGATGCACAAATCGTATCCAACTTACGGCAAAGTACGGCGTTCTTTGCGTCCACATCTATGATTGCCATAGGTGGTTTGCTCGCGTTGATGGGCAACGCTGAGAAGATTTCGGGCATCGCCAGAGACCTAACTCAGGTCTCGGAATCGCAGGTGGAAATCGAACTTAAACTTGCGGTTATCCTTATCTTTCTTGCCAATGCCTTTCTGAAATTTGTCTGGTCCCATAGGCTGTTCGGCTACTGCGCAATCTTGATGGCCTCAGTGCCCAATGACGGTGACCACCCAGCTGCGGTGGCGCGCGCAGAGAAGGCCGGGACCGTGAATGTCACCGCATCAAGAAGCTTCAACAGAGGGTTGCGCTCGGTCTATTTTGCGATGGCGGGGTTGGCTTGGCTTTTCGGAGCATTGGCCTTGATTGGCGCAACGGTGGTCACTGTTTTTGTGCTTGCCCGTCGAGAATTTGCGTCCCAAAGCCGTGCGGCATTGATGCAAGAGCCACGCTAAATCGGGGTGTCTGCAAAACGTCTGTATTGCGTCGGCTTGGCGTCGGTAAAGCTATTCAAACCCGGTGATAGGGCGCACCGGCCAAAATTGAAGCCGCGCGGTAAAGCTGTTCACTTAGCATCACGCGGGCCAGCATGTGTGGCCAGACCATTTTACCGAAACTCAGCTTCGCATCGACCTGAGCCCGGAGCGACGGGTCGATACCGTCCGCGCCCCCGATCACGAAGGCGACATCCCCGCGACCTTCGTCGCGCCAGCCACCAAGCATGTCTGCAAATTCCGGAGAACTCATCAGTTTGCCACGCTCATCCAAAGCGCAAATTACGGCACCTTTGGGAATGACACCTTGCAATAAAGGGGCCTCAGCTGACATGCCGCCGTTCTTTCGATCCTCAACTTCGTGCACAGTGACGGGCCCAAGGCCAAGTGCACGGCCAGTCCGGTCAAAGCGTGTCAGATAGTCGTCAAGCAGGTCGCGCTCAGGTCCGGACCGCAGCCGACCCACGGCGCAGATATGCACCTTCAGTGCCATTTTCGTCTCCCAGGTCGTCTGCCGACGACCAATCGGATCAGCGGTTTATGCAGTGCCCGCAGGCAACCACATTTTTTCAAGCTGATAAAACTCCCGAACCTCGGGACGGAAGACATGCACAATCACATCGCCGGTGTCGATCAACACCCAGTCGCCGGTTTCCTTGCCTTCGACCTTGGCACCGCGGCCAAACTCGGATTTCAGGCGTTCCACCAGCTTCTCGGCGATGGCGTTCACCTGACGCGAAGAGCGTCCGGAACAGATCACCATGTAATCGCCAATAGACGTCTTGCCGCGCAGATCGATCTGCACCACGTCTTCGGCTTTGTCTTCGTCGAGAGAGGAGAGGATGCGGGTCAGCAGTGCTTCGCTGGTCGCACCCGTGTCATCCGCGCTCACCGCGGGATGTGGGTTTGCAGCCTTGGCCACGTCTGTGTTCAGAGACAGAAGTCTGCCCTCCTTGTAGCGCACCTGTCAGCCCCGATGCCGGGCATAAGTCGAGAATAGCACCCCCTGACTCCATTCTCAATGAAAGGCAAGGGGATTGAAGCCAGTTCACATCAAAGAGATTGCCAATTTGTGACGGTCAGCAAAATTGGGCCGCTCCCGACAGGCATCAGACCGTGTCAATTTGTTGAGGAGTCTTCGAGCATACGTACTTCACGCTGAGGGAAGGGAAGCGAGATGCCGTGTTCCTTGAACGCATCCCAAAGCGCCAGATAAACATTGCCTCGAATATTGGTCAGTCCACCCGTCGGGTCTTCGATCCAGAAACGCAGGATGTAGTCAACGCTGCTGTCCCCGAAACCAGTGATGTGACAGACAGGCGTTTTAGGAAAATTGAGAACACGGCCCACCGATTGTGCGGCTTCGACCGCGATCTTTCGCACGAGATGGGGATCGTCGCCATAGGCAGTTCCGAAAAAGATATCGAGACGGACGTATTTGTCCGAGTGAGACCAGTTCACAACCTGATTTGTGATCAGGTCTTCGTTGGGGATCAGGAATTCCTTGCCGTCCCGTGTCACCACGCTGACATAGCGAGCACCAAGTGAGTTGATCCAACCGAAAGTCTCACCCAACGAGATCACGTCGCCTGGCTTGATGGACTTGTCCATCACGATGATCAGGCCGGAGACAAGGTTGGAAACCACTTTTTGTAGACCAAAACCGAGACCCACACCGATGAAACCAGTCAGAAATGCGAGGCCCTGCAGGTCGAAACCGATGATGCGCAATCCGATAAAAAAAGCCGACGTGTATAGCAAAACTTGCAGCAGCTTGCCAAACAACACGCGCATCGAAGGCGAGATGTCCTGACTGCGTTTCAGACGTGCGTCTGCTTGCCGCGACAGCAAGCGGGTAACGGCAAAGGTCAAACCCAGCAAAACCATCGCTTGAGCAATCATCCACAGGGATATGCGGGTTTCGCCAAAGTTTAGAGCCATGCTGTCCATGAGACTGACTGCGTCATCCCGCAGGCCGGTGATCACAAGCGTCGCCCAAATCCACAAACCATAGCGCAGGAAAGCGCGCAGGGTCGGGTTCACAACCACTCGCAGAATGATCACCACCAACAGCCAGGCAAGAGCAAGGTTTGCCAACAAGTCCAGAATGTAGGATCGGCTCGGCCACGTCACGGATTGCATCACCCAGACTACCGACCAAATCATCACGGTGAACAGGATGAGCGGCATGCGCCGATGCACCATAACGCCGTAACGATAGCGCAGCTTGGACCATCCTTCTCGGGTCTTGAGCCAGTCGTAGAACCGCGGCTTCAGAATGTAGGACAGAGCGAATGCTGCCACTAAAAGCACAAGTACAATGGCGACCTGATAGGCAACCCATGGGCGGGTTAGGCTTTCAATAAAGGTGACAAGCCGATCCCAAATGCCCAGCGCAATGTCGGTCGTTGCGGCTGGCTCGCCTTCGGGCAGCCCGCCAGTAACCTGTCGCTCCGCCCCGGCGATGCGGTCCAGTTCCGAGGTTTGCTCCTCGGGTGCCAGTGTCACGTCCTGTTCCATCCCCTCTACCTTGGCACGTAAGCGACGATTGCAGCAACTTGAGCTTTTTGAATGTTGCGCGGAGACGGGATGCGCTTGAAGGAATCTATTCAAGGGTGTAGGTGAAGCGTGATGAAACGTATCTACGACATATCAGACCGCGCCTTCTTGCCCTGGCGTTTCTTTGGTCAGAGCAAGTCGGTTATTGCCGCGCTATAAGCCTGCGGCGTGCGTTCGCACGTCTGTTTGACAGCCACATCACCTAGCTACCCCAACAGAATGGAGAGGACCGATGTCCCCCAAAACGCTCTATGACAAGATCTGGGATGCCCATGTCGCCCACGAAGCCGACGATGGCACCTGCCTGCTTTATATCGACCGCCACCTCGTTCACGAAGTGACCAGCCCGCAAGCCTTTGAAGGACTTCGCATGGCTGGGCGTAAAGTGCGCGCACCAGAAAAAACCATTGCCGTTCCGGACCACAACGTACCGACGACGGCAGGCCGCGAAGACCCCGCGCAGATGACAGAGGAATCGCGCATCCAAGTTGAAGCGCTGGACAAAAACGCCAAGGAATTTGGTGTGCACTATTATCCGGTGTCCGACGTTCGTCAGGGTATCGTGCATATTGTTGGCCCGGAGAACGGATGGACGTTGCCAGGCATGACTGTGGTTTGTGGCGACAGCCACACCGCCACGCACGGTGCCTTCGGTGCGCTTGCACACGGCATCGGCACGTCCGAGGTTGAACACGTTCTGGCGACCCAGACGCTGATTCAGAAGAAATCGCTGAACATGAAGGTGGAAATCACCGGCAAGCTGAAGCCTGGCGTAACTGCCAAAGATATCACACTGGCTGTAATCGGTGCGACCGGCACTGCTGGCGGCACCGGCTATGTGATCGAATACTGTGGCGAAGCGATCCGCGACCTTTCTATGGAAGGCCGCATGACCGTGTGCAACATGGCGATCGAAGGCGGCGCACGTGCCGGCTTGATCGCGCCGGACGAGACCACGTTTGAATACTGCAAAGGCCGTCCGCACGCCCCCAAAGGCGGCGCTTGGGAGCAGGCGCTGGCGTATTGGAAGACACTCTACACTGACGAAGGCGCGCACTTCGACAAAGTCGTGACCCTGAAGGGCGAAGACATCCAGCCCGTCGTGACTTGGGGCACCTCGCCCGAGGACGTTCTGCCGATCACCGGTGTTGTTCCTGCGCCAGAAGACTTCGAAGGCGGCAAGGTCGACGCGGCACGACGCTCGATCGAATACATGGGCCTGACACCCGGTCAGAAGCTGACCGATATCGAGATCGACACCGTGTTCATCGGCTCCTGCACAAACGGGCGGATCGAAGACATGCGGGCCGTAGCAGAAGTTGTCAAAGGCAAAAAGGTGAAGGACGGCATGCGCGCCATGATCGTTCCGGGATCCGGTCTTGTACGGGCGCAGGCCGAAGAAGAAGGTCTGGCGGATATCTTCCGTGATGCAGGCTTTGAATGGCGTCTGGCTGGGTGCTCCATGTGTCTGGCGATGAACCCTGACCAGCTGAGCGAGAACGAGCGTTGCGCGTCCACCTCGAACCGCAATTTTGAAGGCCGTCAGGGCTACAAGGGCCGCACGCACCTCGTGTCCCCTGCCATGGCCGCCGCCGCAGCAATCACCGGCAAACTCACCGACATTCGGGAGCTGATGTAATGAAAAAATTCGAAACCTTCTCCGGTATCGCCGCGCCTATGCCGCTGGTGAATATCGACACCGACATGATCATCCCCAAGGTCTTCCTGAAGTCGATCCAGCGGACCGGCTTTGGCAAAAACCTGTTTGACGAGATGCGCTACAACCGCGACGGCACCGAGATCGAGGATTTCGTGCTGAACAAGCCCCAGTACCGCGAGGCCTCCATTCTGGTGGCCGGCGACAACTTCGGCTGCGGCTCCTCGCGCGAACACGCGCCTTGGGCACTGGAGGACTTCGGCATCAAGGTGATCGTCTCGACGTCTTTTGCCGACATCTTTTTCAACAATTGCTTCAAGAACGGCATGCTCCCTGTGGTCCTGCCCCAAGAGCAGGTGGATCTTCTGATGAAGGATGCGGAGAAGGGCGAAAATGCCCGGATGACCGTGGATCTTGAAGCACAGGAGATCACCACTTCGGACGGCGATGTGATCAAGTTCGATGTAGATGCCTTCAAAAAGCATTGCCTTCTAAATGGATTGGACGACATCGGTTTGACCATGGAAAAGGCCGCGTCGATCGATAGCTATGAGTCAAAAGCCAGCGCAGAGCGCCCGTGGGTGTAACACCCTAAAGCTTCTGGAAAACGCCGAGGCCGCCTGTTTTTTGGGCGGCCTTTTCTGTTTTTTTGCGACCCGCCGCGGAATTGCGTCAAAAATAAGGCACGCGCAATTTGGAGCCAGAGCGGCAAAAGCCTCGCATAGTGGAACTCACTCACACATGCCACCACATCTAGTATCCAACTGAGTTTATTACTCTTTTGACTGCTCCGGAATGATGCATTCGCGCACCAGTTGCAAATTCGCAGGTTCAAAAATTTACCAACACGGAAAGTAATCCTTGAGCCGGACCCGCGCCAAGTGCCACAATAAGGCAAGAATGAGGCACCCTGCCGCAATGTCGGCGGGATCAAGTTGGAAAAAGATCGCGGACCACAACGATGGTCAGAGAATCGCGGCATCCAGTTTGAAGGGAAACGGGTAGTGTTTGGCAGAATTATCAGTGCGTTGACGCGGGCACTATTGGTGGCATTGCTGTTTGCTTTGCCGGCAATTTTGATGCCGACCGTCAGTGCCGATGCAATCCACATCATGCTGCTGTTTGCGTTGTTCGCAGGCATGTTGGTTTTCATTGAGTATACGTCCACCTATCCTTCGATTGTCGAATTCCGGTATGCGCCCCCGTTCAATCGGCTGCGCTTTCTGGCGGTGTTCCTGACGGTCTTTACCTTGAGCGTCATCGCACGGGGCGAGGCGTCACCGAATGCTCTCACATCTTTCCTGCATGCGCTCGGCTACATCGTGGGTGATGCGATCGACTTCCCCTACTCGCCAGTTCGCCTGATGGTGATCATGCTGCCCAACAATGCTTCTGCGGAGCTGATGCTGGCTGTGCGCACCGCCTCGGGCATGGCGTACCTTATCTCGCTATGCGCGCTCGCGATCTTCTACTTCTATGTTCGTATTCTGGGTTGGCCGGCTCGGAACGGAGCCTTCAACGTTTGGGTGAACTTGCCTTTGTTTGACCCGACAGCGGGGGGTGATGTGTTGCCGCGACTTCAACGCGACGGGCGTCTTAACATTGCGTTAGGATTTCTGATGCCATTCTTGATCCCGGCGGTGGTTCAGATGATGTCTGACCTGATTGATCCGATCCATCTGGATGATCCGCTGACATTGATTTGGACAATTACGGCATGGGCATTCATTCCCGCGAGCATGATTATGCGCGGCATGGCGATGTTGCGGGTCGCCACTATGATCAGCGAAAACAGGCGTCGCGCCTATGCGGCAGCGCGTGGTGTGCAACCCGCCTGATTGCGGTTTCATGTGCGGTGTTTTGGGCGGCTGCCAGCGTTGCGGCCGACCGGATCCGCATTGCCACATTTGATGTTGAAATGTCCCGCCGCGGTCCGGGCGTACTTTTGCGGGACCTGACACGCGGCGACGATCAAGCTCGCGCAGTGGCGCAGGTGATTGCGCATCGCGCACCGGACATTCTTGTCCTACAGGGTCTAGACTATGACGCTGATCTGCTGGCATTGGCAGCTTTGCGGGACGTAATAGCGGACCTCGGCCTCACATATAAGCACCTGTTTGCATTGCCACCCAACACCGGTGTCCGAACGGGGCTGGACATGGATGGTGACGGTCGTTTGGGCACCGCCGCAGATGCGCAGGGCTATGGGCGGTTTCGGGGAGCCGACGGAATGGCTGTGCTGTCCCGCTGGCCCTTTCTTGCGGCAGAGGCACAGAACTTTTCCGATTTGCTTTGGCGCGACCTTCCGGATGCACAAATGCCTCATGTGAATGGCGCCCCCTTTCCGAGCCGCGAGGCGCAAGCTGTCCAACGCTTGTCCAGTGTTGGGCACTGGGTTTTGCCGATTGCCCATCCCGATGGCGAGTTGACTCTTTTGACTTTCGCGGCCGGTCCGCCGGTATTTGACGGACCCGAAGATCGGAATGGCCTGCGCAATGCGGATGAAATCAGGTTTTGGCAGGTGTATCTGGATGAAGCCTTCGGGCCTGTGCCCAAGAATCGATTTGTGATCGTCGGAAACGCAAACCTCGACCCACGGAACGGTGACGGTCGGCGGCAAACAATTGCGGCGCTTATCAGCGACCCTCGTGTTCAAGACCCATTGGTGGACGCAGGTCCGACCGTCGACTGGGCAGAACCGAAACCAGGCGATCTGCGTGTGAGTTATGTACTGCCTTCAAGGGACTTGCGCGTGCATGCTGCGGGAATTTTTTGGCCCCGCGTAGGTGCGCAAGGCCATGAATTGCTCTCATTCGGCGGCGTTGAGGCAAGCCGTCACAAGCTGGTCTGGATCGACATCAGTTTTTGATCGCGGGTATGCAGAAGCGCTTCAGGTGGAACGGCGCTCGCGAGAGCCTTTTCAATCGGAGTGTGTTGAAAGTCCGGCAGCAGTTCGTCAAACCGCGAGCTGCTTAGCCGGTGCGGCATGTTCCACAGGTAGCGCATTTCCAGAAGATGGGGCGCAAGCTTCCAGAATGGGCGGGCAATCTGAATTGGAAGCCAGTTCATTGTTTTTAGTTTGATGTCGCGCCCAGTTGTTGCGGACAGTCGATCAACCATGGCTTCTCCGGTCAGGGTGTAGCCCGGGAACGGGACATCTTCGAACCGGTTTAGTTTGTCCCGGTTCTCCGCCAACTCAACAGCCGCGCGACAAAGATCCGGCAAATAGGCCCACGCGTGATCGAGGTTTGTTGCCCCCGGATAAGTAAAAACTCCTTTGGCAAGTTTGGGCGCCATGATCATATCAAACCAATTGCCTGAGGCTTCCGTGTCAAGAAAGTCGCCGGCACGCAAAATTATCGTGCGTACACCGCTCTCGCGGTACGCCTGCTCCATGGTGCGGCGAACCATACCCAAGGCATTTTGCGCGCGGTGCGGCGTGGTCACGTCCCATGTGCCGCCGTTATCCATTCCATAGACATAAACGTTACCGGGGATGATCACAGTTGCATCGACAATCCGCGCCGCCGCGATCACATCGTCATGTAAGCGTGGCACCTGTTGGGCCCAATCGTAATAAGGCGGGTTCCAAGCGTTGACGATCACCTGCACCCCATGAACCGCCTGCCTCAAAGTATCGGTTTCACGGTTGAAATTTCGCACTGTCCAACCCGCGTTTTCAAAGGCCTGCTCCGCGTTCCGTCCGAAACGGCCGCTGGCACCGAGGATCAATACTGTCTTGGTCATGCTCACTCTCCTTGTTCGATGAAATCAAGATGAGATATGCGAATTTAGATGGGTATTGGCGATGTTCGAATTTGTGATATTCAATAATGAATGGAAAAACGACTCGCAGATATTGACTGGTCACTGGTGCAGTCCTTTGTCGCCGTTGCGGAAACTGGTTCGCTTTCAGCAGCGGCACGAAAACTTGGCGCCTCGCAGCCTACACTCGGGCGCCACATCCGCACATTGGAAAGTCATCTGGGGCAGGAACTCTTCCAGCGTCAAGCTCGCGGTTTTGAATTGACTGGCAAAGGTCAGGAACTCTTGTCTCCTGCCCGCGCCATGGCTGTAGCAATGACCGAACTGTCGCTCAGAGCGGCCGGGCAAGAGAACCGACTCGAAGGAGACGTCCGCGTCGCCTGCTCAGTCTTCATGGCGCACCACGTGATGCCTGGGATTATCGCTCAGATCCGGCTGGAAGAGCCTGCAATTCAAATCGATCTCCTGCCGTCGGACCAGTCTGAAAATCTGCTGTTTCGAGAAGCCGATATCGCTGTGCGAATGTATCGCCCTGAACAGCTTGATATGATTACAAGGCACCTCGGTGATATTGGCCTGGGGATGTTCGCAGCTCAGAGTTATCTGGATCGCAAGGGGCGCCCGCAAAACGCTGATGATCTGCGCCACCACGACATTGTCGGATATGACGCCAACGATGACATCATACGGGAAATGCGACGCATGGGTATCGCTGCAAAACGGGATTGGTTCGCAGTCCGGTGCGACAACCAATCCGCCTATTGGGAACTGGTGCGCGCGGGGTGCGGACTGGGGTTTTGCCAGCGCAATGTCGCTCTGAAAACCGAGAACATCGAAGAGGTGCCAATCGACTTCCCTTTGCCTGTTTTACCTGTTTGGCTGACGGCGCACGAGGCGCTTCGACACACGCCGCGTATTTCACGAGTCTGGTCGCTTATTGAAGGCGCATTAAAGCCCTTTGTTTCTTGATCTTTGGGGCGTCAGCCGCTAGTCCAATGCGGACCCATTTGGACAAGGACTGACCCTCATGAGCAATCCCTCGCTTCTCATCCTCGCCGGCGACGGCATCGGCCCCGAAGTCATGACGCAAGTGCAGCGTATTATTGGCTGGTTCGGCGACAAGCGCGGGCTAAAATTCGATGTGAGCGAGGACCTTGTCGGCGGCGCTGCCTATGACAAACACGGGGTTCCGCTGCATGACGACACCATGGCGAAAGCACAGGAAGTAGACGCGGTTCTGCTTGGCGCTGTAGGTGGACCCAAATATGACGACCTCGACTTCTCCGTGAAGCCAGAGCGCGGCCTGCTGCGCCTGCGCAAGGAAATGGATCTCTTTGCCAACCTTCGCCCGGCGCAATGCTTTGACGCGCTGGCGGATTTCTCTTCGTTGAAAACCGATATCGTGTCAGGCTTGGACATCATGATTGTCCGCGAACTGACCTCTGGTGTTTACTTCGGTGAGCCGCGCGGCATCTTTGAAGAAGGCAACGAGCGTGTAGGTATCAACACCCAGCGCTATACCGAATCTGAAATCGAGCGTGGCGCCCGTGCCGCTTTTGAATTGGCGATGAAACGTGACAAGCGCCTTTGTTCGATGGAAAAAGCAAACGTCATGGAAAGTGGCATTCTGTGGCGCGAAGTCGTCAACGAGGTGGCCAAGGACTATCCCGAAGTCGAAGTATCCCACATGTATGCCGACAACGGTGCGATGCAGCTGGTGCGCGCACCCAAACAATTCGATGTGATCTACACCGACAATCTGTTTGGCGACATCCTGTCCGACTGTGCCGCAATGTTGACCGGTTCGTTGGGCATGTTGCCGTCTGCTTCGCTTGGAGCACCAATGGAAAACGGCCGCCCGAAAGCGCTTTATGAACCGGTGCACGGTTCCGCACCTGACATTGCCGGTCAGGGAAAAGCCAACCCCTGCGCCTGCGTGCTCTCATTTGCGATGGCGCTGCGCTACTCCTTCAGCGAGGGTGAGGAAGCCGACCGCCTGGAAGCCGCCGTTGAGAAAGTCCTTGCCGACGGCGTTCGGACCGCGGACCTGATGCAGGCAGAAGGCGGTGCCCCCGTGTCCACTTCGGAAATGGGCGATGCCCTTCTGGCAGCGCTGGACGCCAGCCTGTAAAATCACGATACCTTTTTCGAAAGGGGCGCCCCGCGGTGCCCCTTTTTTCTTTTACAGCGCTTCTATCGCCCCGAAGCGGATTGCGCTAACATAGCGTCAACGCAGCACATTTCATGGGGCGGATCATGCAAATCAAAGCCGTATTGGTCGCTCTCCTCGCGTTTGCAATCTTCTCCACGCACGACGTCGTAGTGAAATTTCTTGGCGCAACGTTTTCGCCGTTCCAAATCGTATTTTTCTCCGGTTTGTTCAGTTTTCCGCTGATTACGCTGATGCTCGTCCGCGACCCGACACAAGGCAACTTGCGCCCGGTGCACCCATGGTGGGTGGCCTTACGTTCGGTTTGCGTCGTGACCTCTCCGACCGCAGCATTTTACGCATTTACGGTGCTGCCGCTTGCACAAGTCTACGCCCTTTTGTTTGCAGCCCCCCTACTGATCACTGTGCTTGCCATACCAATCCTGGGAGAAAAAGTGGGCGTGATGCGCATGATTGCCGTTCTGCTCGGTCTGGGCGGTGTGATCGTGGTCGTGCGCCCTGGAGCCACTGAACTCCAGATGGGCCACTTCGCGGCGCTACTGGCGGCATTCGCTGTCGCGCTGCAATCTGTGATCTTGCGCAAGATCGGGCGCGAAGAGCGTCGCGCCGTGTTGATGCTCTACCCCGCCTTGATCAACGTCGGCGTCATGGGAGTGGCAATGATCTTTGTTTATGAACCGGTGCAACTCGTGGATCTTGGCGGAATGGCCACTGTGGCGTTGTTCAGTTTCACCGCGTCGTTGATGCTGGTCTATTCCTACACCAACGCTGAGGCCGCGCTCGTTGCGCCGATGCAGTATTCCCAGATCATCTGGGCCGCAATATTTGGAATTCTGATCTTCAGCGAAGTGCCTGATTCCATGACGCTTATTGGCGCCGGAATTATTGTTGCTAGCGGACTGTTCATCATTGCCCGCGAGGCCCGCGGCGGCACCTCGGAACAAACCCCCGTTCTGCGCACCAGATCGCGCGGAATCTCGCCAGGCAGCTTCCGCGTCAGCCAAGTTATGCGACGCCCAGAGCAGGAGTAATTTTGCAGCAATTGTGCTTGCCAAAACCTCCTGAACGGACTAAATCGCCCGTCACGGTCGGAGTGTAGCTCAGCCTGGTAGAGCACTGTCTTCGGGAGGCAGGGGTCGGAGGTTCGAATCCTCTCACTCCGACCAATAAAACAAGGCGCCCATGGGCGCCTTTGTTGTTTTTACTCATACCGAACAGCAGGATGGACGCTCCGGCGGCACTGTGTTCCTATGCGCGCCAAGGGGGATCGACATGCGGGTTTCAACCTACAGTCTGCTTTTTGTTGCTGCGATTGTTGCCGTGATTGGCCTGTCACAGGGTACATATCGTTACTTTCTGTCAGAGGAACTCTCCAAAGCCGAAGGCCGCCTGTCTCTCTATCAAAGCTCGGTCAAGGCTGAGTTGGAGCGCTACTCTCATCTCACGCACATACTTGCGCGAGACCCTTTTGTGATCGACACGGCAGAGGGTGCAGGCACAGGCAAATTGAATGATCGACTTGAAGATTTCGCAGCGCAAAGCGGGCTCGACGCGATCTACCTGATGGATGAGAACGGCTTTACTATTTCGGCATCCAACTTTCGCGACGCCGGCGGCTTCATAGGGCAGAATTATGCGTTCCGTCCATATTTCAAAAGGGCAATTTCGGGCGAACAGGGGCGGTTTTATGCGATCGGTGCGACCACCGGATTACCCGGTTACTTTATCGCGAATGCTGTGGAAAACAGCGGAGAAACGCCCGTAGGCGTCGTCGCGATCAAAATTGACTTTTCTGACCTAGAAGAAAGCTGGCGCAACTCCGGAGAGCAGGTCCTTTTGGCCAACGAGGACGGCGTCATCCTATTGTCGTCGGATCCCTCCTGGCAATATCGCACGCTCGCACCGTTGTCCGAAACACAGCGCGCAGAGATCGCTGCGGCCAAGCAATTTCCCGGACAGGCACTCGAAGCGCTCGACTGGGTGGACATGTCCGGCAACTGGGCGCGCATTTCAGATGGTAAACGCCTCCATCTTTCCGCAAGTGATCCGACCCACAATTGGACCCTGCACTATTTTTCCGGCGACGACCGCGCCAGTGCACGCAGTTGGTTGGTAACGGCCTTGTTCGCATTGGTTGGGGGAGCCGTTTTCACTGTGTTGCAGATCGGCCGGACGAGGCGCGTCGGAGCAGCCTTGACCCGCTCCGAGATGGAGGAAGCGAAGCTGCGTGAAGCAAACGAACGACTGGCTGTGGAAATTGAAGAGCGCAACGCAGCGGAGCGGCGACTAAAGCGCACCCAGACAGAACTGGACCGGGCCAGCCGTTTGGCTGCATTGGGACAGCTTTCAGCTTCTGTGACCCACGAACTCGGACAGCCGATTGCCGCCATGCGCAATCATCTCGCAGCGGCGGAAATCGGTGCAAACGGACAATCGAAACTCACCCGAAACCTCGGTGGCCTCGTTGATAGAATGGAGGGAATAACGCGCCAACTGCGTTTCTTTGCCCGCTCGGAAAGCGAACCGTTTACAGACGTCGATTTGTCATCATCCGTGAAAGCGGCATTGGAACTCGTGACGACAAACCTCGAAAGTGGTGCTGTTGAAGTTCGGCTAGATCTGCCCGAAACACCGGTCTGGGTTCGCGGTATTGCCTTGCGGGTGGAACAGGTGATGACCAACGTCCTGCGCAATGCAATCGATGCAATGGAAGAAACCGGACAGCCAGAGATCAGGATCTCGGTTCAAACTGATGGCGTTACGGCTTGGGTGGAGATCGCAGACAATGGGCACGGATTTGGAGATGTGACGCTTCCCGAGATGCAGGAGCCATTCGTGACGACACGCGAAAGTGGTCGCGGCATGGGACTTGGCTTGTCCATTTCCGCCAGCATCGTCAAAGACCATGACGGCACCATGAGTGCCAAAGCGCGAGATGGCGGCGGCACAGTCTTTAGAATCTCTTTTCCTGCGGTACAGACGGATGAAAAATATCATGACTGAAAAACAGCCGTACACCGTTCTGATCGTCGATGATGACAAGTCCATGCGAGAGAGTTTGCTTGATCTTCTGGAGTCCGCCGGTTGGCGCGCAACAGCGATTTCCCGGGCGCAACAAGTGTCAGATCACTTGGTCAACACCACCCCCGATGTCATTTTGTCGGACGTGCGGATGCCCGGTATGTCTGGTCTGGAATTGCTGGCGAGCCTCGATAAGTCCATTGCGCCGCCAATCGTCCTGATCTCTGCGCATGGTGATATTCCGATGGCGGTACAGGCCATTCAGGACGGGGCCTATGGCTTTATCGAAAAGCCCTATGAACCACGTCGGTTACTGACAGTTTTGACACACGCGGCAGACCAGAACCGGATGCGCCAAAGCAACACCCGCTTGCGCGACCGATTGTTCAAGCTTTCCGGACTTGATCGCGTACTTCTCGGACAGACTGACGCGATTGTCGCGCTGCGCGAGGAAATAATGGACCTGGCCGACACACCGGTTGCCGTGCTGCTTCAAGGTGACACTGGAACCGGCAAGGAACTGGTCGCCCACGCCCTGCATGACCTTGGTACAGACCCCGATGCGCCATTTCTGGCGCTCAACTGCGCTGCCCTGAGTGCCGACACGTTTGAAACTGAAATGTTCGGCATTGAGGGACAATCAGGCGGGCGCCTTCTAGCAGCTTCCGGTGGCACGCTCTTTCTTGATGAAATCTGCTCTTGTCCTTTGGCGGTGCAGGCGAAGTTACTTCGTGTGATCGAAGATCAACAGGTGTTGCCCGTGGGCGCAGTATCACCCGTGCCGGTCAAACTTAGGGTAATCTCTGCCACAAACGAAGACGTCGCCGAGGCCGCAAACAGTGGTCGCCTTAGAAAGGATCTGTTGTTCCGCCTAAATACCATCGTTCTAACACTTCCTCCGCTAAAACTGCGCCGCGACGACATCACTCTGCTCGCTGCGCATTTCCTCGCAGATTACGCGCAGGTTTACGAAATCGAAGCGCCACCGATGGAGCCAGACGACATTGCCGCAATGCTGTCTCATGACTGGCCCGGTAACGTGCGGGAACTGCGCAACGTGTGTGAGCGGCGCATACTCACGGCACGGCGCGGTGTGGGATCGATGCAGACCGCAATCCAAAGTGACACGCACCTGGACGACGTGCCGGACACGCTGCGCGAGGCTGTGGCTGCTTTTGAACGTGAACTGATTGGCAAGGCAATCAAAGCCCACAAAGGGCGAATGGACGCCACAGCCGAAGCTTTGGGGATCGGACGCCGCACATTGAACGAAAAGATCGTCAAGCTGGGACTGGACAAGGACGCTTTTTTGTAAGCCCGAATTTGCCCTGCGGAAATCCGCAGGGCAATACAATCCGCGCGCGCGTTTTCCTTCATAGGCAAGCGCTGCGGACCCCGAAATACTCCCCCCAATCTGAATTGCGTCTTTGGGAGGAGCCACTATGCGCAAACATCTAAACCGGGCAGCCGTCGCTGCCCTTTCCATGACATTTGCTACCGAAGCACTGGCAACAGAGTGGAACGTATCGCTCTGGGGTAAACGACGCGCATTTACTGAGCACGTCGAAAAACTTGCTGAACTGGTGAGCGAAAAAACCGGTGGCGAGTTCACCCTGAACATCAGCTACGGCGGCCTGTCCAAGAACAAGGAAAACCTGGATGGCATCTCGATTGGTGCCTTTGAAATGGCTCAGTTTTGCGCTGGTTATCACCGCGACAAAAACCCGTCGATCACCGTGCTCGAGCTTCCGTTCCTTGGCGTAGCCTCTCTCGAGCAAGAAGTTGAGCTCTCCATGGCCGTTTATCAACACCCTGCCGTGGTCGAGGATCTTGCACGTTGGGACGCAACTTTACTGATGCCGTCTCCTCTGCCTCAGTACAACCTCGTCGGCGTGGGTGAAGCGCCTGCAACTTTGGCCGATTTCGAGGGACTGACAGTGCGCGCCACTGGCGGCATTGGCAAAGCCATGGAAACTGTAGGCGCCGTTCCAACTTCTATGTCGGCCTCTGAAGTGCGCCAGGCAATGGACAGCGGCATTGTCAAAGCGGTGAGCTTTGCCCCTCACGCGCACATGTCTTTTGGTACGATCGAAAACGGCACTTGGTGGACCACAAATCTCAATCCTGGCACCGTAAATTGCCCGGTTGTTGTGAATACCACCGCACTTGAAGACCTCTCTGATACGCACCGCGACGCGCTGCTCAGCTCGGTTGACGAGGCGCTTGACCACTACGTAAGCCACTACCAGAACAAGACCATGGAAGCGTGGGGGCCTGAACTCGACAAGCGTGGCATTGCGCGTGTGACATTTACCGATGCTGAAATCACCGCCTTCAAAGAGGCGGCGGCAGCACCCGCAGCGGCCTCCTGGATTGAACACAACACCAAGCGCGGCTTGCCTGCACAAGAACTCTATGACCTTGTGACCGGTATGATCGCCAACGGCAGCTAAAACCTTGAGCCCGGATGCCACAAAATGTGGCGTCCGGGCCTTCTCCTTTTTCCTGACAGCGGAGTACTACGATGGCAGGGTCATCCCTGGTGCTGTCTGACGGCAGTCGCCTCAGCATGCTTGATCAACGCCTGTTCCGGCTTGAGAGCTTTCTTGCCCTTCTCAGCGGGCTGGCAGTCTTTTCCCTGATGGTCATGGCTGTAGTTTCAGTCGGCGGCCGGAACATCGCCAACCAGCCTTTACCCGGCTATGTCGACTGGATCGAAGTGGCCATGCCGCTGATTGCCTTTATGGGTATTTCCTTCACCCAACGAGAAGGCGGGCACATCCGAATGGACATGGTCATTGGAGCCCTTAGAGGACGCACTCTCTATGCCGTCGAGTTCCTTACGACGGCCGTCATTCTTGCGGTTATGCTGCTGCTCGTTTGGGGGAGCTGGGCGCATTTTGAACGCAGCTTCGACTTCGCCGCGCCCCTCTGGAGCCGCGATAGCTCGATCGACATCGGCATTCCCCTTTGGCCCGCCAAACTGCTGGCGCCGGTTGCCTTCAGCGTTCTGTGCGTGCGCCTGCTCTTGCAGCTCTGGGCCTATGCCCGAGCTTTTCGTAATCCACTCAAATCCCCTGTGGCTGTGCCTTTGATCGCCGACGCTGCGACGCAGGCTGCCATGGAAGCCGAGCATGTCTCGGGTCACGACTCCTAAGGAATTCGCAGATGGAACCCATTGATATTGGCCTGATCGTCTCGGGCGGAATGCTTGTACTCGTGGTGCTGGGTATGCGCGTTGCCTTTGCCGCAGCCACCGCTGGAATGGTTGGTCTGATCTGGATCTTCTGGGCCAAGTTTGGCTATGAACCCGACCGTTTCGGCAAGGCTGTGACCGTTGCAGTAAAAACCGCTGGCCAAGTACCGCACTCCAAAGTCGCCAGTCAGGCGCTTTCACTGATCCCGACTTTCATCTTGATAGGATACCTTGCCTACTATGCCGGTCTCACAAAGGCGCTTTTTGAAGCAGCGAAAAAATGGCTGGCTTGGGTGCCGGGCGGATTGGCTGTGTCGACGGTCTTTGCCACCGCAGGATTTGCGGCGGTATCCGGAGCCTCCGTGGCAACTTCCGCTGTTTTTGCCAGGATTGCCATCCCGGAGATGCAGGCGATCGGCTACGACAAACGCTTCGCCGCTGGCGTGGTCGCGGCAGGTGGAACTCTGGCGTCACTGATCCCGCCTTCTGCAATCCTAGTGATCTACGCCATCATCGTTGAGCAGGATGTTGGCAAACTGCTTCTCGCAGGCTTCATCCCGGGCATGTTCTCCGCCTTGATTTATGGCCTGCTGATCATTGGCATGGCTCTCACGATCAAAGGCTTTGGCCCGGCTGTCAGCGGCTTCACATGGAAGGAACGCTTCCAATCGCTGCCGCCTGCCCTTCCGATTGTGATCGTGGTGATGACCATCATCTTCTTTGTCTATAACCCGTTTGGTGGAGATGCTTGGGGCACCCCCACGGAAGGCGGGGCAATAGGCGCTTTTGTGGTCTTTCTGATGGCGCTTTACCAAGGCATGCGCTGGTCCGAGCTCAAAGACGCCCTGCTGGAAACCGCAAAACTAAGCGTAATGATTTTTACGATCATATGGGGCGTGCTGGTTTACGTCCGCTTCCTTGGGTTTGCGCAGTTGCCAAATGCATTCTCCGACTGGATCACGTCACTGGATATGGCGCCCATGCTGATCCTGATCTGCATCCTTCTGGCTTATGCGGTTTTGGGCATGTTCATGGATGCCATCGGAATGCTTCTCTTGACCCTTCCCGTTGTATATCCGGCGGTTATGGCGCTGAACGGCGGGGAAGCGGTGAGCGCGGCC